>NZ_JACHML010000001.1:2724003-3048006 GCF_014208045.1 Microbacterium thalassium
TCTCACGGCAGGAGTGTGATGGCTCCATGGCGAAAGCCACGGAGGTCGGCGCCGACTACCTCGTCGTCGGCGCAGGCGCCATGGGGATGGCGTTCGCCGACGCGCTGGTCGACCATGCCGACGTGACGGTCGCGATCGTCGATCGTCGACATGCCGCGGGCGGACACTGGCTGGACGCGTATCCGTTCGTGCGCCTGCATCAGGCATCCGCCTTCTACGGTGTGGCCTCGACGCTGCTGGGCGGCGGACGCCTGCAGACGCGCGGGCCCGAGAAGGGGCTCCAGGAGCGCGCGACCGCGCCTGAGGTGTGCGCGTACTACGGGCGGGTCATGGACCGCATGCTGGCCACCGGTCGGGTCGCCTTCTTCCCCGGATGCGAGTACGACGGCGACGGGCTGTTCCATTCCCGCGTCAGCGGCGCCCGCTACGACGCCGCGCGCGCTCGCATCGTCGACGCGACGTACCTGTCGGGCGAGATCCCGGCCACGTCGCCGCCGCCGTTCGTCGTCGAGGATCACGCGAACGTGCTGCCGGTGAACGACCTCGTCCGCCTCTCCGACGTCCCCGACCAGTTCGTCATCGCCGGCTCGGGCAAGACCGGGATGGACGCGTGCGTGTGGCTCCAGCAGCAGGGCGTCGACCCGGACGCGATCTGCTGGGTGCGCCCGCGCGAGCCGTGGATCCTCAACCGCGCCGTCGTCCAGCCAGACCCGGCGATCTTCCTCGGCATGGCCGCCGACACGATGGAGGCGGTGAGGGAGTCCGAGTCCGCCGACGACATCTTCCTGCGGCTGGAGGATCGCGACATCATGCTTCGCATCGACCGCAGCGTGACCCCCACGATGGCGAAGACGCCCACGATCGCGTCGTGGGAGCTCGACCTGCTGCGGCGGGTGGACGACGTCGTGCGGCGCGGGCATGTGCGCTCGGTGGGGCGCGGCCGGCTGTCGTTCGACGACGGAGACGTCGCCGTGTCGCCCGACGCGGTCATCGTGCACTGCGCCGCCCCTGGGCTGCCCACCCGCGAGCTCGTGCCGATCTGGGAGCCCGACGCCATCCGCCCGCGCGCGGTGCGCGTGGGGTTCCCCTGCTTCGGCGCCGCCCTCACCGGCTACGTCGAGGCCACCCGCACCACCGACGAGGAGCGCAATGACGCGTGCCGCCCCTCGCCGTATTCGGACACGCCGGAGGACTGGGTCGAGATGCAGATCGTCGGCGGCGACGCATCACTCGGGATATCGCGCCACCCCGACATCCGCGAATGGGCGAACACCACGACCCTCAATCCCTCGCGGATCCCCGCCGATCGGGCCGACGACCCCGCGGTCGTCGACGCCGTCACACGCCTCAAGGCGAGCATCGGTCCCGGACGCGCACGGCTGGCCGAGCTCGCCGCGGCGCAGGTCTGACACACAGGACCGCGCGTGCACGAGGTCACCGCGCGGCGCCGCCCTCCGTGTCGACGGACGGCGACTACGTCCAGAACTCGTCGAGCTCGTCGAGGTGCTCATCGCCGGGCGGCAGGTCCGCCGCCGGCGGAACTCCGAGCCAGGGCGGGCGCACCGACAGCATCCCGATGACGGCCATCATCACAGTCACCGCGACCGCTGTGCCCGCGACATCCTCCATCTCGCACCTCCTCGGTCTGGATCTCCCCGATCGTGCAGTCGAGGGTGACATACGCGCATATCGGCGGGGTGTCCGACCCGTTACAGCCGCGCTACCGCGCACGCGCCCGCCCACGAAAGAGCTCCCGCCCCCTGGGTGCGGGGGGCGGGAGCCGGTGAAGCCGAGCGTTATGAGCCGGCGGTCATGGGCGAGGGATCAGCGCGCGGCCGAGCCCTCGGTGTAGTCGGAGTCCTGCTGCTTCCACGCGAACAGGCCCCGCAGCTCGCGGCCGGTCGTCTCGATCGGGTGCTGCGCCTCCTTCTCGCGGAGAGCCTGGAACTCGGGGGCGCCGGCGTCCTGGTCGGCGATGAAGCGCTTCGCGAACGCGCCCGACTGGATGTCGGCGAGGACGCCCTTCATGTTCTCCTTGACGCTGGGGTCGATGACCCGCGGGCCCGAGACGTAGTCGCCGTACTCGGCGGTGTCCGAGATCGACCAGCGCTGCTTGGCGATGCCGCCCTCCCACATGAGGTCGACGATGAGCTTGAGCTCGTGCAGCACCTCGAAGTAGGCGATCTCGGGCTGGTAGCCCGCCTCGGTCAGCGTCTCGAAGCCGTACTGGACCAGGTGCGACATACCACCGCAGAGGACGGCCTGCTCGCCGAACAGGTCGGTCTCGGTCTCTTCGGTGAAGGTCGTCTTGATGACGCCGGCACGCGTGCCGCCGATCGCCTTGGCGTACGACTTCGCGACGTCCCAGGCCTGGCCCGACGCGTCCTTCTCGACGGCGATGATGTCGGGGATGCCGCGGCCGGCGACGTACTCGCGGCGCACGGTGTGACCGGGTGCCTTGGGGGCGACGAGGATCACGTCGACGCCCTCGGGCGCCTCGATGTAGCCGAAGCGGATGTTGAACCCGTGCGCGAAGGCGAGCGTCTTGCCCGGCGTGAGCTTGTCCTTGATGCTGTCGCTGAAGATCGAGCGCTGGTGCTGGTCGGGCGCGAGGATCATGATGAGGTCGGCCCACTCGGCGGCATCCGCCACGTTCTTGACCTCGAAGCCGTCCTCCTGCGCCTTCGCGGTGGACTTCGACCCGTCCTTGAGGGCGATGACGACCTCGACACCCGAGTCGCGCAGGTTCTGGGCGTGCGCGTGACCCTGCGAGCCGTAGCCGACGATCGCGACCTTCTTGCCCTGGATGAGCGAGAGGTCGGCGTCCTCGTCGTAGAACATCTCTGCCATGGTGTTTCTCCTTGTTGTTTCGTTGCTGCTGGCTCCGCGCGCTCGATGACCGGCGCGCGCAAGCCCGGATTCTGGTGGGTCAGCCGCGCAGGACGCGCTCGGTGATGCTCTTGCCGCCGCGCCCGATGGCGAGCAGGCCCGACTGGGCGAGCTCCTTGATGCCGAACGGCTCGATGGCGCGCAGGAACGCGTCCACCTTGCCCTTGTCGCCGGTGATCTCCACCACGAGAGCGTCGACGGCGTAGTCGACCACCGACCCGCGGAAGAGGTTGACGACCTCGAGCACGTTCGAGCGCGTCTGGTTGTCGGCGCGCACCTTCACCAGCATGTGCTCGCGCTGGACGGATGCGGCGGGCTCCAGCTCGACGATCTTGATGACGTTCACGAGCTTGTTCAGCTGCTTGGTCACCTGCTCGAGGGGAAGACCCTCGACGTCGACGACGACCGTGATGCGCGACAGACCGGGCACCTCGGTCACGCCCACGGCGAGGGACTCGATGTTGAAGCCGCGACGGGCGAAGAGCCCTGCGACGCGGGTCAGCAGACCCGGCTTGTCCTCGACGAGGAGGCTCAGCACGTGGCTCGACATGGCTCAGTCCTCCTGCTCGTTGAAGGCGGGCGAGTGGTTGCGCGCGTACTGCACGTAGCTGTTGCTGACGCCCTGCGGAACCATCGGCCACACCATCGCGTCGGCGCTCACGACGAAGTCGATCACCACGGGGCGGTCGTTCGTCTCGAGCGCGGTCTTGATCGCGGCATCCACCTCGTCCTCCGTCTCGACGCGCAGCGCGAGGCAGCCGTAGGCCTCGGCCAGCTTGACGAAGTCCGGGATGTGGACGGTGCCGTGCCCGGTGTTGAGGTCGGTGTTCGAGTGCCGGCCCTCGAGGAACAGCGTCTGCCACTGACGGACCATGCCCAGCGACGAGTTGTTGATGATCGCGACCTTGATCGGGATGTCGTTGATGACGCAGGTCGCCAGCTCCTGGTTCGTCATCTGGAAGCATCCGTCGCCGTCGATCGCCCACACCACACGCTCGGGGTCGGCGACCTTGGCGCCCATGGCCGCGGGGACCGCATAGCCCATCGTGCCGGCGCCGCCGGAGTTCAGCCACGAGTTCGGCCGCTCGTACTTGATGAACTGGGCCGCCCACATCTGGTGCTGCCCCACGCCCGCGGCGTAGATCGCGTCCGGGCCGGTCAGCTCGCCGATCCGCTGGATCACGTACTGGGGCGCGAGCAGGCCGTCCTCGGTCGGGGCGTAGCCCAGCGGGAACTCGGTGCGCAGGCCGTCGAGGAACGCCCACCACGGGTCGAGGTCGGCCCGGTCCTCGGCCGCCGCGCTGGAGTACGCGGTGGCGAGATCGACCAGAACGTCCTTGAGGTCGCCCACGATCGGGACGTCGGCTGTGCGGATCTTCGAGATCTCGGCCGGGTCGATGTCGACGTGCACGACCTTCGCGTTCGGCGCGAACTGATCGGACTTGCCCGTGACCCGGTCGTCGAAGCGGGTGCCGAGGGCGACGAGGAGGTCGGCCTCCTGCAGCGCGAGCACCGCCGGCACCGTCCCGTGCATCCCGGGCATGCCGAGGTGCTGCGGGTGCGAGTCCGGGAACGCGCCGCGGGCCATGAGCGTGGTCACCAGCGGTGCACCCGTGGCCTCGGCGAGGGCGCGGAGCTCTTCGGACGCCTTCGCGCGGATCACACCGCCCCCGACATAGAGCACGGGCTTCTGAGCCGCCGCCAGCATCTGGGCGGCCGCGCTGATCTGCTTGCCGTGCGCCTTGGTGACGGGTCGATAGCCGGGCAGGTCGAGCTTGGGCGGCCACGCGAACGGGGCGGACGCCTGCTGCGCGTCCTTGGTGATGTCCACCAGGACCGGGCCGGGGCGGCCCGTGCTCGCGATCTCGAACGCAGCGGCGATGGCGGCGGGGATCTCCTCGGCGGTCTTGACCAGGAACGAGTGCTTGGTGACCGGCATCGTGATGCCGACGATGTCGGCTTCCTGGAACGCATCCGTCCCCATCAGGTGGCTGAACACCTGGCCGGTGATGCACACCAGCGGCACGGAGTCCATGTAGGCGTCGGCGATGGCGGTGACGAGGTTGGTCGCTCCCGGTCCCGACGTCGCGATCGCGACGCCGGTGCGCCCGGTCGCCGACGCGTAGCCTTCCGCGGCGTGGCCGGCCCCCTGCTCGTGGCGCACGAGGTAGTGCCGCACGGCGGGGTCGTCCATCAGCGGGTCGTAGACGGGCATGATCGCGCCGCCGGGGATGCCGAACACGTCGGTGACCCCCAGCAGCTCGAGCGAGCGGACGACCGCCTGGGCTCCCGTGAGCACGGGCGCGGACGCGGTGCGAGCGGGGGGCCGGGGCACGGCCGTCATCGGTTCGGCAGGCATGGTGAAGATCCTCTATGACTCGGAGGGTTTGTGTCTGGACGCCGTTCAGCCCGTGACGGCGCCCTGGGCTGCAGAGCGCACGAGACGGGAGTACTTGGCAAGGACGCCACGGGTATAGCGCGGGGGAAGGGGCTCCCAGCCGTCCCGGCGGGAGCTCAGCTCTGCGTCGTCGACGAGTAGGTCGAGAGTGCGAGCCGCGATATCGACCCGTATCAGATCACCATCGCGCACGAAGGCGATCGGACCAGCGTCCACCGCTTCGGGTGCTATGTGGCCGATGCACAGGCCGGTTGTGCCGCCTGAGAATCTGCCGTCCGTCAAGAGTAGTACATCTTTTCCGAGCCCAGCGCCCTTGATGGCGGCGGTGATCGCGAGCATCTCGCGCATGCCGGGGCCGCCCTTGGGGCCCTCGTAGCGGATGACCACCACGCTGCCCGCCTCGATCTCGCCGGCGGCGAGGGCGTCGAGCGCCCCGCGCTCGCGCTCGAAGACGCGGGCCGGGCCCTCGAAGACGCTGGCGTCGAAGCCCGCCGTCTTCACGACGGCCCCCTCGGGGGCGAACGAGCCATGCAGGATCGTGAGCCCGCCCGTGGCGTGGATCGGATCGTCGAGCGTGTGCACGACCTCTCCGTCGATGGGGTCGGGGTCGAGGTCGGCGAGGTTCTCTGCGAGCGTCTTCCCGGTGACCGTCAGCGCATCGCCGTGGAGGAGTCCCTCGTCGAGCATCGCCTTCATGATGACCGGGATGCCGCCGTGACGGTCGACGTCGTTCATGACGTACTTGCCGAACGGCTTCATATCGGCGATGTGGGGCACCTTGTCGCCGATGCGGTTGAAGTCGTGCAGGCTCAGCTCCACCTCGGCCTCGTGTGCGATGGCGAGCAGGTGAAGCACCACGTTCGTCGAGCCGCCGAGCGCCATCGCCAGCGCGATCGCGTTCTCGAACGCCTCCTTGGTGAGGATGTCGCGCGTGGTGATCCCCTGGCGCAGCAGGTTCACCACGGCCTCGCCGGAGCGGTGCGCGAAGTAGTCGCGGCGGCGGTCGGCCGCGGGAGGCGCGGCCGAGCCCGGAAGGCTGAGCCCGAGGGCCTCGGCGACGGATGCCATCGTGTTGGCGGTGTACATGCCGCCGCACGCGCCCTCACCCGGTGCGAACGAGCACTCGATGCGCTTGAGGTCCTCCTCGCTCATGCGTCCGGCCAGACATGCGCCGACGCCCTCGAACGAGTCGATGATCGTGATGTCCTTCTCGGTGCCGTCCGAGAGCTTGACGAACCCGGGCGCGATCGACCCCGCGTAGAGGAACGCGCTGGACAGATCCAGGCGCGCCGAGGCCATCAGCATGCCGGGGATCGACTTGTCGCAGCCGGCGAGCAGCACGGTGCCGTCCAGCCGCTCGGCCTGGACGACGGTCTCGACCGAGTCGGCGATGACCTCGCGCGACACGAGGGAGAAGTGCATGCCCTCGTGGCCCATCGAGATGCCGTCCGAGACCGAGACGGTGCCGAACTGGAGCGGGTAGCCGCCGCCGGCGTGGACGCCTTCCTTGGCGCCCTGGGCGAGTCGATCCAGGCTCAGGTTGCAGGGGGTGATCTCGTTCCAGCTGGACGCGATGCCGATCTGGGGCTTGTCCCAGTCGGCGTCGCCCATGCCGACGGCGCGGAGCATGCCGCGCGACGTGGTCGCCTCGATTCCGTCGGTGACGACGCGACTGCGGGGTTTGATGTCGATGTTGCTGTTCGACTCAGGCATTCTCGAAGTCTATTCCCGTCAGGCGTCCCGGTTCTGCTCTATGACCCGCGTCCGCGCAAGTGCGGACAGCATGTCCGCGAACGCGGGAATGTCGGGCACGATGACGGTCGCGGCGGTGTCGTCGCGCGAGCCGACGTGCACGCCGACGTCGCCGGGTCCGAGACTGCGCAGCGCGTCCTCGTCGGTGACGTCGTCGCCGGCGAACAGCGCGGCGTCGGCATCCGTCATCCCGCGCAGATCCGCGACCGCGGAGTCCTTGCCCTCGTGGCGGAACGCGTACTCGACGATGTTGTGTCCCGTGCGCCGGCGCCAGTGCGGGGCTTCGGCGGCGACGATGGCGTCGACCGCATCGTTCGCGGCGCTGCTCGTGGCCGCGTCGGCGGTGCGCGTGTGGACGCCGAACCCGAACGCCTTGGGCTCGATCCACACACCGTCCATTCCGGCGGTGGCCGCCTCGGCGTGCTCTCGCAGCGTGTCGCGCAGGGCGACGTGCTCGGCGTCGTCGAGGACGCCGACCGGTCCCTCCCCCGGCACCCACAGCTCGGCTCCGTGGGATCCGGCGAGGTAGATGCGCGAGTCGTCGCCGTGCTCGGAGATGACGCGCAGGTCGCCGAGGGTGCGCCCCGACACCAGCGCCACGACCGTGCCCGGTGCGTCCAGCAGCGCCTCCACCGCACGGCGCGACTCGGGCAGCATGCGCGCCGTCATCGGCTCGTCGACGAGCGGTGACAGCGTGCCGTCGAAGTCGAGGGCGATCAGCAGCTTCGGGACGGCGGCCAGTCGGGCGATCGCGTCCGCAGCGGCATCCGCGCTCATGCCGACGCCTGCTCGCGCAGCTTGGCCTGGCGCGCGACATCCAGCGCGTCGAGGTTGTCGCGCGTCCAGCGCGCGACGTCGTTCTCGAGCACCTTGCGGCGCAGGGCCCGCATGCGCCGCCCCTGCTCGGCGGCGGGCATGTCGATCGCGCGGACGATGGCGTCCTTCATGCCGTCGATGTCGTGCGGGTTGATGCGCACGGCGCTCGCGAGCTCGTCGGCGGCGCCGGCGAACTCGCTCAGCACGAGCACGCCGCGGTTGTCGAGCCGCGTGGCGACGTACTCCTTCGCGACGAGGTTCATGCCGTCGCGCAGCGCCGTGACGAGCATGACGTCGGCCGCGAGGAACAGCGCCACCATCTCCTCGCGGGGATAGGACTGGTGCAGGTACCGGATCGCGGTGTTGGTCATCGTGTCGAATTGGCCGTTGATGCGTCCGACGGTCAGTTCGATCTCGTCGCGCAGCTGGGCGTAGGCCTGCACGCGCTCGCGGCTGGGGCTCGCGACCTGAACCAGGGTGACGTCGCCCACTTCGACGCGACCGTCCTCGAGCAGCTCGCCGAACGCCTTCATGCGGTGGCGGATGCCCTTGGTGTAGTCGAGCCGGTCGACGCCGAGCAGGATCTTCTTGGGGTTGCCCAGGCTCTCGCGGATCTCGGCCGCGCGCGCCTGGATGTCCGGACGCTCGGCGAGTTCGATGTACCCGTCCGCGTCGATCGAGATCGGGAAGGCCTTCGCCAGCGCGATGCGGTGCCCGCCGTCCTGGAGCGGGATCGTGATGCCCGAGGCCTTGGTCGTGTAGTGGTGGATGCGGCGCACGGCGCGCGCGAAGTTGCCGGCATCCGCCACTCGCTGGAACCCGATGACGTCGGCGCCCAGCAGTCCGTCGATCACCTGGCGTCGCCAGGGAAGCTGCGAGTAGAGCCCGTATGCGGGGAACGGAATGTGGTGGAAGTAGCCGATCGTGAGGTCGGGCCGCAGCTCGCGCAGCATGCGCGGCACGAGCTGCAGCTGGTAGTCCTGCACCCAGACCGTCGCGCCGTCGGCCGCCGCGGCGGCGGCCGCCTCCGCGAACCGCCGGTTCACGCGGACGTAGCTGTCCCACCACACGCGTCGATAGCGGGGAGCGGCGATGACGTCGTGATAGAGCGGCCAGATCGTGTCGTTCGAGAATCCCTCGTAGTAGTTCTCGAGATCGTCGGACGAGAGCTTCACCGGGACGAGGAGCGTGCCGTCGAAGTCGAACGGCTCGACGTCGAGGTCGGCGCGCCCGGGCCAGCCGACCCATGCACCGTCGACCTTCTTCATCACCTGCTCGAGCGCGGTGACGAGCCCTCCCGGCGAGCGGCGCCAGCTGTCGCCTCCGGGTCCGGTCACCCGATCGACAGGGAGTCGATTGGCGACGACGACGAAATCTGCGGTGGTCACGGGGCCTCCCGGATCGAGCTTTCCGTCTGCCAGGCTAACAGCGCCGTGCTCCCGGCCGTTCCTGCCGCTAGCGTGGGTGCATGCGCACCTACCTGTTCACGACCGGTCTGTTCAGCGCCATCTCCGGCGCCTCCACCCTGTTGCGCTCGCTGCGCGAGGAGCAGTTCACGTGGCGCACGGCGCTGGGCTGGCTCAGCTGGGGCATCAGCGTCGCCCTCGTCGTGGGCGCCATCGTCGACGTGCGGCGCGCACGGCACGGCGTCCTCGCACCCGAAGACTCTCCGATCTCCGGGCACGAGGCCGCCATCATGCGCCGTCATCTGCGCGGCTGATCCGGGCTGCCTCTCAGCGGGTGAGGATGAGCGCGTCGCCCTGACCGCCGCCGCCGCACAGCGACACCGCTGCCGTCCCGCCTCCCCGGCGGACCAGTTCGTGCACGGCGTGCACGACGAGACGGTTGCCGGAGGCCCCGATGGGGTGGCCGAGCGCGATGCCGCCGCCGTGCGGGTTCACGATGTCGTCGGACAGCCCGAGTTCGCGCTGCGAGCGGGCGACGACCGCGCCGAACGCCTCGTTGATCTCGACGACGTCGAGGTCGGCGGGGGTGATGCCCTGCTTGGCGCAGGCCTTCTCGATCGCGCGCGCCGGCTGGGCGTGCAGCGAGTTGTCGGGTCCGGCGACCTGGCCCGCAGCGCCGACGACCGCGAGGACGTCCCATCCGTTCTCGTCCGCGTGCGCGCGCGTCGTCAGCACGACCGCCGATGCGCCGTCCGAGATCTGCGACGAGTTGCCCGCGGTGATCGAGCCGTTGCCCGCGAACGCCGGACGCAGACCCGCGAGCGTCTCGACGGTGGTCGAGGGGCGGATGCCCTCATCCCGCGTCACGACGACGGGGTCGCCCTTGCGCTGCGGGATCTCGACCGGGACGATCTCGGGCTCGAAGACCCCGGCGTCCGTCGCGGCGGCCGCGCGCTGGTGCGAGCGGGCGGCGACGGCATCCTGGTCCTCGCGCGTGATCTCGAGGCGCTCGTTGTGCCGCTCGGTCGACGCGCCCATGCTCTCGCAGTCATACGCATCCGTGAGGCCGTCGTAGGCCATGTGGTCGAGCACCTCGATCGAGCCGTACGACCAGCCCTCGCGCGAGCCCATCAGCATGTGCGGGGCGCGCGTCATCGACTCCATGCCGGCGGCGACCACGACCGTCGCGTCGCCGAGGGCGAGCATGCGCGCCGCGTCGATGACGGCCGTCAGGCCCGACAGGCACACCTTGTTGACGGAGCCGGCGTGGACGTTCCACGGGATGCCGGCGCCGATGGCCGCCTGGCGCGCGGGGTTCTGCCCGGCACCGGCCGCCAGCACCTGCCCGACGAGCACGGCGTCGACGGCATCGGCCGGGATGCCGCCCTTCTCGAGCGCGCCGCGGATGGCGGCGCTGCCCAGCTGCACCGAGGTGAGCGACGCCAGCTGGCCCTTCAGCCGCCCCTGGGGCGTGCGGGCCGCGGCGACGATGACGATGTCGTCGCTGATGTTCATCATGCCTCCACCGTGAGTGCGTTCGAGACGGTCAGTTCGGGCTCGGTCGCCGCGATGACCTCGTCGACCGAGACGCCCGGCGCGGTCTCGACGAGGACGAGTCCGTCGTCGGTGACGTCGATGACGGCGAGGTCGGTGATGATGCGGTCGACGACGCCGCGGCCGGTCAGCGGCAGCGAGCACGAGTTCACGATCTTGGCCGAGCCGTCCTTCGCGACGTGCTCCATGAGCACGATGACCTTGCCGGCGCCGTGGACGAGGTCCATCGCGCCGCCGGGGCCCTTGACCATCTTGCCGGGGATCATCCAGTTGGCGAGGTCGCCGGTCGCCGACACCTGCATGGCGCCGAGGATGGCGGCGTCGATCTTGCCGCCGCGGATCATGCCGAAGCTGGTCGCCGAGTCGAAGTACGCCGCGCCCGGGAGCACCGTGACGGTCTCCTTGCCGGCGTTGATGAGGTCGGGATCCACGTTCTCCTCGGTCGGGTAGGGCCCGACGCCGAGGATGCCGTTCTCGGACTGCAGCACGACCGTGACGCCCGCGGGGACGTAGTTCGGCACGAGCGTGGGCAGGCCGATGCCGAGGTTGACGTATGCGCCGTCGGCGAGCTCCGCCGCCGCGCGCGCGGCCATCTCATTGCGGGTGAGTGCCATGTTCAGGCTCCTTCCGTGGCGGTGACGGTTCGGCGCTCGATGCGCTTCTCGATGCCGCTGCCCACCTCGACGATGCGGTGGACGTAGATGCCGGGCAGGTGGATGGTGTCGGGGTCGAGCTCGCCCGGCTCGACGAGCTCCTCGACCTGCGCGATGCACACGCGGCCGGCCATTGCGGCGAGCGGGTTGAAGTTGCGCGCGGCCTTGTTGAAGACGAGGTTGCCGTGGCGATCGCCGCGGAGGGCGTGGACGAGGGCGAAGTCGGTGACGATCGCCTCTTCGAGCACGTAGTCGCGATCGCGGCCGCTCACGTCGAAGGTGCGCACGTCCTTGACGGGCGACGCCACGGCGATCGAGCCGTCCGGGCTGTACCTGCGGGGCAGTCCGCCCTCGGCGACCTGGGTGCCGACGCCGGTCTGCGTGAAGAACGCCGCGATGCCGGATCCGCCGGCGCGCAGCTTCTCGGCGAGCGTGCCCTGCGGCGTGAGCTCGAGCTCGAGCTCGCCCGAGAGGAACTGCCGCTCGAACTCCTTGTTCTCGCCGACGTACGACGAGGTCATCTTGCGGATGCGCTTGGCGTTCAGCAGGACGCCCAGCCCCCAGTCGTCGACGCCGCAGTTGTTGCTGACGATGCTGAGGTCGCTCGTGCCCTGCGCGAGCAGCGCCTCGATGAGGGCGATGGGATTGCCGGACAGTCCGAATCCGCCGACGGCCAGCGAGGCTCCGTCGGGGATGTCGGCGACGGCCTCGGCCGCAGACGTCCAGGTCTTGTCGATCACGTGTGCTCCTTTGCTCAAACGCGCGCGGTGATTCAGGTCCCATCCTCACCCGCCGCTGCGCGCACCGCATCCCGGCGTTTGCCATGTGGAGGATCCGATCGATAGTGTCCATATCGTGGACAGCACGGATTCTGCGCGATCGGTGCCTGGGGCGCAGTCGGTCGCCCGCGCGGCGCGCCTGCTGCGCCTGGTGACCTCGGCAGGGAACGACGGCGGCAGCGTCGCCGATCTCGCACGCCAGGCCGACCTCACGCGTCCGACCGCGCACCGGCTGCTCACGGCGCTGCGCAACGAGGGCCTCGTCGACCAGGACGAGTCGACCGGCCGCTGGATGCCGGGGCCCGAGCTGTACCTCATGGGCAGCGTCGCGGCATCCCGCTACGACATCACCGGCGTCGCGCGCGACATCGTGCGCTCGCTCGCGGTGCGCACCGAGGAGAGTGCGTTCCTGTCGGTCCGCCGCGGCGACGAGACGGTGTGCCTCGTGCGCGAAGAGGGCAGCTTCCCCATCCGCTCGTTCGTGCTGTCGGAGGGGGTGCGCTTTCCGCTCGGCGTGGCGTCGGCGGGACTCGCGATCCTCGCCTTCCTGCCGCCTCACGATGTGGACAGCTACTTCGCCCGCCACCCCGAGCTCAGCGATGCGTGGGGCGCGTCCCACAGCGAGAGCCGGCTGCGCGCACGACTCCGCGAGACGCAGGCGCGAGGGTTCGCGGTGAACCCCGGCCTGATCGTCGAGGGCAGCTGGGGCATGGGAGCGGCGGTGTTCACCCGCGAGGGGCACCCGCAGTGGGCGCTGAGCCTCACCGGCGCCGAGTTCCGCTTCCCGCCCGAGCGGGTCGCGGAACTCGGGCGCACGCTGCTGGCCCATGCGCACCAGCTGACGACGCGCGTGGCGGCGGCGCGCTGACGTCGCGGCGCTACACGCGCGCGTCGACGGCGGCGAGCTCCTCCTGGACGGCGGCGGCGACGACCTCGGCGCCCGCATCCGACATCACGATCGTGTAGTGGTTGAGGCCGGCATCGACCCGCTCGTGCTGAACGGACGGGTAGGCCGCCAGCATCCGCTCGATGTGCTCGGGAGCGTACAGACCGGGAGGCTCGTTCTGCAGACCGCGCGGGACGGTGATGAGGCGGACCGGGTGCGCGATGGCCGCGAGGGCCTCCGGAAGGGCGGATCCGGTGTTCATGTCGACGGTGTCGTCCGCCGTCGTGCGGTAGCTCGTCGCCGGGCGGAACGCCCCCTCGCCGTCGTCGACGAGGTCGTAGGCGAGGTAGCGCTCGAGGTCGTCCGACCACGCCTCGCCGAACGCCGGGTGCTTGCGCCAGAAGTCGAGGTACTCCCCCACGTCGGCGAACCGCATCGACAGACGCTGCGCGGTCGGTCCGAGGATGCCGGCCACCAGGGTGTCGGTGTCGAGTCCCGCGGGCACGTCGAGCGGCAGGCCGCCGTCGACCAGCAGCACGCGCGACACGCGCTCGGGATGCCGGTGGGCGAAGACGAGCGAGACAAAGCCGCCCATCGAGTGGCCGACGACGACGGTCCGGTCGATCCCGACGGCGTCGAGCAGGGCGGCGAGGTCGTCGGCGTGGGCGGCCATGCCCGCAGCGCCCTCGATGCCGTTGCTGCGGCCACGGCCGCGAAGGTCGGGCGCCACGATGCGCACGCCCGGGAGGCGCCGCGCGACGAACGGCCAGGCCAGGTGCGACGAGGTGATGCCGTGGACGGCCAGGACGGTCGGATTCCCCTCTGCGGGCTCCGTGGGCTCCCACACGCCGGCGTGCAGCAGACCCCCGTCGACGGGGACGTCGATCTCGCGATAGTCGTGACCCGTCATCGTGCGGTCCATCCGCCGTCCATCGTGTACGACGCACCCGTGACCATGCCGGCCTTGTCCGACACGAGCCAGCCCGCCAGCGACGCGACCTCGTCGGCCTCGACGAGGCGCTTGACGGCCGTCTCGGTGAGCATGATCTTCTCGACGACCTCGCTCTCGGGGATGCCGTGGACCTTCGCCTGGTCGGTGATCTGCTTCTCGACCAGCGGTGTGCGGACGTATGCGGGGTTGATGCAGTTGCTGGTGACGCCGTGCGCGCCGCCCTCGAGCGCGGTCACCTTCGACAGTCCCTCGAGTCCGTGCTTGGCCGACACGTAGGCCGACTTGTACGCGGAGGCGCGCAGCCCGTGGGCGCTCGAGATGTTCACGATCCGACCCCAGCCGCGCTCGTACATCTTCGGCAGCGCGGCACGGATCAGCAGGAACGGCGACTCGAGCATGAGGCGCAGGATGAGCCGGAAGGCGTCGGGGTCGAAATCCTCGATCGGGCTCACCCGCTGGATGCCGGCGTTGTTCACGAGGATGTCGATGTCGAGCTCGAGCGTGTCCAGCGCGGCCGTGTCGGCCAGATCCGCGACCCACGCCTCGCCGCCGAGTTCGGCGGCGGCGGCGTTCGCGGCTTCTGCGTTGAAGTCCGCGATGATCACGTGCGCGCCGCGCGCGGCGAACTCCTGCGCGCACGCGAGTCCGATGCCGCTGGCACCGCCCGTGACGAGGGCGCGCTTGCCGGCCAGGTCCTGTTCGATCATCCTTGATCCTCCTGTGGTGCTCGCGGAGCGAGGGCGTTGTCGATGAAGCGTGAGATGGCGTCGAAGACGGCCGGGTCGAGCTCAGCGGGCGGGCGGCCGTGTGCATCGCGCTCCCACAGGAGGAAGCGCATGCCGATCAGCTCGCCCATGCCCATGAGGGCCCACGCGGTGGTCGCGGGGTCGAGCGCCGGGTCGACGTCGCCGACCTCCTGCGCCGCCCGCAGGCCCGCCTCGTACCCTTCGACGATGCGCGTGTAGTGCAGGCGCAGCACCTCGGGCGAGACGAACTCGGCCTCGCGCACGACGCGGTACAGCGCCGGGTGCTCGGCGGTGAAGCGGAAGAATCCGGCGAATCCGGCGCGCTCGGCCTCGAGCCGCGAGGACGCGCCCTCCATCGCCTCGGACATCGAGTGCCGCACGCGTCGGTTGAGGTCGATCACGAGCGCCTCGAAGATCGACTGCTTCGAGTCGAAGTAGAGGTAGAACGTGCCCAGCCCGATCCCCGCACGCTCGGTGATCTTCACGATCGAGGCCTCGTGGTAGCCCTGCTCCGCGAAGACGATCTCGGCCGCCTCGAGGAGGCGCCGCCGCGTCGCCTCGCCGCGCTTGGTGAGGGGCCTGCCGGTGGCCGGCGAGATCAGCTCCTGGTCCTCGTCGGCGATGTCATCGTGAAGGCTCATGCTCTTCCTCCCCCATCAGCCGGAGCGCGCGCTCGCGCAGCCGGGGCCTGGCCACCTTCTCGATCGTGGCGCGCGGCAGCTCCGTCACGAACTCGACGCGGATCGGCACCTTGAACGCCGCGAGGTTCCGGCGCGCGTGCGCCATGACCTCGTCGACCGAGAGCACCGCTCCCCGCGCGGGGACGACGAACGCGACCCCGCGCTCGCCCCACACCGGATCGGGGACGCCGACGACGGCCGCCTGATCGATGAGCGGATGCAGACGCAGCGCGTGCTCGACCTCGGCCGGGGCGACGTTCTCGCCGCCCGAGATGAAGATGTCCTTGAGCCGGTCGACGATGCGATACGTGCCGGTCGCGTCGCGGTGCGCGAGATCGCCGGTGCGCAGCCAGCCGTCCACGAACGCGGCCTCGGTCGCCTCGGGATCGCCGAGGTACTCGGCGAACACGCTCGGGCCGCGCACCCACAGCTCGCCGGTCGCTTCGCCCTCGAGCACCAGACCGGTCTCGGGGTCGGCGAGGACGGCCGAGACATGCGCGTACGGACGCCCCACGGCGCCCGGGTGGCTCTCGGCCTCGGTCGCCGGCAGGTGCAGGACGTTCGGCGCCGCCTCGGTGAGCCCGTACCCCTGGGTGAGCGCGACGTCCCGGTCAGCCCACTGCTGCCGCACGGCATCCGACATCGTCGAACCGCCGACCAGCGCGATGCGCAGCGACGACACGTCGGCGTCCCGCCAGCTGTCGTCCCGGCCGAGCATCGCGTACTGCGTCGGCACGCCCATCATCGATGTGACGCCGCGGTCGGCGATCAGGCGCAGCGCCCGCTCGGGCTGGAACGAGCGCTCGAGCACCACGGTCGCCCCGACCCACCAGGCCAGCAGCGGCTGGCAGTTCCAGGCGGCGACGTGGAACTGGGGAAGCACCGCCAGGACGACGTCGTCCTTCGTCAGGGGCAGCGCCTGGGCGAGCGCCAGGTTCGTCCAGAAGCAGTTCGCGTGCGTGAGCACGACGCCCTTCGGCGCAGCCTCGCTGCCGGAGGTGAAGATGATCATCAGCGGGTCGTCGTCGCGCACCGGGCGGGGCGTCACGCGGTCGGCCGCCTCGGGGATCGCCGCCTCGACCCCGGTGGTGCCGAGAGCGACCATCAGCGGCGGCTCGGTCATGGATCGCAGCGACGCGTCGGCGAGCGAGCGGTACTCCTCCTCCACCAGCAGCAGCGCGGGGTCGGTCCGTGCGATGACGTCCGCGAGCTCTCGCGGCGTCAGCCGCCACGACAGCGGCACGAACGCGACGCCGGACAGAGCGCATGCGAAGAACGCCACGACATGGTCGCTGGAGTTGCCCGACACCGTCGCGAACCGGTCCCCCGGTCCGTAGCCGGCGGCGCGGAAGCGGTCGGCCAGCCCCGTCGCGCGGCCGGCGAGCGTGGCGTAGTCCATCGACACGCCCCGGTCGTCGATCGCCACACGGCGGGGCGAGGCGGCGGCGCGGTCGATCAGCCAGCGGCCGATCGTGTGCGCACCGTCGTCGAGGCCGTCCTCCCACGTCATACGCGGGCCTCCTCCCGGATGACCTCGTCCTCGGCGTCGTCGAGCGTGTGCAGGCTGGAGCGCGTGTGCTCGCCGCGCCGGCGGCGTGCGATCTTGTCGACCGTGCCCGCGATGCCGCCCGGCAGGAACATCACCACGAGGATGAACAGCGTTCCGAGCAGGAACAGCGGCTCCGACAGCGGGATGCGCAGGATCTCGGGCAGCGACTCGATGGCCTCGGATCCGGCCAGCACGGTCAGGCGCTGGTCGAGCAGCGTGTACAGCACGCCTCCCACGATGGCACCCCACCGGAAGCCCACGCCACCGAGAACGACCATCACGAGGACGGTGATCGTCAGATCTGCCGACACCGATCGCGGCACGGTTCCCGACTGGAGCAGCATGTACGCCACGCCCGCGAGGCTCGCCAGGGCGGCGGCGACCACGAACACGACGAGCCGGACGAGGTAGGGGCTGAGCCCCAGGACGCGCACGCGCTGCTCGTTCTCGCGCGTGGCCCGCGCCAGGTGGCCGAGCCGCGACGTGTCGACCCACAGGGCGACGAGGTACACGATGACGAGCACCGCGAGGCTGAACCAGTACAGGTTGCGGGTGTTGATGACGCCGATGAGGAACTCCGGGACGCCGTCGGTGTTGAGGCTCAGGCCCTCTTCACCGCCGGTGACGTCGGAGTTGCGCCGGACGAGCACGGAGCCGGCCTGCGCGAAGGCGAGCGTCACCATCGCGAACGGGATGCCCGAGACGCGCATCGAGACGGCGCCGGTCGCGAGGGCGATCACCATGCCGCCGATGAGCGCGATGAACACGCCCGGCCAGAGCGGCACGCCGAAGTGCTCGAGTGCGATGCCGAGCCCGTAGGCGCCGGCGCCGAAGTACAGCGCGTGGCCGAACGAGAGCATGCCGGCCGAGCCCAGCAGCAGGTTGTACGACAGCGCGAGCGCCGCGAACACCATGCACAGCGACAGCAGCGCGAGGGCGCCCGGCTGGTACGTGGGCGTGGGCAGCAAGCCCGGGATGTCGATGTTCAGCAGCGGCAGGACGGCCATGAACGCCACGAGCGCGACGCCGACCGCGACCGGGATGTACCGGCGCCATCCCTCGACGGTGCGGGGGATCACGATGGAGCTGGTGGTGGTCATGCCTTCCTCCCGAGAAGTCCGGTCGGGCGTGCCAGGAGCACGACCGCCAGCAGGATGACGACGATGAAGTCGCCGGTCCCGCCGAGATACGTGTTCGCCACCTGCTGGAGCACCGCGACCAGCACCGAGGCGATGGCCGCTCCGGTGAGCGAGCCGAGACCGCCGACGACGGTGACGATGAAGGCGAAGATCAGCAGCGTCGCCCCCATGTGGGCAGACACGTAGCTGGTGTAGTGCATCGCCAGGACACCGCCGATGCCGGCTGCCGCGCCGCCGATCGCGAACACGAGGGTGAACGACTTGCGCACGTCGATGCCGAGCGCGGTGACCATCGACCGGTTCTCGACGCCGGCGCGGATGATCATGCCGTAGCGCGTCTTCTGGAGGAAGATCACGAGCGCTGCCAGCACGATGATCGCGGCGATGATGAGGATCCAGTACTTGTTCGGGATGCGGGCCCCGAGGATCTCGGTGGTCTGCGTCAGCCACGGCGGGCCCGCGATGTTGATCGCGTCGGAGCCCCACAGCCCTTCGAAGAGGGCCACGGCCGCGAGCGACAGGCCGACGGTGACGAGCACCTGTTCGATGTGCCGCTCGTAGAGCGGGCGGATCAGGACGAGTTCGGTCAACGTGGCGAAGACCGCGCCCACGACCGCTCCGACGAGGATCGACAGCAGGAACGAACCCCACGACGCGGTGCCGAGGGCCTGGGCCACGAACCAGCCCATGAACGCGCTCAGGGTGAGGAAGGCGCCGTGGGCGAAGTTCAGCACGTGCATGAGGCCGTAGATGAGGCTCAGTCCGCTGGCGACGAGGAAGTAGAGGGCGCCGAGGCCGACGCCGGTGACGAGGGTGAGGACGAGAGTGCTCATGCGTGGGTCTCCGCGTGGACGCCCAGCAGGCGCTGGGTGAGCTCGGGGTCGTCGAGGATCTCGAGGGTGGGCGCGGTGTGCACCACGCGGCCGCCGCTGATGACGATGGCGTCGGTCGCGAGGCGCCGCACGACATCGAGGTTCTGCTCGACGAGGAGGATGGGGACGGTCTTGGCCGCTTCGGCGAGCGCGTCGGCGACCTCGGTGACGATCTTCGGGGCGAGACCCTTGGTGGGCTCGTCGACGAGGAGCAGCTGGTTGTCGTTCATGAGCGCACGAGCGACCGAGACCATCTGCTGCTGCCCGCCCGAGAGGGTACCCGCGGGCTGGTCCTTGCGCGCGACCAGGTCGGGGAACAGGTCGGCGACGAACTCGCGGCGCGGGTTCTTCTGCCGCTCGGCCAGCGCGAGGTTCTCGGCGACGCTGAGCTTGGCGAAGACCTCGCGGTCCTCGGGCACGTATCCGACACCGCGCTGGACGATCTTGTGGGTGGGGAGCGTGTCGATCCGCTCCCCCGCGAGGCGGACTTCGCCGCGTCGGTGGATGAGGCCGAGGATGCCGCGCAGCGTCGACGTCTTCCCGACGCCGTTGCGGCCGAGCACCGCGGTGATGCCGGTGGCGGGGACCGAGAAGGTCACCTTCTCGACGACCTGCTGGCCGGCGATCGAGCACTTCAGGTCCGTGACCTCCAGGATGCTGCCGGCGCTCATGCCGCCGACCCCAGGTAGGCGCTCTGCACGATCGGATCCTCCATGATCTTCTGCGGTGTGTCGAAGGCGATGATGCTGCCGAAGTACATGACCGCGACCTTGTCGACGAGGCCCATGAGCACGTCGATGTGGTGTTCGACCATGAGCACGGTGCAGTTCTTCTCGCGCTGCATGTCCCGGATGTTCTCGACGAGTCCGGGGACGTCGCCGGAGCCGACGCCGGCCATCGGCTCGTCCAGGAGCACGAGCGACGAGTCGGTCACCAGCAGCACGGCGATCTCGAGCTTGCGCTTGTCGCCGTGCGAGATGTCGCCGGCGTAGGCGCCGGCCTTGTGTGCGAGTCCGACGATCTCGAGCGTCTCGAGGGCGCGCTGTGAAGCGGCGTCCGAGCGTCGGGGGAATCGGAAGAGGGAGCCCGATCCGCCCAGCGAGACCTGTGCGGCCAGCCGCACGTTCTCGAGGACGGTCAGGCGGGGGAACAGACTCGAGGTCTGGAATGTGCGCCCCAGTCCCGCCCGCGACCGCGCCGCCACGGACTGCGAGGTGACGTCTTCGCCGTTCATCAGGACGCGCCCGGCCGTGGGGGTCATCAGGCCGGAGACCACGTTGAAGAGCGTGGTCTTGCCTGCGCCGTTGGGGCCGATGACGCCCACGAGCGAACCCGCGGGGACGTCGAGGTCGACATCCTTCAGGATGGTCGCACCGCCGATCTGCAGGCCGAGGCCTTCGACGCGGAGTGCGGACGGGACTGAGGTGCTCATTGCTGTGCTGCCTGCCTCGGTGTTACTGCGCTTCGGCGGGGGCGACCGCGTCGGCGTCGGCGGTGTCGATCAGCTCGGGGATGAACGCGTCACCGTCCGCGACGAGCTTGACCTGGTACATCTCCTGGATGAGAGCGTGGTCGCTCGCACGGATGGTCATCGTGCCCTTCGGGCCCTCGAACTCCCAGCCCTCGAGCGATGCGATCATCGCGTCGACGTCGCCCTGGCCCTCTTCGATCGCGTGGACGATCATGAGCGCAGCGTTGAAGCCGTCGGGGCTGAAGAGGTCGGCCTCGCCGCCCTCGGCCTCGATCGCCTCGACCATCGCGTCGTTGACCTCGTTCGAGGGGCCACCCGAGAAGTAGTGGTTCAGGAAGTTGATCTTCTCGGATGCCTCGCCGTAGGCGCCGTAGGTGGCGATGTCGCCGAGGCCGGTCACGACCGGGATCTCGTCGAGGACGCCCTGCTGGCTCATCGCCTGCCACATCGCACCCGAGGTCGCACCGGCCCACGCCACGAAGACGAGGTCGGGGGAACCGTCGAGCACCTGCTGCGCGAACGGCGTGAACTCGGTGATGTCCTCGGCGACGAGGATCGAGTCGACCTCGGCGCCCTGGGCACCCAGGATCGCATCGACGGCGGCGAGGTTGCCCTGGCCGAACGCGGTGTCCTGCGCGAAGACGGTGACCGTCTTGCCCTCGATGTCGTCGAGGAAGGTACCGGCCGTGGCGACGTCCTGCGCGCTCTGGCGGCCCGAGCGGAACGTGTACTCGTTGACGCCCGTGATCGCGTCGGCGGCAGCCGGACCCGAGATGTAGAGCACCTTGTTCTGGTCGGCCTGCTCGGCGACCGAGAGCGCGACGCCCGACGAGACCGTGCCGGCGATGATGTTGACGCCGGAGCCGATGAGCTCCTTGACGGCCGTGACCGCCTTGTCCGCGTCACCGCCGTCGTCGCGGTACTCGACGTTGATCGTCGTGCCGTTGATCTCGCCCGTGCCGTCGGTGGCGTAGTCGAGACCGGCCTTGAAACCGTCGAGGTACTGCTCGCCGTAGCTGGCCAGCGCGCCCGACTCGCTCGTGACGATGCCGACCGTGACCTCGGCCATGACGTCGTCGGTGGTCTCGGAGCCCGAGTCGCTCGTCGGCGCGCACGCCGCAAGGACGAGCGCTGTCGCGGCAACCGCGGACCCCAGGAGGAACTTCTTCGTAACCCGCATGTGCGTGCCTTTCACCATTGGAAGGGGTACAACCTGAAATCCGATTCAGGTCGTGGCAAATGTAGGCAGAAACCGGACGCGGGGTCAAGCCGCACCGCACTCGGCGTGTCGGTCGTTACCGTTTCGCGACCTTCGCCGCCGTCGTCCGCAGCGCCCGCAGACGCAGAAGAGCGGCCCCGTCCGGGACCGCTCTTCGTGTGTGGTGCGCCCCCAGGGACTTGAACCCTGAACCCACTGATTAAGAGTCAGTTGCTCTGCCGATTGAGCTAGAGGCGCGTCGTCCGCCTCGCGGCGAACCGAGGAATTACATTACCAGGCGATCGGCCACACGCGAAATCGAAGGCCCCTCACCCAGGTATCCTTGAGCTTGTGCCCCCCGCGCCCGACACAGCAGCCTTCGATGCGCCCTTCCACGGCGATCTCGCGGGCGACCTCGCCCTGGCGCTGCGGCTCGCCGACGCGGCGGACGCGGCGTCCATGGCGCGCTTCGACGCGGCCGATCTCGAGGTGAGCCTCAAGGCCGATGCGACCCACGTCACCGAGGCCGATCTCGCCACCGAACGGGCCATCCGCGAGCTGCTGACAGCCGAACGAGGGGCGGACGGGGTGTTCGGCGAGGAGTTCGGCCGCACGGGCGATTCCGCCCGGCAGTGGATCATCGATCCCATCGACGGCACCGCGAACTACCTCAAGGGCATCCCCATGTGGGCCACGCTCATCGCCCTCGAGATCGACGGGGTCCCGCGCGTGGGCGTCGTGAGCCAGCCGGCGATCGGCCGACGCTGGTGGGCCGCGACGGGCGAGGGCGCCTGGACGCGCACCGTCGACGGCGAGGTGCGCGGCATCCGCGTGTCGGACGTCGATTCGCTCGACGAGGCGAGCGCGAGCTTCCAGAGCATCGCCCAGTGGGACGACGCCGGTCATCTCGACGCCCTGATCCGCCTGTCGCGCGCCGTGTGGCGCGACCGCGGGTACGGCGACGCGTGGCCCTACATGCTGCTCGCCGAGGGCCGCCTCGAGTTCGTCGCCGAGTTCGACGTCAAGGAGTACGACATCGCGGCGCACGTCCCGATCGTCCACGAAGCGGGCGGCCGCTTCACCTCCTTCGACGGCGAAGACACGCTGTCGGCCCGTTCCGCCCTCGCCACCAACGGCGTCCTCCACCAGTCCTTCCTCGAGCTCGTCCACTCCCCCGATTGACCCCTACCCCCCTCCGGAGCCATTCGATGTCCTTCCCCCTCCGTCGCCTCGGCGCATCCGTCCTCGTCGCGGGCGCGATGCTCGCCGTGACCGCCTGCTCGACCGCAGCCGACCCCGAAGCAGAGCCCACCGCCGCGGTCTCCGAGACCCCCATCGCGGTAGCCGACGAGCCGGAGTCGACGCCCGAGCCGGCGCCGGCCGGCGACGCGACCGAGGTCACGTGCGAGTCGATGCTCCCCGCCTCGACCGTCGCCGACTTCGCCAGCATCGGCTGGACGTACCAGGAGCAGCCGTTCTGGGCGGGCGAGGTCGAGCTCGCCGACGGCGTGCTCTGCGTGTGGGCCGACTACGAGGCTCAGGCGGGCGATCACCTGCAGATGTTCGGCTGGTCGCCGATCGACGCCGACTCCGCCGTGACCGCGCAGGACAGCCTGCTCTCGCAGGGCTGGATCCGCGAGGAGGACGAGCAGGGCGTGTACATCACGGAGAACCCCGAGACAACGATCGCGACGGATGCCGACGGGTACGGGATGACGTTCCTGTTCGGCGACGGCTGGGTGAAGATGTCCGACACCAAGCAGGGGATCATCCTCGTCGGCTGATCGATCGCGCCGGCGCGGCGGCGGCCGTCAGGACGGTCGACCGCCGGGCGCCGCGGCCACCGCGTCGGCGAGCTCGCGCCAGAACAGGTCGAGCCGGTTCAGCCAGGGGCGCGCGAACAGCGCCTCCCGGCGCCGGCGATCGACCTCGGCGAGGGTGACCCACTCGGACGCCGCGACCTCCTCCGGCTGAGGCACGGGATCGACCGCGGCATCGAGGTGCACGACGTAGATGTCCACCAGCTGCGTCCGCTCGTGCGACCGGCCGACCGGCCGCAGGTGCGCGGGGTCGACCTGGATGCCGGCCTCCTCGCCGAGTTCGCGGGCGGCGGCGTCGCGGCTCGACTCGCCCGCGAGAGCGCTGCCGGCGGGGAACTCCCACTCCAGCGGAAACGTCTTGGTGGCGGCGCGCTGCGCCACGAGGAGCCGCCCGTCGGGGCCGACCGCCCAGGTCGCGGCGACGATGTGGAAGGTACCGTGGGGCAGGTCCGGGTCGGCGCGCGGATGCGTTCGGCCGAGGCGATTGCCCGCGGCATCCGTCAGATCCCACCACTCGCCGCCGGCCCCCATCGCGGTCACGCGCTCCGCAGGATCGAGGTCATCCTCTTGCCGCGGGCGACCTCGTCGACGAGCTTGTCCATGTAGCGGATCTTCTGCATGAGCGGATCGTCGATCTCTTCGACCCGGATGCCGCAGATCACGCCGGTGATGAGCGATGCGTTGGGGTTCATCCCCGGCGCCTGCGCGAAGAACGTGCGCATGTCGACCTCGTCGGCGATCGCCTCGCGGAGGCCCGCGTCGTCGTACCCGGTGAGCCACGTGATGACCTGGTCGACCTCGTCCTTCGTGTGCTCCTTGCGTTCGGCCTTCTGCACGTACAGCGGGTAGATGCTCGCGAAGCTCATGCCGTAGATGCGGTGCTCTGCCACGATCGGTGCTCCTTGCTCTCGAGACCGGAAACGGCCCTCTGACAGCGTACGAGACGCCCCGGACGTGGTTGCATGGTCGGATGCCGCTCCACGTCGACGTCCACGGCTCGGGCCCGCGCACCGCCGTGCTGCTGCACGGCATGATGGGCTCCGCCGAGAGCTGGTGGCGGATTTCGCCGCTCCTCGTCTCACGCGGATACCGCGTGCTCGCGGTCGACCTTCCCGGCCACGGGCTGTCACCGCGGGACGACCGCCTGACGATCCCCCGCGCGGCCGATGCCGTGGCCGACGCCGTCGATGCGCTGGGCGTGACGGGCGTCGACGTGGCCATCGGCCACTCGTTCGGCGGCCTCGTCCTCGCCGCCGGCGCGGAGCGCCTGCGGCCGGCGATCGCCGTGTACGTCGACTCGCCGTTCACCAGCCGCGGGGGCGCGGTCGCGGCCGACGTCACCGCCGAGTACGAGAACGCGCGTGCTCGGCGCACGGTCGCGGGGCTGCGCGCCACGCACCCGCTCTACGGCGAGGAGGACTGCAACGTCGAGGCGCGCGCGGCGGACCGGTTCGACGCGGCCACCGGTGCCGCCGTCGCGGCCGGCCCGGGCGGCTCCTGGCCGCCGGCTCCGGGATCGATCATGGTGCGCCCCGAGCCGAGCCGCTACGTCACGGCGGAGCAGGCGGCCGCGCTCGAGGCCGCGGGCGTGCAGGTGCGCAGCATCCCCGGCGCCTCGCACTCGGTCTGGTACGGACACTTCGACGAGTTCGTCGCGGCACTCCCCGAAGTCTTCGGCTGACACCGCGACGCGTGCCTAGCATGGGGAGTGGATGAGGAGGACGATGAGACGCACCCGGATGGCCCTCGGAGCGCTGGTCCTCGCGCTCGGGCTCACCGCCTGCTCGCAAGGAGCGCAGATGTCCGATCCCTCCGGCACGCCCGACCCCGTGAACCGGCCGACCTACATCACCGTCCCACCCGCCGCGGAGCCGTCGGGACAGCCGATCCAGCCGCCCGCCGCCTACTGGGATGCGGTCGTGGCCGACCTCGCCGAGCGCGGAGTGGACGGCACCCCCGAACTCGTCTCGGCGGAAGCCGTCACGTGGGGCGACGGGTCGCTCGGGTGCCCCGAGCCGGGCGTGGCGTACACCCAGGCGCTCGAGGAGGGCATGCGGGTCGTCGTCGAGGTCGACGGCGTCACGTACGACTACCGGTTCGGCTCCCAGCCCGTTCCGCGACTCTGCGAGGACTGACCTCCGTCGACCGCGGCGTGGGCGCGACCGATTCCCGCGTAGGCTCGGAGGCTATGGCCGCCGGCGCAACGATGCACACCTTCGCGATCCAATTGGCCGACGTGGACCGCGGCGTGTACGAGGATCTCTCGCTCCGCGTCGCGCGGCATCCGTCCGAGACCGACGCGTTCATGCTCACGCGCGTGCTCGCGTACTGCCTCGAGTTCGAGGACGGCATCGACTTCAGCGAGGGGATCTCGGCGACGGACCAGCCGGCTGTGCGGGTGCGCGATCTGACCGGCAGGCTTCTCGCGTGGATCGAGGTCGGCGCGCCGGATGCCGAGAAGCTGCACTCGGGCAGCATGCAGTCCGAGCGGGTCGCGGTGTACACGCATCGCGACCCGGCGAAGGTGGTGCTGCCGTGGGAGGGCAAGCGGATCCATCGGGCCGCCGACATCCCGCTCTACAGCTTCGACCGCGGCGTGATCGCCGACGCCGCCGCGCACATCGAGCGGCGCAGCGCCCTGACCCTGTCGGTCACCGAGCGGCGGATGTACCTCGAGCTCAACGGCGCGTCCTTCGAGTCGGATGTCCACGAGCAGCGGGTCGGCTGAGCTCGGAGCGAGAAGGCACGGAATGGAACACTTCGACACCATCGTCATCGGCGCCGGCGTGGCCGGGCTGACCGCCGCACGGCTCCTGAGCGCAGCCGGCCGCCGCGTCGTCGTCCTCGAGGCGCGCGACCGCGTGGGAGGACGCGTGTGGACGGATCGCACGGGCGGACTCGTCACCGACCGCGGGGCGTCCTGGATCCACGGCGTCACCGACTGCCCCGTCGCCGCGGCCGTCGAGGATCTCGGGATGCCCGCCGTCGAGTTCACCGTCGGCGCGTACCAGCCCGACAGCCGCCCGATCGCCTACTACGGACCGGACGGCAAGCGGCTGACGGATGCCGACGCCCGCGCGTTCGCGGCCGACATCCACGCTGTCGACGCGGACCTTCTGGGCGTGATCGCCGCCTCGAGGCCGGATGAGTCGTACCGGGACGTGACCGAGACCGCGCTGGCGGCCCAGGGATGGGATGCCGAGCGCACGCAGCGCGTTCGCGAGTACCTCGAGCACCGGAGCGAGGAGCAGTACGGCGCGTGGATCGAGGACCTCGCCGCGCACGCCCTCGACGACGATGTCGTGGACGGCGACGAGGTCGTCTTCCCCGAGGGGTACGACCGGCTTCCTGCGCACCTCGCCGACGGGCTCGACGTCCGACTCGAGCACGTCGTCTCGCACGTCGACTGGTCGGGCGGCCGCGCGGCCGTCACCAGCGACCGCGGGGCGTTCTCCGCCGACACGGTGATCGCGACGGTTCCGGTCGGCGTCCTGAGGTCGGACGCCTTCGTGATCGAGCCGCCTCTTCCCGAACCCGTCGCGGGGGCGCTCGACCGCATGGAGATGAACGCGTTCGAAAAGGTGTTCCTGCGGTTCCCGGCGAGATTCTGGGACGACGGTGTGTACGCCGTCCGCCAGCAGGGCCCGGAGAGCCGCTGGTGGCATTCCTGGTACGACCTCACCGCGCTGGACGGCACGCCGACGCTGCTGACGTTCGCCGCCGGCCCGGCTGCCCGCGAGACGCGCGAATGGGACGAGGATCGCGTCGTGGACTCGGTGATGGCGCAGCTGCGACGGCTGTTCGGCGACGACGTCCCGCAGCCGACCGGTGTCGTCATGACCGCCTGGCAGGACGACCCCTTCGCGCACGGCTCGTACGCGTACATGACCGTCGGCGGGGCGACCGCCGACCACGACGATCTCGCGACCCCGGTCGGCGGTGTGCTCCACATCGCCGGCGAGGCGACCTGGACGGACGATCCGGCGACGGTTCCGGCGGCCATGCACTCCGGCCACCGCGCGGCGGAGAACATCCTCGGGCACGCCATCGCGATCGAGCGGGCGTGGCGGGACCGCTGACCCGCTGAGGCGCCCGTCAGGGCAGCTGCGGAATGCGGAAGCGCGGCATGACCGCCGACATCAGCCAGCGCGGCATCCGCACCATCGGCCGGTTCCCGCCGAGAGCGTCGATGGCGGCCATCTGCTCGTCGGTGAGCGCGAAGTCGTCGATGTCGATGTTCGACGCGATGTGGGCCGGATTCGTGGACTTGGGGATCGCCACGAATCCGCGCTGGCGATGCCAGCGGAGGACGACCTGGACCGCGGATCTGCCGTGCGCCGCGGACGCCTCGACGATCGCGGGTTCGCCGAGCAGCCTCTTCGACCCGTGCCCGAGCGGGTACCACGCCTGGGCGACGATCTCGTTCTCGGCGAGGTAGGGAAGCAGCGCCGGCTGCTGCCAGTACGGGTGCAGTTCGATCTGGTCGACCACGGGCCGGATGCGCGCCGACGCGAGCAGCCGGTCGAGGTCGGACACGTCGAAGTTGCTCACGCCGATCGAGCGCACCGTGCCGCTATCGACGGCATCCTCCATCGCCTTCCACGCGCCGAGCACATCGCCGGCGGGCTGATGAAGCAGGAGCAGGTCGATGTGGCCGCAGTCGAGGCGCTCGAGTGCCCCGCGGATGGCGTCAGCCGACTTGCGGGCGCCGTAGTCGCCCGGCCAGAGCTTCGTCGTGAGGAAGATCTCCTCCCGGTCGACGCCCGAAGCGCGGATGCCGCGGCCGACCGCCCGCTCGTTGCGGTAGGCGTTGGCGGTGTCGATCAGCCGGTATCCGGCGTCGAGGGCCGTGGTGACGCTGGACTCGCACACGGCGGTGTCCGTCACGAGGAAGACCCCGAGCCCGGTCCGCGGGATGGCGGCTCCGTCGTTCAGGACGATGTTCGCGTTCATCCACAGCCCTCCCGGCGGCTCGACCGCTCGATCGCGGATCGCGTCGCCACCCTACGCGCCCGGGCGTGCTCAGCGCAGATCACTCCGGTGTCGGGATCGTGCCGAGCACCACGGGGCGCGACAGGTCGCCTTCTTCGAACTCGATCCACACCGCGGTGCCGGGCTCGGGCGGGCGGTGGCGTCGGGCCCCGAAGGGGATGACGGGCAGAGCCCAGATCGAGGCGACCCCGACGCTCGGCACGTCGACCGACAGGCGGCCGAGGCCCAGAGGATCCGCGGAGTCCAGGACGGTCGCGCGATGCAATGGCATGCCCTCAGTATCGCCACGCGGCGCGCCGGGATGCGAGCGCCTTTCCGGATCGGGCGGCGATTCCGGCGGGTACGACGAAGGCCCCGACACCCGCGCATCGCTGCGGGGCCGGGGCCTTCACTCCTGTGACAGCGGCTTGGTGGAGATGGGGGGAATCGAACCCCCGTCCATCGTTGAGTCAATGCGGTTTCTCCGGGCGCAGTCTGTAGAGGCGTTCTGCTCGGCTCCGACCTTTGTCACAGACACCTAAGTCGACGAGCCCAGCCTGGAAAGAGTCCCGCGCGGCGTCCAGACGCCACCGCGCAGCAAGATCCCTAGATGACGCCAGGAGCCGTGTCGGGATCACCCACGGTCTGACGGACTATCGGGCTCGCTTACGCAGCGAGGGCGAAGTCGTTCTGCTTGGATTCGGCAGATATTGGTTTGCAGGGAGCGTTCACGAGATAACCCTGCATCCTCGGCCCGCTGCACGCAGATCGGCAAACGATGTCGAAACCGATCATCCCCGTGATCCTTCCAGCGAAGGAGGGGCCGCTGTCACACTGTGGAGTTGTCACGCTGGGTGCGGTGCACCCGAGCATCCCAGACTACAACGGATCCCGCGAACGCGGAATTCCCGCCGCATCGACGATCAGCGTGCGACCCGGTCAGAGCGGGCGAACAGCGGATGCGGCCACGCCCCGAGGGCGAGCACCGCGAGCGTCGTCTGCGCCAGTCCTGTCACGAAGTACACGCCCTGAAGGAGCGACCACTCCCGCAGGATCGCGAGCTCGACGAAGATCCAGATCATCATGACGAGCCCGGCTGCCGCGTGCAGCCCCCACGCGAGCCGGAACCGGCCGTACTGCGCGACGAGCGCGAGCGCCTGGACACCGCCGACGACGACGCCCAGGATCACTCCGGGCCACGCGTAGCTCGTGAACGGCGACCCCTCGAGCACCTCGAGCGGAAGACCCATGCCGCCTCCGGCGGTCAGGCCGACCAGGCCGATGAGCGCGGAGACGAGGTTGAACCATGCGACGGTCGCCAATGCGATCCGCCACCCGCGTGCAGGCGTGCCGGCCCCGGCCATGACCGCACCGTACCGCGCGGCGCGGGCGCCGGACGGGACCTTCGGCCCGCCGGCGCCCGCCGCTTCAGGCGAAGTCGAGTTCGCCGCGCACGATCGAATCGCCCGAGTGGGCGGGATCGCCGTCCAGCGGCTCCTGCGACACGTCCACGAGGACGTACTGGTGGATGTCGATGTCGTCGGGGATCGCGAACTCCCCCTCGCTGCCGTCGAGGATGCCCAGGCTCACCAGCGCCGAGGCGTCGGCCGTGATGAGCCACACCTCGCGGTAGCCGTCGCCCTCGGACTCCTCCGTGTCGAGTTCGACGCGCACGACGCGCTCGCCGTCCGCCTCCTCGACCACGACGGCGGAGCCGGCGGCATCCGGGTGATCGGGGAAGGCCGCCAACGTCGCCGCGGCCACCTCGACGACCTGTGCGGGACGCACGAACGACCACACGCCGACGATCGCGAGGACGAGGGCGGCGCCGGCGGCGAGGCCGACCATGGCCCGCGTCAGCGCACGCGAGCGCGAGCCGGTGCCGGGGGCCTGTGTCGGGGCGGGGGCCGATTCGTCGCGGCTCGCAGCGGCGGGCGCTGCGGAATCCGCGTCGAGGCGCTCGTCCGGCGTCGGCACGGGGTCGGGGAGGTCTGCGACCTCGGCGGCGATGCGATCCCACACCCGTTCGGGGGGCGACTCGAGATCGCCCATGTCGACGGTGGAGCGCCCGACGATCACCGTGCGCCTCAGCTCGAACAGGTCGATCGTGCAGTCGTCGCACTGCTCGACGTGACGGGACTCGTCGAGCGACATCGGCTCGCCCAGCGCGATCAGAGCGATGCGGTCGGGGTCAAGGTGCGACATGGCCCACCTCCAATCGGCTGCGCAGTCTCGACAGACTTCGTCTGATGTGGCTCTTGACGGTCCCCAGCGGCATCGCGAGTCGCTCGGCGATCTGCTGATGTGTCAGGTCGTCGTAGAACGCGAGGCGGACCACGTCCCGCGCGTCCGGTTCGAGCCTCTCGAGCTCATCCGCCAGCAGCAGCCGGTCGGCCAGGTCGACCTCGGACTGCACCATGTCGTCGGGGTCCGAGAACCGCACGAGCTGGTCCTGCAGAGCCCGGACGCGTGCGCGGGCCTCGTGCATGTCGGCGATCCGCCGACGTGCGATGGTCACGAGCCACGTCGCCAGCTTCGCCTTCGCCGGATCGTACGACGTCCGCGACGTCCACGCCGAGACGAACGTCTTCTGCGTCACGTCCTCGGCGTCGCCGCGGTCGCCGAGCGATCGCAGCGCCAGCGTGAACACCAGCGCCGACCAGCGGCGGTACACCTGCTCGAGGGCGCGGTCGTCACCGCGGCGGAACCTCTCGACGAGCTCGAGCTCATCCAGGTCGTCCACGCGGCCTCCTCTCGTCATGAGTGCCGGCGCCATGGTCACCGTACCGGAGTGGCCACGGCGACGACGTTGTCGGCGTATCGTCCGGTGGCGCGATCGAACGCGCCCCCGCACGTGATGATGATCAGCCGGTCGTCTCCCGCCCGCGCGAACAGGCGGTCGACCGGCAGATCCTGCTTCGGGTAGTAGGTCACCTTGTCGATGCGGTACGTGTGCACGTCGCCTCCGTCATCGGTCACGGTCACGGTCTCTCCTCCGCGCAGGTCGCGCAGGCGGCTGAGCGGTCCGATCGGGCGGTCCGGTGCGTCCACGTGCGCCGACAGCACCGTGCTCCCCTCGGCGCTGCTCGGATCGGCGCCGTAGCGGTACCAGCCCGCCACGGCGGGGTCGGCGGGCAGCTCCATGAAGCCACCGTCTTCGACGCCGACCGGCTTGACGGGCATGTCGACGCCGATCGCCTCGATGCGCAGGCGCACCGGCGGCACGCTCACCCGGGCGGGGGCCGGAGTCGCCGCCGCGACCGGCACATCGACGACGGGCGTGGGCCGCGGCGCGGCCACCGTCGCCTCGATCGACGCCTCGGGGGTCTGTGCCGGGCGCGCTGTCGGGGCGCCCGAGCATCCCGACAGGGCGAGGACGACCACCCCGGCGGCCAGCGCCCGGATGATCGTCCCCGCCGATGCCATGGGGATCAGCGCCCCGCCCGGCTGCGGGCGACGACGACGCCGGTCACCGATGCGGCGGCGACCGCGAACACGCCGATCAGCAGCAGCGACTGCAGGAGCATGTCGCGCTCGGCGAGCTGACCGCCGGTGCCGGAGTTCACGCCGTGGGGTGCGGAGTGCAGACCGTCGATCGTCTGCACCGCCAGTGCGAGCGTGTCGTCCTCGAGGCTGCCCCACGCGTAGACGATGGTGAGCACGCCCTCCTCGATCGTGACGTCGGCCGGCCCGATCACCGGGTCGGTGGTTCCGGCGGCCGCGACGGCGGCCGAGATGGTGCCCGGGGCGAGATCCAGCGATGCCTCGTCGGGGTTGACCAGCCCCTCGATCACGGGGCTGCCGCCCGCGAGGACGTCGACGGCCGGCGCGGCGGCGGTGTGACGCACGGTCAGGCGGCCCTCGCCGGCCGCCGTCTGCGAGATGTCGTTCGCGAACGCCGTCACGGTGGGCGCGCCGCCCTCGTCCAGGTGGGCGACGGCGGTGTAGCTCGCGTTCGCCTCGAGCGTGAGGGTGACGGGCCCGAGGATCGGGGAGCTCGCGTCGGCGGCGTCCGGCGCGGTGATCGCGACCTCGTAGTCGCCGGCGGGCAGGTCCAGCGGTCCGGCGAGGTCGCCGGGCTCGAAGTCGTCCAGCGTCAGATCGCCGTTGACGTAGACGTCCACGGTGGTGTCGGGGATGCCGTGCAGCACCGACAGGTCGGCGGTCGTGTCGGAGATGGCGTGGGCCGGCGCGACCGCGCCCAGAGCCACCGCGGATCCGATGGCGATGCCCATCAGGGTCTTGCGCATGAGAGTCCTCCTCGGGTCGAGGCGACCGGTTGTCGCCCGTCATGTGTGTCTTCCCCGACGACACTCGATTCGGATGCACGTGAATAGAAAAAGTTCGCGTCGGCGTCCGCGCGTAGAGTCGCAGCCATGACAGACGTCGTCATCACCGTCCGCGGGCAGCACGAGACCCGCATCGCGCCCGAGCGCGGAATCGTCCACCTGAGCGTGCGTGCCGAGAGCCGCGACCGCGGCGCGGTGGTCGAGCGCATCGCCGCCCTGGCGGAGCCCGTGCGCGACGACCTCGCCGCCCGGAAGTCCGCCGGCGCCGTCGAGGAGTGGTCGAGCCAGCGCGTCGCGCTGTGGTCCGATCGCCCCTGGGGTCCCGACGGCAAGCGGCAGGCGCCGGTCCACCACGCGTCGGTGGACTTCGTGGCGACGTTCTCGGACTTCGCGGCGATGTCGTGGTGGGTCGGCGAGGTGGTCGATCGCGACGGCGTCGAGCTCGGCTGGATCGACTGGCGCCTCACACCCGAGACCCGCGCTCGCGTCGAGCAGGAGGTCGCGACCGAGGCGGTCGGGGTCGCCGTCGCGCGGGCCACGGCGTACGCGGCCGCGCTCGGCCTGGCATCCGTCGTGCCCGCCGAGATCGCCGACCTCGGGCTGCTCGCGGACACGCCCGCTCCGGCCGCTCCGCGCGCCGAGATGGCGCGTGCGGCCGCATTCGCCGGCGCACCGTCCGGCGCTCCGGTGGCTCAGTTCGAGCCCGAGGACATCACCGTCGCCGCCGGCGTCGAGGCGCGCTTCACGGCGAGCTGACCAGTCGCGGACGCTCCGGCATCCGCTGGCGCGTCACTCCCCCATCCGGTTGCGGGTGCGCATCGCGCGCTCGGCCTCGCGCTTGTCCTGCCGCTCGCGCAGCGCCTGCCGCTTGTCGTACTCGGCCTTGCCCTTGGCGACGCCGATCTCGACCTTCGCGCGGCCGTCCGAGAAGTACAGCTTCAGCGGGATGAGCGTGTAGCCGCCCGCCGAGATGGCGTGGCTCAGCTTGATGATCTCGTCCTTGTGCAGCAGGAGCTTGCGCGTGCGCTTGGCGGCGTGGTTCGTCCAGTGCCCCTGCGAGTACTCGGGGATGTGCACGGCGTCGAGGAACGCCTCTCCCCCGTCGATGTACGCGTAGCCGTCGGCGAGGTTTGCCCGACCCTGGCGCAGCGACTTCACCTCGGTGCCGGTGAGCACCAGTCCCGCTTCGTAGGTCTTCTCGATGCTGTATTCGTGACGCGCGCGACGGTTCGTCGCGACGACCGTCTCACCGCGTTCCCTGGGCATGGCGTACTCCTCGACTCCGGCCGCGCAGGCGCACGGCAGCCTGTCAGTCTAGCAACGACCGGGACGGATGCCGGTGCCGCGGCGCCCGCGACTACTCGCGCAGCCAGCGCCGGATCGCGAAGCCCGCTGAGAAGGCCGCGAGCACGATGCCGATCCCGATCAGGATGGGGACGACGATCCACGCATCGGCGAGTCCGACCCACGTGGTGACGAAGTCGACGCGCCGGCGCAGGTAGCCGTCGACGCCGAACTGCACGCCGGCGATGACCGCGCCGCTGGCGAAGATCGCGCCCAGCAGGGCCGCGAAGACACCCTCGAGGATGAACGGCGTCTGGATGAACGGGTTCGACGCGCCCACGAGCCGCATGATCCGCAGCTCGCGGCGGCGCGCGTACGCGGACAGCCGGATGGTCGTGGCGATCAGCAGCACGGCGGCGATCAGCATCAGCACGGCGATGCCGACGGCGATGTAGGTCGCCACGGTGAGCGCCTGGAACAGCGGCTCGAGGTACTGCAGCTGGTCCTCGACGTCCTCGACGCCGTCCAGCGACGTGAACGCCTCGATGATGACATCCGACTGCCGCTGGTCGACGAGGTTGATCCAGAACGTCTGGTTGAGCTGCTCGGGGGTGATGACGCTCGCGTACTCCTCGCCGAGCAGGTCGATGATGTTCTGGTACGCCTGCTCCTGGTCCTCGAACCGCACGTCGCGTATCAGCGGCGACAGGGCGGGGCCGTCGAGCTTGTCCTGCACCTCGGCGATCTGCTCGGGTGTCGCGGCGCCGTCGAGGCACGTCGGCTCCTGCGAGATGTCGGTGCACATGAACACCGCGACCTGCGCCCGGTCGACCCAGTAGTCGCGCATCGTGCCGATCTGCATCTGCATGAGGATCGCGGCGCCGACGAACGTCAGCGACACGAAGGTGACCAGCACGACCGAGATCACCATCGAGAGGTTCCGGCGGAGTCCGCTGAAGGCCTCCGCCAGGACGAGCCCGAGCCTCACGAGGTCGGCCCCACTTCATCGTCGGCGTCGGCGCCGCCCAGCCCCAGGCGGTCGGCGAGCCCGAGCTCCTCCACGTCGACCTCGGCGAGGTCGGCGATCGGGATCGGCTGGGTGGTCTTGGCCGTGACGGGCACGGCCGCCTCGGCATCGGATGCCTCGGCATCGGATGCCTCGGGCTCGACCTCGACTTCGGGCACGGCTTCGGCGGGTTCGTCTTCGGGCGCCTCGTCCACTTCGGGCTCGGCCTGCGGGCGACCGGACGCCGCTGCGAGCGCGGCCTCGCGCTGCACCTCGAGCACCGCGGTGAGGGCGGCCACCGCCGCGGCGCCGCGCTGCGGCTGCGGCGCGAGACTGGGCAGCCCCGAGGTGTCGCCGTAGCCGCCGTGCCGCTCGTCGCGGATCAGCTCGCCTTCGCGCAGCTCGATGACGCGGCGCTGCATCTGGTCGACGAAGCCCTTCTCGTGGGTCGCCATGACGACCGTCGTGCCGCCGGCGTTGATGCGGGCGAGCAGCTGCATGATGTCGACCGAGGTGGCCGGGTCGAGGTTGCCGGTGGGCTCGTCGGCCAGCAGCACCTGGGGGCGGTTCACGAGGGCGCGGGCGATCGCGACGCGCTGCTGCTCGCCACCCGACAGCTCGTGCGGGAGCCGCTTCTCCTTGCCATCGAGGCCGACGAGGGCGAGAACCTCGGGCACGGCCTGCTTGACGAAGCCGCGCGAGGAGCCGATCACCTGCAGCGTGAAGGCGACGTTCTGGAAGACCGTCTTGTCGGGCAGCAGCCGGAAGTCCTGGAACACCGCGCCGATGTGGCGGCGGAAGTAGGGGATCTTGCGGTTCGGGAGCGTGCGCAGGTCGCGGCCGAGCACGACCACGCGTCCCTCGGTCGGGACCTCCTCGCGCAGGATCAGGCGCAGGCACGAGGACTTGCCCGAGCCGGAGGCGCCGACGAGGAACACGAACTCCCCGCGGAGCACTTCGAAGTCGACGTTGCTGAGCGCCGGTTTCGCCGTGCCGCGGAAGCGCTTCGTGACGTTCTCGAACCGGATCATGGCGCATCGAGCCTAAGCGCCATCATCGACCGCGGGCACAGCGACACCCGCGGTGCGGGCATCCGCGGATCAGTCGTCGTCGTCCTTGCGCTTGCGCCACCGGATGCCGGCCGAGATGAGGCCGTCGAGGTCGCCGTCGAAGACCGTCGCGGGGTTGCCGACCTCGTAGCCGGTGCGCAGGTCCTTCACGAGCTGCTGGCCGTAGAGGAAGTAGGAGCGCATCTGGTCGCCCCAGCTGGCGGTGATGACGCCCGCGAGCTCCTTCTTCTTGGCCGCCTCTTCTTCCTTCTTCAGCAGCAGCAGGCGGGTCTGCAGGACCCGCATGGCGGCGGCGCGGTTCTGGATCTGCGACTTCTCGTTCTGCATCGACACGACGATGCCGGTCGGGATGTGCGTGAGGCGCACGGCCGAGTCGGTGGTGTTGACCGACTGGCCGCCGGGTCCCGACGAACGGAAGACGTCGACGCGGATGTCGTTCTCGGGGATGTCGACCTCGACGGCCTCTTCCATCACCGGGATGACCTCGACGGCGGCGAAGCTGGTCTGGCGCTTGTCGGCGGAGCCGAACGGGCTGATGCGCGCGAGACGGTGGGTGCCGGCCTCGACCGACAGCGTGCCGTAGGCGTAGGGCGCGTCGACCTCGAAGGTGGCGGACTTGATGCCCGCGCCCTCGGCGTACGAGGTGTCCATCACCTTGACGGAGTACTTGTGGCGCTCGGCCCAGCGCAGGTACATGCGCAGCAGCATCTCGGCGAAGTCGGTGGCGTCGTCGCCGCCGGCGCCCGAGCGGATCGTCACGACCGCGCTGCGCGCGTCGTACTCGCCGTCGAGCAGCGTCTGCACCTCGAGCTGGCCGATGACGTCCTCGAGCTCGGCGAGCTCGTGGCGTGCCTCTTCGGCGGAGTCCTCGTCGTCCATCTCCTGCGCGAGCTCGACGAGCACCTCGAGGTCGTCGAGGCGCTGGCCGACGTCCGTGACGCGCTTGAGCTCGGCCTGACGGTGGCTGAGGGCGCTGGTGACCTTCTGCGCCTTCTCGACGTCGTCCCAGAGGTCGGGGGCGGCGGCCGCTTCGCTCAGCCGCGCGATCTCGGCGGTGAGCGCATCGACGTCCACCACCGCCTGGATGTCGGCGAAGGTGGAGCGGAGGGCCTGGATATCGGCGGACAGATCGAGCTCGAGCATGACACTCCAGACTAACGTGGTTGAGCGTGGCAGACCGCGCAGATTCCGTCGGAGCGCGCGATGTCCTATGGCGGTTCGGCCCGATGGTGTACCTGCCGACGTTGCTGTTCGCCCTCGGCGAGGGCGCGGTCATCCCCCTCATCCCGATCATCGCCGCCCAGCTCGGCGCCGGCGTCGCGACCGCGGCGCTGGTGGCATCCGCTCTCGTGGTCGGCCAGCTGTCGGGGAACATCCCCGCCGGGTGGGCGGTCGCGCGCTTCGGCGAGCGCCGCACGATGGCAGCGGCCGGCACGATCTCGCTCGCGGGGGTCGTCGGCATGGTGTTCGCGCCGGGCCTGGCCGTGTTCGCGGTGTCGGTGCTCCTGATCGGCTTCTGCGCCGCCGCGTTCGGACTGGCGCGCCATTCGTTCATGGCGACCCGCGTGCCGCTGTCGTTCCGTGCCCGCGCACTGTCGCTGCTGGGCGGCACGTTCCGCCTCGGCATGTTCGTGGGGCCGTTCGCCGCCGCCGCCCTGCTGGCGGTCTTCGGCGACGAGCGGGCCGCGGTGTGGTTCTTCGGCGTGTGCCTGGCCGCCACGGTCGTGCTGGTGCTCGTCGGCCCCGACCCCGAGGAGCGCTTCGCGCCCGCCCCGCCGGCGGCGGCATCCGCTCCCCTGGTGCGGGGCGACGCCGAGACCGAGGACACCGGCGAGGTGGTCACCGGCTCGATCCCGACGCTCGGGCGCGACGGTGTGCTGCGCACGATGTGGCGGCATCGCGGCGTGCTGTCGCGGCTCGGCATCGCCGCGGCGTCGCTGTCGGGAGTCCGCTCGGCACGGCAGGTCGTGCTGCCGCTGTGGGGCGTGTCGATCGGGCTGGACGCCCAGACGATCGCGCTCGTCGTGGGCGTCTCGGGGGCGATCGACTTCGCCCTGTTCTACGCCAGCGGCCAGGTGATGGACCGCTTCGGGCGCCTGTGGGCGGCGCTGCCGGCGATGGTGCTGATGGGCGCCGGCTTCCTCGCGCTGGCGTTCACGCACGATCTGCCGGATGCCGCGATGTGGTTCGCGATGTTCGCCGCCGTGCTCGGGGTGGGCAACGGGCTGTCCAGCGGCATCCTGCTCACCCTCGGCGCCGATGTCGCTCCCCCGTCGGATCCGGCGCCGTTCCTGGGGTCGTGGCGCACGCTGACGGATGCCGGCGGTGCGGCCTCGCCGCTGCTCGTCTCGGCCGTCGCCGCGGTGTCGTCGCTGTCGGTCGCGACCGGCGTCATGGGCGTGGTCGGCCTGCTCGGCGCGCTGGCGTTCGTGCGGTGGGTGCCGCGGTTCGTGCCGCGCCACGGCTGACGTCCCGCGTCGGCGGTATCAGGAGCGGGGTCTGCTCCCTCTGGGACTGAGGGGAGAACCATCCGATCCGATCGGTCTTCCGGGCCGGTCGGCCGACTCTTGGGGAAGAGAAGATGTCACACCCAGGCGATGCCCGCTATGCGGACATGTATCGCGCGAACTCCCGCGTCGTCGAACTCGCCACCGAGGACGACGAGGAACTCGGGCCGTTCAAGAAGCTCCCGGGCAAATGGGGCAACACCGAGCGGCTGAAGGGCCGCGGCTGGAACATGATCGCCCTGCCGTTCGTCGCGCAGAGCGGCGTGCTCGACTACCGCCTCCTCGTGAACCGCTTCGATGAGGAGATCACGTTCTCGCTCGTCGACAAGCGCGTGCCGAACCGCGGCGTCGATCGCCCCGACCGGGCGAACACCGACCAGCTGGTCGTCACGCTCGACTACGAGCAGATGATCGCGCAGTCCGACGCCGACGACATGCCGTCCAGCGGCCTGGCCGGCGGCGGCGACCTCGCGATCCACCACGAGCCGGGCCTGTTCCTGAACATGGGCGAACCGCGCACGAACGGGATCAGCATCGCGCGCCTGGCGTCGGTGCCGCACGGCGACTCGGCGCTCGGGCTCGGCCGGGTCTTCGAGACCGACCGGCCGGCGTTCATCGACGACATCTCGGGACTGCCGATCGGCGTGAACCAGGACCTCGACAGTCCCTATCTCGCGCCGTACCGGCACTACCACGACAACCCGTTCCTGGGGCTGTTCGATCCGGTCCGCCCCAACCAGCTGCTGAACGCGCTGCCGCAGAACGTCGTGAAGAACACCGTGCTGCAGTTCGACACGAAGCTGGCCGAGGCGGGCATCCACAACATCCCGTTCATCGAGCGTCAGGCCGACGCGTCCGAGATGACGTCGACGTTCTGGATCCTCGAGCTCGACGGCGACGGCGTCGACGAGCCGAACCTGCTGCTGGCCTACACCCAGACCGTGATGCTGGAGTTCTTCGACCGGCGTGACGGCGTCGAGGGCCTCATCAAGTGGCCGCACGTGTCGATCAACGTCATGGAGAAGCTGCCCGACGCCGAGTACGACGCCGTGCCGCGGATGCCGGTATGACGGCCTAGAGTGCGAGAGTGCCCAGGGCCCCTGGGCGGAAGCGGGGTCCCGGATGACATCGGCGGTCGTGCGGTTCTGCCGCAGCCGCAATCGCGGTCGACGGTGCACGCGCCCGCTCGATCATCCGGGACTCCACCGGCACCGCACCATCATGTGGGCGGATGCCGCGGCCGACGAGCCGCGCTGCCCCGGTTCGGGTGAGCACGGTGAGCCCGCGGCGGCGCTCGCCGACGGGTGGCCGCACGGCCGCGCCCTGTGCGACGTGTGCCACCGCTTCGTCGTGCTCGACGCGGACGGCGCGCTGCGCGAGCACGACACGTCCGACCCGGACGAGCCCGCCCACGAGGCCGCGAGCCGTCGCGAGTGGCTCAACACGTACGGGTGGTGAGCGGGGTGCCGGCGCGTGGCCGACACCCCGGGGACGCTAGTCGGTGACGATGTCGAGTCCGGTCGACTTCGACGCCTCCGAGACGCCGCCGGCGTCCGTGACGTCCTCGAAGCCGGCCTGGTCCATGTAGGCCACCGCCTGCGACGAGCGGTTGCCCGACTGGCAGTAGACGACGTACTCGCCGTCGAGGTCGTACTCCAGGATGTCCTCCTGGAATGTCGGCGACTGCAGGTTGACGTTCACGGCGCCCTCGAGGTGGCCCCCGGCGTATTCGCCCGGGGTGCGGACGTCGATCACGACGGTCTCTTCGGTCACCTCGATCGAGGGCGAGCTGGAGCAGGCGGTCAGAGCGGCCGCGGCTGCGGCGAGCGCGACGGTGAACGTCACGGCGCGACGAAAGCGCATGGTGGTTCCTTTCGGTGGTTGCGACTCGATTATACCCCCAGGGGTATTCTGCGGTATGATGGTCGGCATGAGCACCCGTGAGATCACCATGGAGAACATCTCGTCGACGATCGAGGACTCCGACATCGTCCTCCTCGACTTCTGGGCTGCGTGGTGCGGTCCGTGCCGCATGTTCGCTCCCGTCTTCGAGAAGGCGTCCGAGGAGCACCCCGACATCGTCTTCGGCAAGGTCGACACCGAGGCCGAGCAGCAGCTGGCCGCCGGCTTCCGCATCACGAGCATCCCGACGCTGATGGCGTTCCGCGAGGGCATCCTCGTCTTCGCGCAGCCCGGCGCCCTCGCCGCCCCGCAGCTTCAGCAGGTCATCGACGCGGTGAAGGGCCTCGACATGAACGAGGTCCGCGCCCAGGTCGAGGCCGCCAAGGCCGAGCAGGCTCAGGCCGAGGCCGCCCAGGCGTGACCGATCAGCCCGCTCGCCGGCGGTGGACGCGCCTGTGCGGGGTCACGCCCGGCGAGCGCGCGGTCCGCGCCGTCCTCGCGGTCTTCATGGTCGCCCTGGCGTTCAGCTTCGGCGACAACCTGATCATCGCGATCCCCGCCGGCGCCGCGGCCGCCTACCTCGTCTTCGCGGCGGTCACCGGCTGGTGCCCCTCGCTCCCCCGCTTCTCCCGTGAGCACACGGTCGAGAAGAACACCCTCGGCGTCCCCGAGGCGCGTCAGCACATCGACGTGTAGGTCTGCGCACCTCCCGGTCGTCGCAGCGTCGGAGAATCTGCCCTCCGTCGGAGGGTTTCACGCAAGATCCTCCTGCGAACCCGCGATCGTCCGACGTTTGGCGCGCGTCCTCACGCAGGCGAGTCAGCGCAGGGCCGTGCGACCGGTTGCCGTCGCCTCGAGCGCGACGCCGGCGCGGACGAAGAGCGTGAGGACGGGCTGCCTCCAGGTCGCGGCCATGATCACGCCCGCCGCTACCACCGCACCTCGACCTGAACCCGGAACTCGTTCTGGGTCGACCCGTCCGCCGTGCCCTCGTTGTAGGCGACGACGTCGTACCACCCGGGCGACACGTCGAGTGCCAGGCTCGACAGGAACGAGGAGTGCGTGCAGCAGTCGTCGGCTGTGACGACGAGCGACGCGGCGACGGTCTCCTCCGCATCGCGCAGTTCGACGACGAACGACGCGTCGGGCACGGCCGCCGTTCCGGTGATCGAGATCGACCCGCCCACCTGATAGACGTCACCGCACCTCGGGCTGCCATGAGAGTTCGCCCGGCCCGGACGGGTTCGACGACGGCCTGCCCGTCTACGATTCCTTCGGCGTGTCGGTCGTGTCGGTCGTGTCGCGGCGCACCGCCCACGCCCGCAACCGCGCAACCCAGTCGCGCACGGCCGATCCCTGAGGCATACCCCCACCCAGCGCGACCGCGACACCCACCAGCAGGACCGCGACACCCGCCAGCAGGAACGCGACACCGGCCAGCACCGACCCCTGCCACAGCAACAAGACACCCAGCAGCAGAATTGCGACACCCGCCAGCAGTAACGCGACACCGAACAGCCCCAACCGCTGCCGCAGGGACGCGACACCCATCAACAGGGACGCGACACCCCCCAGCAGGACCGCGACACTGCCCAGCACCGACCCCTGCCACAGGTACGCGACACCCAGCAGCAGCATTGCGACACTCGCCAGCAGGAACGCGACACCCCCCAGCGCCCACGGCTTGCCCAGATGCGCGACACCCGCCAGCAGGAACGCGACACCCACCAGCAGGACCGCGACACCGGCCAGCACCGACCCCTGCCGCAGGAACGCGACACCCACAAACAGGAACGCGACACCCACCAGCAGGGACGCGACACTGCCGAGCACCGACCACTGGCGAACGATCGCGACACCCCCCAGCAGGATCCCGACACCCAGCAGCAGGTTCCCGACACCGAACAGCACCGAACCTTGCTGCAGGAGCGTGACACCCAGCACAAGAAACGCGACACCCACCAGCAGGAACGCGACACCAGCGGCTACCTCGTTGGCAGCTACTCGGTTTCGTAGCGAGCGCCAGCTAATAAGGGTCGCTGCGGCCCACAGGAGGCCGACACCGGCGATGGTGGAGGCGAGCTGTCCAGTCGCAGCGAGGATCGGACCGACGACAACATAGGACACAAGAACAATGCCGGCGACGACTCGACCCACCGGAGTGGGTCCAAGGTTGTCCCGATGGAAGATCGCCCCTGGGAACGTCATGACGATGAGGACAACTGCAACGAGGTAGAGGAGCCAGATCCACCACTCCTCTTGCGTCCACGCGGCAACCCAACCCAGCGACACACCGACAAGCACCGTGGATACAAGCCAGAGTGCGACGCGGTTGGCCCCAACTCGGTCGTCGTTCATGCGCACATCATCCCAGCAAGACAAACACGGGTGCACCACCTCGAGCCCCGGCGCGGTGCCTAGCGTCGCCCATGCACGCGCTCATGACCACGCTCGGGGGGCTGCTCGCGCTACCGGCACACCTTCAGCCGCCGCCGCTACGCTCCCCATCGACGCCGGGCCGGGGCGAGACAGGAGCCCTCATGCCGCCCGACTGGCACCCCATCCTCGACGCCGTCGAGGACCCGCCCGGTACCTTCCACGTCCTCGACTCGCAGGGCCGCGAGTACGGCATCGCCAAGCTCCGCCGCGTCGGCGAGGACCGCCTCCGCTACCGCGCCGAGTACCGCGGCGAGCTCGCCGGGTGGGCCACCTCGGCGCGCGTCGCGTGCGAGCGCATCCATGCGGCGTACCTCCTCGCGCACGGCCCGCAGGGCGGCCCGCTGGCCTCCTGGGGCGAGGGCTAAGACACCCGGAGCTCCGACCGTGATTAGAGTCCGCGAGAGCGGGCGATCAGTCACCGCGTCCCCTCCGGTCACTACGCTCAGCGACATGCTCACTACCGAGGAATATCAAGCCGCCATCCGCATCCGCCCGCCCGAGGAGCTCACAGAGGACGCCATGCGCGCCCTAGTGGCCGCCCGCCCCGAGGAGCGCCTCACAGAGCGCCTAGCGTGCGCCAGCTACCTCGACACCGTCGTCGTCCAGAGGAGGGCCGAGACGAGCGAGGAGGCCCAAGCGGAGCGCCTCAAGGCGTGGGCCGACCTCGGCATCCGCATGCGCGCCGAGGAGGCCGCCGCCCGCTTCGAGCTCGGCGCGGGCGAGGTGTAGGACTGCCCGCCGCCGACGAGGCGCGAGCGTCTGGACACCCGAGTCACTGAATGTGTCTTTAGCGCGTCGGGAACGCCGGTGTTCAGTGCGAGCAGCAGATCGAGCGCTTCAGCGTCGCGGACCTCGCCCACCACGAGACGGTCGGGTCGCATCCGCAGCGCCTCCTTCACGAGTCGGCGCAGAGTCACCTCGCCCGTCCCCTCGAGGCTGGGCTGACGGCCCTGCAGCGCCACGAGATCGGGTGCCCGCACGGCGAGCTCGAACGTCTCCTCGACCGTCACGATGCGCTGATCGGGCGGGCAGGCTGCGATCAGCGCAGCCAGCAGCGTGGTCTTGACTAGACCAGCATTTGTGCGTTCTTTTGATCTGGGCTATTTCCGCTCTGGCGGCATCGGCGTCCTGTTGCCCGTGCTGTGATGCGGGATCTACGGTCTGCGCCGGTCCACCTGTCCTAGCTTGTTCCCCTGTCTCGGCGTCCCAGCCCCCGCGAGCTTGCCCGAGAATAGACGGCCCATCGCCTAGGCTCGGGACTCATTGGGGAGGGATCGATGCCGGAGAACACTACTGACCTGGCGACCGTGGCCAAAGTCTTCGTGAAGGTCGCGACGGATCTGCATCGGTCAGGGGACAACGGCATAGACGAGCTCGCCATGCTCCCGCTGATCGAAGCGTGGGCAACCACGCTGGAGTGGGCAAAGACTGCAGGACTGACACCTGAGCAGGAAGAGGGCATCGTCAGCGCAGCCCAAGAAGCCCAGGAGGCGTACTCGACGTATGAATTGGTCCACGGCAAGAACAAGGCCGACGCCCTCGCCGCGGTGCGTGGATATCTAGACGTGTTCTCCGCAGTCTTCGGCGAGCTTCGTCGGGCGGGTCGGCCCGGAGCCGAGTTCGAACCCTATGAGGCGCGGATCTCGAAGGCCGCCGATCAGTCGGCGCAGGTGGTCGGCGTAGTGACCTACGTCAGCGATCGCACGCTGCAACTAGACCAGGCAATCAGCGAAACTCAGGAAGCCGCGCGAGAAGCCAAAGAGGCCCTGATGCACGCGGAAAGAGCGGCCACGAGGAGCGCTACTTCCGCACTGGAGAGATCGTTCGAGACGACAGCGAAGTCGAGCGAGAAGGCTGCCTGGTGGTTCAGAGGACTGACTCTGGGAACACTGGTACTCACCGCGAGCTTGGGACTCTGGTTCATGATCGACCACACGCCTCCAGTTGGAGGAAACGTCGACTGGTATGGAGTCATCTACCGGCTCGCGATCCTTTCAGCTCTCGCGGCGCTGTCCGCCTACCTTGCGCGCCAGGCAACGCACTACAGACGACTCGCAACCTGGGCCCGCGGCATTGAGATCCAGCTGAAAGCGTTCCTAGGGTTCGTCAACGAGATCAAGGACGAGGACGCCCGCCAGACGATGTACGCGTTGTTCGGCAAGCGTGTATTGGAAGCGCCACCAGAGGGGAAGTCAGGCGCCGATGACTCGATCACGAACATCATCCAGCCGATCATTGAGAACGCAGCGAAGCTTCGCGCCAACAACTAGGCACTGTTCGCTGATGCCGCATCATCGTCCTCTGCCAGATGTAGGACCGTACGTTCGCGGTGATGAAGTCCTGGCACGGCGGCTCGCCGACGAGAATGTCGGTGGGTCCGACCAGACTGGCCGTAGCGGTCCGACCGACCCATAATGAGAAGTGGGGTCGTCCGAAGCGCCAACTTCGGACGACCCCAGCAGGTCCGCCCTGCCAGCACTCTCTCTAGGGCGAGTGCGACCCTTTCAGCAGAGACTGCCCCCGTATCGACTTTCCAAAGGTCCGGGGGCTTTCTCCTGCTCGCTACTCTACGAAGCACCTCCCCCACGGTGGCCGCCGGTGGCGCGCGTCACGCGGGTTATCCACACGCGGTGGGCGGTCTTCCGCGCGAGGCGGCCCGCTGCCCACAGATGTGTCGAATTCTCATCGAGTTTCGCGCTGTCAGCCTGTGGATAACTCTCGCGTTGATGTGGTCGAAGATGTCCTTGGCGTCCTACAAGATGTCGATGCGGGTGGCGCGCTAGTACTCGCGCGCCAGGCGCTGCACCACCTCGCGATGTTCTCGACGTGCTGCCAGGGCTTCGCGCTCGGCACTCCCCCGCCGGCCACTCCCCACGCCTCGACGCCTGCGAGGGTCGCGGTCGATGCCGTGTGCTTGGGGGTGTTGAGGTGCCGGAAGATGCTGTGTTCGAGCGCGCCGGGGCCGATCGTCCCGACGTCCTCGATCGCGGCCCAGGTCGTGCGGCGCCTGGATCGTGGGTTCTAGATCGGCGCGCTGATCGAGAACCTCCAGCACGCCCCATCGCAGGAGCCCCTAGACCTGCGTCTTGAGAGCTGCGGCGCTCGCCCTGAGATTTGCCAGTCTCCGCAATTCCTTCATCTTGACATCGCGCGCTTCCGCCTTGCGGATTGCCTTCGCAATCTTCTTCTCCATCTTGCGAGCTCTCTTGAACCAGAATCGCGCCTCTTGTGAGACGTCCGCGAACATAGCCTTGGCTTCCTCGGCGTGTGGCCAGTCGGGATCTCGCCGGGCCATGCGATCCATGTAGGACAGTCGTGTCAACTGGTCAGCGAACTGGTGGACAATCTGACGATGTTGCTCCGCGGACAAACGGTTCATCGCGTAGACCTCGGCCCGCAGACGAGACACCTCACGTTCGCGACGACCAACCCTGGAGAATGGGAGACGATTCCACTGGTCGATTGCCACGTCGCTCACGAGCGCAACTCCAAGGTTCAGCGCGGGCACGAAGAGCGCCAACCCAGCCGCCGAAACGAGCCCGAGTTCGGGCCAGAATGTCGCCTGGGCTGTGGGCTCAACATTCGCCCGGAGATTCGTGAGCGCAACCTGGAACACGGCAAAGAGGACGAACGCGATGCCGACATAGAGGACGGCGTAGAGCACCCTCATCGGCTTCGTCGCGGCCAGCACCTTCTTCTTCGAGAATGAGCGCGAGAACAATCGCGCCTCGAAGATAAAAGCGACTGCCAAGACCGGCACGATCTGAGCGATGGTCGCCCAGTAGGTGCTGTAATCATCGCCCACGCGCTCAACCTATCGAGCGGCGAGGACAATCTGAAAAGCCCCAGGTCAGTGATATGTCAATTTGTTGGTATTGACATGTCGGCGCGGCGGCCCGTCGCGTGCAGCATCCGCTCGACCAGGTCCCGCACCGCGGAGTCGGTCAGGGCCAGTGGGACGCGCTCGGGAGTTCCGGACCGCGCGACGAAGATGCGATCTGGAGCATTGATCCAGAGTTCTTCGACGGTCGGATCGTCCAGATAGGCCTGCAGCGGTCCGTAGCCGGCGACCGAGGCGATCACCTCGCGGACGCACGCGAGCTCGTCGTCGATCGTGGCCGCGCCGCGGGCGAGCGCGAAGTCGCTGTGACGGCGCACCTCGGCGCGAGCGATGTGGGCGGCCAGTTCGGGATCCGTCGACGGGTCGGCCCGCTCGGCGCGCAGACGCTCGCGGACGCGCTCGACGATCGCGCGCACCGGATCGGCGGCTGCGGGGACGGCGGCGAGGCTCACACGGCGATCCTCGCAAGATCGCCCCGCGCTCCTGCGGACTTATCCACAGGTGACGAAAGCGCCCGACTCGGGCAGGATGGGCGGTGGTGGAAGGAGCCGCGATGACCGACGTCGACGAGCAGCAGCCCAGCCCCGAAGAGCCGGCCGAGAACAAGCGCACGAAGAAGCAGAAGAGTGTCGCGGCGACGATCCTGTCGATCCCGTTCGCGATCCTGCAGTTCGCGTACATGTTCCTGGCGTTCTGGGACCTGTACAACCGTCCCGCCGAGGACGTGAAAGGGCCGAAGCCGGCATGGATCCCCGTGATCCTGATCAACTGGGTGGGCCCGACCAGCTACTTCATGTTCGGCATCCGCCGCTGACGGGAACAGCCGCAGGGCCGGGGAATCCCGGCCGAGCGGCCCCCTGCGCGTCAGTAGACTGATTCGGACTCGCGGGAGTGGTGAAATCGGCAGACACGCAGGATTTAGGTTCCTGTGCCTTCGGGCGTGTGGGTTCAAGTCCCACCTTCCGCACGTTGCGGCCCTGCCGTGACCGGCCATGCCGACCCCAGCCACCGACGGGAATCCCGCCTTGCAGCCCACAGCGCTCATCCCCTGGCTCGACCCCGAGACGATCATCGCGGCCGCCGGACCCTGGGCCCTGTTGGTGGTGTGCCTCATCGTCTTCGCCGAGACGGGGCTCCTGGTCGGCTTCCTGCTGCCGGGTGACACGCTGCTGATCATCTCGGGCCTGCTCTCGCACGAGCAGCCCTTCGCGCCGCACGGGGTGTTCGGCATCAGCGTGTGGTGGGTTTCGCTGCTCATCGGCGTCTCGGCGTTCCTCGGTGGCGAGGTCGGCTACTTCATCGGGCACAAGGGCGGCCCCGCGGTGTTCGAGCGCAAGGAGTCGGGCCTGTTCAGCCGGCGCAACGTCGAGCGCACGAACATGTTCTTCGAGCGGTACGGCGGGCTGACGATCATCCTGGCGCGCTTCGTGCCGATCGTGCGCACGTTCGCGCCGGTCGCGGCCGGCGTCGGGCACATGCACAAGGGCAAGTACACGCTCTACAACCTCATCGGCGCGATCCTGTGGGGCTTCGGCCTGACGATGTTCGGCTATCTGCTCGGCTTCATCCCGCCGGTGGCGTGGTTCGTCCAGGAGTACATCGACCTCATCCTGCTGGTCGCCGTCGGCGGCACCGTGATCTTCATCCTGTGGCACTACTTCGCCGAGAAGCGCAAGGCGCAACGAGACCAGGCCGGCGACACCGACGACGAGCCGCGACCGGCCACCACGGGCCGCGTCTTCGAGGACGCCCCGGAGGCCGGCCGCGGCGGCGACGACGAGATGGGCTGACCGGCAGGCGGACGCCCCGGACTCAGCGGTGCTGATCGATCAGGATGCTGTTGCCGTCGGGGTCGACGAGGGTGATCGAGCCGGGCCCGGACGCGGTCTCGTCGGTCGCCTCGACCGGCTCGACACCGCTCGCCCGCAGCCGCGCCTGGATCGCGCGCACATCGTCGAAGTCGCCCGGCAGGTCCTGCCCCTGCGCATCCCACCCGGGGTTGAACGTGAGGATGTTCCCCTCGAACATCCCCTGGAAGAGCCCGATCGTCGTGTCACCGGCGCGCAGGATCAGCCAGTTCTGCGCCGGGTCTCCCCCGATCGCGACGAAGCCGAGCTTCTCGTAGAACTCCCGCGACGCCTCCAGGTCGCGCACCGCCAGGCTGATCGAGAACGCGCCGAGTTCCATGGGTCCCCCGTCAGGATGCCTTCGCCGACTTCTTCTTCGCCGGCTTCGCCGGCTCGGCCGGGGCCTCGTCGGCCTTCGGCTCGGGCTCGGCGGCATCCGCCGTGCCCTCGCGTGCGGCGCGCGAACGCTCGACGCTGGCGCGCAGGGCCGCCATGAGGTCGATGACCTCTCCCCCGGATTCCTCCTCGGCCCGCTCGCCGAACGTCTCGGAGGTGTCGAGCGCGTCGCCCTTCTCGAGCTTGGCGTCGATGAGCGTGCGCAGCTCGTCCTGGTACTCGTCGGAGTACTCAGACGCGTCGAAGTCGCCCGAGAAGCTGTCGACGAGCGACGCCGACAGTTCGAGCTCCTTGGCCGAGATCTTCACCGGCTCGTCCAGCGACGGGAACGACGCCTCGCGCACCTCGTCGCCCCACAGCAGCGTCTGCAGCACGAGCACATCGCCGCGCACCCGGAGCGCCGCGAGCCGCGTCTTCTGGCGCAGCGAGAACCGCACGATCGCGGTGCGGTCGGTCTGCTCCAGCGTCTTGCGCAGCAGCACGTACGCCTTGGGCGACTGCGAGTCGGGCTCGAGGTAGTACGGCTTGTCGAGCGTCAGCAGGTCGACCTGGTCGCTCGGCACGAACTGCACGACATCGATCTCGCGCGACTTTTCGGCCGGCAGCGACGCGAAGTCCTCCTTCGTGAGGATCACGGTGCGCTCGCCGTCGTCGTAGGCGCGGTCGATGTCGCCGTAGGGCACGACCTCGCCGTCCAGCTCGCAGATGCGCTGATAGCGGATGCGGCCGCCGTCGGCGTTGTGAACCTGATGCAGGGGCACGTCGTGGTCCTCGGTCGCGGAGTACACCTTGACCGGGACGTTCACGAGCCCGAACGTCAGCGCGCCTTTCCAGATCGCTCTCACCACACCAGTACACACCCGTCACACCGGTTACGGCTACTGCCCCGGTTTCCGCCCGCGGCCGGACCGGCGGGCTACGGCTCGCTGTACGCGAACACCAGCAGGATGATGAATCCGAGGATGCTGCCGACGATCGCCACGACCAGCGCCACGACCCACAGCCGCTCCCGGCGGGCCGCCGCGACGATCGCGAAGGCGATGCCGAGGAACCACGTCACCCATCCGATGACGGGGATGATCGCGATCGCACCGAACACGATGCCGAGCGTCGACCACAGGTTCCCACCCGACTTCGGCGGCGTCGGCGCGGGCGACGGCGCCGGAGCAGGTGTCGGTGTCGGGGTCTGCTTCGGCGCGTGCTGGGACGCCGGCGCGGGGCGACCCGTCGGCGCCCCCGGCGGCACGCTCCGCGCCCCCGCGTGCGTGTGCTCGGTCCAGTGCGTGCCGTCCCAGTAGCGCATCTGCCCCGCGGGGCCGCGCGGGTCGGCGTACCATCCGGAGGCCGCCCGGCGGCCGGATCCCGACGGAGGCGGCGTGGTCGGATGCGGCACCACGGGCGTCGCCGCCGACGGAGACGGCCCGCTCGACGACGGCGCCTGCCGCGGACCGTCGCCGGCCTGCGGCTGCGGTGACGGCGTCTTCGCGGAGGAAGCCTTCGCCGCGACGGCGGGCGCCGCCTTCGCCGGAGGGTTCGGCTCGCGCCGGACGGGCGGCTCGGTCGGCGTCGGCTCGATCCGATCCCCCGACGGGGGCTTCGGCGGAGGCGTCGCCGACGTCGCGGACGCGGATTCGGCGAGACCGGCCTTCGCGATGAGCTCCTCGATCTCGGCGGTCACGCTGCGGCTCGTCTCGGGACGATCGCCGAGCGCCCGCAGCAGGCTGAACGCGCTCTCGCGCACCGAGGGGTTCTTCTCGCGGTCGAGCGCCTCGCGGAACTGCCTGATCAGATCGCGCTGCTCGCCGTACGGGATCGGCTCCTTCGCCCGGATCACCGCCCCCAGGCGCAGCAGGTACTCGTACGGGATCGGCGGCGCCTCGGGCAGCGGTTCGGGAAGCGGCGGACGCGTGCCCTCGAGCTCGCTGATCGCCCGGACGAGCTGGATCGCCGTCTCGGCGGTCGGATTGCGGTAGTCGATCAGCTGCTCGCGGTAGATCGCGTGGTTGCGTCGCTCGGCCGTCGGGACGTCGCCGATCTCGACGGGGAGGACCGGCACCCCCAGCGCGCGGGCGTAATCGTACTCGTACTGGCAGGGGTCGGACTCGAGCGAGTTCGGCGACAGCGCGAAGATGAACACCTCGCACTCGCGGATCTGCTCGAGGATCGCCGCCCACCACACCTCGCCGCCGAGGATCTCGTCGTCGCGCCACACGTTCTTGCCGAACGACTCGAGATTGCGCTCGAGCGCGCCGACGGCGGTGATGTCGACACTCGAGTACGAGATGAACAGCGACATTGCATCCCCCAGCAATCCGCATCGTGGCCTCGGCCGGATGGTCGTGAGCCTAGCCGATCCCCGCGGGCCGCATCACCCGTGACACGGCGGTGCGAACCACGCGAGGATGGGGTGATGAGACAGGACGGGCGGCCGCCCGCGGCGTCGAGCCCGCAGACCGTGCGCATCGACGGCCGCCGGCTGCGCCTGACCAACCTCGACAAGGTCCTGTATCCGGCGACGGGCACGACCAAGGGCGAGGTCATCGACTACGTCACCCGCATCGCTCCGGTGATGATCCCGCACCTCATCGGCCGCCCCGTCACCCGCAAGCGCTGGCCCGACGGCGTCGAGGCGCCGTCGTTCTTCGCGAAGGACCTCGAAGCGGGCGCGCCGTCGTGGGTGAGGCGGATGCCGATCCCCCACTCCACCGGCACGAAGGACTATCCGCTCGTCGGGGACGTGCCCACGCTCGTGTACCTCGCCCAGGCGGCGAGCCTCGAACTGCACGTGCCGCAGTGGCGATTCGCGCCCGACGGCACGCCGGGCCGCCCCGACCGGCTCGTGCTCGACCTCGACCCCGGGCCGGGGACGACGCTCGCCGACTGCGCGGAGGTCGCCCGCTGGGCGCGCGAGATCCTGCAGGGCATGGGGCTGGAGCCGCTGCCGGTGACCAGCGGCAGCAAAGGCATCCACCTGTACGCTCCCCTTCCGCAGTCCCAGACGAGCGACGAGGTGTCGATGGTCGCGCGCGAGCTCGCGCGTGCCATCGAGGCCGACCACCCCGAGCTCGTGGTCAGTCAGATGGCCAAGGCCGAGCGCGGCGGCAAGGTGTTCATCGACTGGAGTCAGAACAACGCCGCCAAGACGACGATCGCCCCCTACTCGCTGCGCGGCAGGACGAAGCCGTGGGTCGCCGGGCCGCGCACGTGGGACGAGCTGGCGGACCCCGACCTGCGCCAGCTGCTGTTCCACGAGGTGCTCGACCGCGTCGCGGCGTCCGGCGACCCGCTCGCGCCGCTCGGCTTCCACGCCGGAGCCCGCGCGGCCGCCCACGGCCCGCTCGCGGCGTACATCGCCAAGCGCGACGGCGCCCGCACCCCCGAGCCGGTGCCCGCGAACGCCCTCGGCGCGTCGGCATCCGTCGGCGAGAAGCCGCGCTTCGTGATCCAGGAGCACCACGCCTCGCGCCTGCACTGGGACCTGCGCCTGGAGCGCGACGGCGTGCTGGTCAGCTGGGCGGTGCCGCGCGGCATCCCGCACACGACGACGCGCAACAACCTCGCCGTGCAGACCGAGGATCACCCGATGGAGTACGCCGACTTCGAGGGCACGATCCCGCGGGGCGAGTACGGCGCCGGCACCATGACGATCTGGGACGACGGCCGCTACGACCTGGAGAAGTGGCGCGACGACGAGATCATCTTCACGCTCGAGGGTCGCCCCGGCGGCCCCCTCGGCCGTGTGCGGCTCGTGCTGATCCGCACCGACGGCGCCGGCGAGAAGTCGACGTGGCTGCTGCACCGCATGAAGACGGATGCCGCCGGCCGGCCGCAGCCCGACGGCACCCCCGTCGAAGCCAGCGACCAGGCCGACGACGACCCGCACGCCCCCGCCGCGGCACGCATCGCTCCCGAGACCGCGGATTCCCCCCGAACCGCCGGGCCCGAACGCGGGTCTCCGCAGGAATCCCGCGTCTCGACGACGGAGGCGGCCGCGGGAACGACGGTCACGGTGCCGCCGCCGTCGGAGCTGCGACCGATGCTCGCGACGGCCGCGACGCCGGGCATCGCGCGCGAAGCGGCGCGCCGGTGGGCGGGCGACGACGGCCACCCGTGGGCCGAGGTCAAGTGGGACGGTGTGCGCGCGATCGGCGCGTGGGACGGCCGCACGCTCACGCTGCGGGCGCGCAGCGGCAACGACATCACCGCGAAGTACCCCGAGCTCACCGACACCGACCCGGGCTGGGGTCCGTCCCCCGTCGTCGTCGACGGCGAGATCGTCGCGCTCGACGAGCGCGGCCGCCCCAGCTTCCCGCTGCTGCAGAACCGCATGAACCTGTCGCGGCCCGAGGAGATCAGGCGCGAAGCGCCGCGCACCCCGGTGCGCTATCACCTGTTCGACCTGCTCTCGGTCGACGGACGGGATGCGGCCTCGCTGCCGCTCGCGCAGCGGCGCGAGCTGCTCGAGTCGATCGCCGCCGCATCGGAGGGCCCGATCGACGTGCCGCCGGTGTTCGACGACACCGACGAGGCTCTCGCGATGAGCGAGCGGTTCGGGCTCGAGGGCATCGTCGTGAAGGACCCGGGCTCGACGTATCGGCGCGGCGAGCGGTCCGACCGGTGGCTCAAGGTCAAGCTGACGCGGACGCAGGAGGTCGTGATCGGCGGCATCCGCCCCGGCAAGGGCGGCCGCAGCGGCTCGATCGGGTCGCTGCTGGTGGGGATCCCCTCGGTGGACGGACTGCGCTACGCCGGCCGCGTCGGCTCGGGGTTCAGCGACGCGGCTCGCGCGCGGCTCGAGCGGCTGCTGACGCCGCTGCGCACCGACGAAGCGCCCTTCATCGACGTGCCGGCGGCCGACGCCTCGGACGCCCTGTGGGTGCGGCCGGACGTCGTCGGCGAAGTCGAGTTCGCCGAGTTCACCCCGGGCGGGATCCTGCGGCAGGCGCGCTGGCGCGGCATCCGCCCCGACAAGGCCCCCGAGGACGTGACGCCCGAGGCCTGATCCTCACGTATGGGCGTCGTGCTCGACGTGACCGGCCGGCTCGAGCTGGAACGTCGAGTGCTCGACGTCGAAGTGGTGCGCGAGGCAGTCCTGCAGCTTCTCGAGGATCGCCGCCGCCCGACCATCGCGGAAGGCCTCGTCCGAGACGACGACGTGCGCCGTGAAGACGGGCGCGCCGCGCGTCAGCTGCCACACGTGCAGGTCGTGGACGTCGACGACGCCGTCGGTGGTGAGGATGTGCTGCCGGATCTCCTGGACGTGGGTCCCCTCCGGCGCGGATTCGGCGAGCACCGACATCACTTCGCGCAGCAGGGCGATGGCGCGGGGGATGATCATCGCCGCGATCGCGAGCGATGCCAGGGCGTCGGCCTGCACCCAGCCGGTCAGCGCGATGATGATGGCCGCCACGATGACCATGGCCGAGCCGACCAGGTCGCCCAGCACCTCGAGATAGGCGCCGCGCACGTTGATGCTGCGCCGCTGCGCGGAGCCGAGCAGCCACATCGCGAAGGCGTTGGCGACCAGGCCGACGACCGCGACGGCCAGCATGAGTCCGCCGGCGACCTCGGCGTCGCCGGGATCGATGAGCCGCTGCACGCCCTCGATCGCCACCCACAGCGACAGGGCGATGAGGATGATCGCGTTGACGAGCGCACCGAGCACCTCGGCGCGCTGGTAGCCGAAGGTGTTGCGGTCGTCTGCGGGACGAGCGGCCACCATGCTCGCGATCAGCGCGATGACGAGCGCCGCGGCGTCGGTGAACATGTGGGCGGCGTCCGCGAGGAGCGCGAGCGACCCCGACAGCACCGAGCCGACGACCTGCACCACCATCACGACGGCGGTGATCGCCAGCGACAGCGCCAGCAGGCGACGGCTGTCGGAGCCGCGGATGCCGCTGGGTGCATGGTCGTGCATGCCTCCAGGCTAGGCGCGACGCGGCGCCTCGCCCGACCGACCGGCCCAGTCGGGAATGATCCTGATTCTCAGTACCGGCGCATCACAGGGCCGCGAGCAGCGGGACGAGCGCGACGAAGGCGCGGGCGCGGTGCGACGCGGCGTTCTTCTCCTCGGCCGTCCACTCCCCCACGGTGCGCTCGGCGGCCGCGTCCTGCCCGTCGGGGATGAAGATCGGGTCGTAGCCGAACCCGCCGCCGCCCGAGGCCGCGCGCGCGAGGCGCCCGGGCCACCGTCCTTCGACGACGTGCTCGTCACCCGCACCGCCCGGCACCACGAGCGCGATCGTCGACACGAACTGCGCGGCCCGGTGCGGGTCGGCGATGTCGGAGAGCTGGTCGAGCAGCAGGTCGAGGTTCGCGCGAGCGTCCTTCGCGTGCCCGGCCCAGTAGGCCGAGAAGACGCCGGGCGCGCCGCCCAGGACGTCGACGCAGATGCCCGAGTCGTCCGCGAGCGCCGGCAGCCCGGTGTGCGCCGACGCGGCGCGCGCCTTGATGAGCGCGTTCTCGGCGAACGTGACGCCGTCCTCGACCGGCTCGGGCCCGTCGTAGCCGATCACGGTCAGGTCCGGACGCGTGGCGGCGACGATGGCCTGGAACTCCTCGACCTTGTGCGGGTTGTGGGTTGCCAGGACGATCTGCGGCACGCCGATCACTCCCCCGCGGACTCGGCGAGCGCCGCGGTCTGAAGGTCGCGCAGCTCGTCGCAGCCGTTCACGCCGAGCTCGAGCAGCGCGTCGAGCTCGCGCTTGTCGAACGGGGCACCCTCGGCGGTGCCCTGCACCTCGACGAACAGGCCCCGGCCGGTGACGACGACGTTCATGTCGGTCTCGGCCCGCACGTCCTCGACGTACGCCAGGTCGAGCATGGGCTCGCCGTCGATGATGCCGACCGAGACGGCGGCGACCGAGTCGAACAGCACCTGCGACTTCTGGCCGATGAACTTCTTCTTGCGGCCCCACTCGATCGCGTCGGCGAGGGCGACGTACGCGCCGGTGATCGCCGCCGTGCGGGTGCCGCCGTCGGCCTGGAGCACGTCGCAGTCGATGACGATCGTGTTCTCGCCCAGCGCCTTGGTGTCGACGACGGCGCGCAGGGCCCGGCCGATCAGGCGCGAGATCTCGTGCGTGCGCCCGCCGATCCTGCCCTTGACGCTCTCGCGGTCGCCGCGGGTGTTCGTGGCGCGGGGCAGCATGGCGTACTCGGCGGTCACCCAGCCCTTGCCCTTGCCGGTGAGCCAGCGCGGCACCCCGTTGGTGAACGACGCGGTGCACAGCACCTTGGTGCCGCCGAACGAGATGAGGGCCGACCCTTCGGCCTGGCTGCTCCATCCCCGCTCGATCGTGATGGGACGCAGCTGGTCGACCGAACGTCCGTCGGCCCGGGTGATGTCGCTCATTGCTCTCCTTGGTTCTGGGTCGTCTCGGGGGTCGTGTCCCGCGTGTGGTCGCCCGACGGCGCTGCGAGCGACGAGATGTGGGACATGGATGCCTCAGGGGCGGGGCAGATCGATGGCGCCGGTCTGGACCAGGCGCACCGTCGAGACCTCGCGGCCCATCAGGCGGTGCGCGAGGTCGAGGAACTCGTCGGCCGAGGCGCCCGTGGCCTCGTAGACGTGGGTCGGGACGGCGTCCGGCCCCGCCAGCAGGTCGCGCGAGACGAGCTGGCGGTAGACGTCCTTCGCGGTCTCGGTGTCACTGGAGACGAGGCTGACGTCGGGCCCCATGACGTAGCTGATCGCGCCTTCGAGGAACGGGTAGTGCGTGCAGCCCAGGACGACCGTGTCGACGCCGGCGTGCCGCAGCGGCGCCAGGTAGTCCTCGGCGACGGCGAGCACCTCGGGCGTGCCGGTGACGCCGCGCTCGACGAACTCGACGAACCGCGGGCACGCCTGCGCGAACACCGTCAGGCTCTCATTCACGCCGAGCATGTCCTGGTACGCGCCGGAGCCGATCGTGCCGTCCGTGCCGATCACTCCGACACGCCCGCTGCGGGTCGTCGACATCGCGGTGCGCACAGCCGGCGCGATCACCTCGACGACGGGCACGTCATACCGCTCGCGGGCGTCGCGCAGCACGGCGGCGGATGCCGTGTTGCACGCGATCACGAGCATCTTCACGCCCTCGTCCACGAGATTGTCCAGCACTTCGAGGGCGTACCGGCGGACGTCGGCGATGGGCTTCGGGCCGTAGGGCGACCGGGCGGTGTCGCCGATGTACAGGATGGACTCGCGCGGCAGCATGGCGGAGATCGCGCGCGCCACCGTGAGCCCACCGACGCCCGAGTCGAAGATTCCGATGGGAGCGTCGTTCACGATCGTCCAGCCTACGCCAGCGGCTCAGTAGGCTGACCGCATGACGCTTCGTGAGGCTCAGCCCGGCGGCGCGCCCAGCACCGCGCTGCACACCGACCGCTACGAGCTCACGATGCTCGACGCCGCCCTGCGCGACGGCACCGCGCACCGCCGCTGCGTGTTCGAGCTGTTCGGGCGGCGCCTTCCCGGCGGCCGGCGCTTCGGCGTCGTCGCGGGCACGGGGCGCCTGATGTCGCTGCTGCGCGACTTCCGCTTCGGCGACGACGAGCTGCGGTTCCTGCGCGACGAACGGGTGGTGGATGCCGAGACGCTCCGGTTCCTCGAGGGGTACCGGTTCTCGGGAACGGTCACCGGCTACCGCGAGGGCGAGCTGTACTTCCCCGGCTCGCCCGTGCTGACCGTCGAGGGAACGTTCGCCGAGGCCGTCATCCTCGAGACGCTCGCGCTGAGCGTGCTGAACCACGACTCGGCCGTCGCCACGGCCGCCGCCCGCATGAGCATCGCCGCCGGAGACCGGCCGCTCGCCGAGATGGGCTCGCGCCGCGCCGGCGAGCAGTCGGCGGTGGCGGCCGCGCGCGCCGCCTACATCGCCGGCTTCTCGGCCACGAGCAACCTCGAGGCCGGGCGCACCTGGGGCATCCCCACGATGGGCACCGCAGCCCACGCGTGGACGCTGCTGCACGAGACCGAGGAGGACGCCTTCCGCGCGCAGATCGCGACGCTCGGCACCGGCACGACCCTGCTCATCGACACCTACGACATCGCCGCCGGCGTGGAGACCGCGGTGCGCGTGGGCGGGACCTCGCTCGGCGGCGTGCGCATCGACTCCGGCGACCTCCCCACGGTGGCCGCCGCCGTGCGGGCGCAGCTGGACTCACTGGGCGCGACATCCACACGCATCACCGTCACGAGCGACCTCGACGAACACGCGATCGCCGCACTGGCCGCATCCCCCGTCGACGCCTACGGGGTCGGAACGCAGCTGGTCACCGGATCGGGCACCCCGACGGCGGGGATGGTCTACAAGCTCGTCGCGCGGCAGGACTCCGCCGGCGCCTGGGTCGGCGTCGCCAAGTCATCCGAGGACAAGGGCTCGCGCGGCGGCCGCAAGGCCGCCTTCCGCACGCTCGAGAGCGGCACGGCCACGAGCGAGTTGATCGCGGTGTCGGACGGGTTCGAGCCCGTGGATTCGCCCGCCGCCCATCCGGGCGCGCGTGCCCTCCACGTGCGCCTCGCCGAGCGCGGCGACATCGACCCGGCTGCCGAGGGCCACGCGGGCGTCGAAGCGGCGCGCGCTCATCACCGCCTCGTCCGCGGCGAGCTGCCGGTCCACGCGCTCGGGCTCAGCCGGTCGGAGCCGGCCATCCCGACCGTGTACGTCGAGGCCGCGGGCTGAACGCGCGCCCACGGCATCCGCCCCTACTGCTGGAGCGACTCGTAGATCTCCTTGCACGTGGGGCACACCGGGAATTTCTCGGGGTCGCGCCCCGGAGTCCACTTCTTGCCGCACAGCGCACGCACCGGCTTGCCGGTGATCGCGGATTCGAGGATCTTGTCCTTCTTCACGTAGTGCGAGAAGCGCTCGTGATCTCCGGGCTCGATGGTCTCCTCACGGATGAGCTCTTCGAGTTCGCGGTCGAGGGTGGCCAGGCCCCCCTGATCGGGGTTGTCGAGAGGAGTGCTCATGGTCTGACAGTGTAGCCCGGCACCGCGCGCGCTCAGGTGGACTCGGCGAACTCCATGAGTCGGTCGCCGCGGCGCTCGAACACGATCGATCCGAGGGCGATGCCGATCGCGAAGACGGCGCCGCCGGCGATCACCCCCGCCCACAGGGCCGACATCGCCTGATCGATGTCCTCGGTCAGCGCCAGCCACGTGAACCACAGCGCCGGCGCGCTCACCACGACGGCGGCGGTGAACACCAGCGCCTGGGCGAACACGCCGCTCGGTCCCGTGCGCTGTGGCTGCTGGAACGCGCTCTCGCCGGGGCGCGAGACCGCGTAGGGGGCGATGACCGACGAGATGCTCGAGAAGCCGAGGGCCGAGAAGAACAGCGCCACGCACACACCGGTCAGCGCCGGCAGCATGGCCCACCGACCGTGCTGCGACACCGCGAGGGGGATCGCGAGCGCCAGCAGCGGCACACCGATCAGCAGGATCGGCACCAGCCGGCCGAGCCGGTCGGAGAAGCCGCGGATGCCGCCGGAGACGTGCATCCACAGCGCCGTCGAGTCGTACGCGAGGTCGTTGTGCGGGAGCCACCCGAGAAACAGCGCGGCGAACGGAACCGGGATGAGCACCACGTACTCGAGCGGCATGCCGGCCACCAGCGGCGGCACCATCGTGACGGCGGCCGCCAGCGGGATGATGAGGATGTTCGCGACGTAGCGCCGGTCGCGGAACCAGTACAGCAGGCTCCGCGCCGCGATCGCGCCGCCGGGGGTGCCCGGGGCGACGGCGAACCAGCCGAGCCCCGCCCGCTCGCGATTCGCGGCGGGACGCTCGGTCGTCGTCAGCGCGCGGTGGACGAGCCACAGCCAGATCGCTCCCAGCGCCACGATGCTCGCCAGCGAGATCAGCAGCGAGCGGGTCGCGTTCGCGGAGCCCTCTGCGACGAGGCCGGCGTAGGCCCATGGCGCGCCGAGCGGCGTGAGGGCGAGGGCGTCGACCGCCTCGGCGAGCTGGGTCGGGACCGCGCCGCCCCACTCCAGGGAGGCGAGGAACACCCCGACCGGGACGACCACGACGACCACCGCGAGCACGAACAGGCCCGACAGCTCGCGCGAGCGCCGCTCGTTGAGGAAGGTCGACGCCAGCGACATGCAGACGCGCGCCAGCAGCACGCACGTGAGCAGCCCCAGCACGGTTCCCGTGATCACCGGCATCGCGCCGGCGCCGAAGGCCGACCACACGGTGCCGGCGCTGACGGCGAGGGTCGTCAGCGCGGCGATGGGGATGCTGATGAATCCCGCCACGACCAGCATGAACGCCAGGCTCCGCACGGGCATGCCCAGGAGCACGAACCGGCGCGGGTCGAGGGGATCGGCGGCGCCGACGATGAGCGGCGCGAGCGCGAAGCCGAGCGTCACCGCGGACCCGCCCATCACGATCACCGACATGGCGACCGCCGGTGCGGCGTCGCGCAGCGACAGCAGCGCCCAGCACCCGCCGATCACGGCCATCACCAGCAGCGTCATCCCGATCGTGATGCGCGTGGCATGCGAGGCGCCCCCGCGGAGGGCGCCGATCATCAGGGCGATCCTCAGTCGGAGAATGTATGCAGCCACTCGAGGCCTTCCACGTCGCTGAGGCCCCCGGCGAGTTCGACGAAGCGCTGTTCGAGGGTGAGCTCGCCGCGCACCTCGTCCACCGTGCCCTCGGCGAGCACCTGCCCGGCCACGATGACCGCCACGCGCGAGCACACCCGCTCGACCAGCTCCATGCCGTGGCTGGAGAGGATGACCGTCCCCCCGTGCGAGACGTACGCCGACAGGATCTCGAGGATCACGGCGCTCGAGACGGGGTCGACCGCTTCGAACGGCTCGTCGAGCACCAGCAGTCGCGGTGCGTGGATCATGGCTCCCGCGAGCATGACCTTCTTGAGCATGCCCGCCGAGTAGTCCGACACGACGCGACCGAGCGCATCCGACAGATCGAAGGCGCGAGCGAGGTCGGCCGTGCGCGACTCGATCATCGCGGACTTCAGACCGCGCAGCGCCCCGTAGTAGAAGAGCAGCTGACGTCCGGTCAGGCGGTCGAACGTGCGGAGCCGATCGGGCAGGACGCCCATCAGCCGCTTGGCCGCGCGCGGCCTCTCCACCGCGTCCACCCCGGCGACGCTGATACCACCGGAGTCGGGCCGAAGCAGGCCGGCGATCATGGACAGCGTCGTGGTCTTGCCCGCGCCGTTGGGACCCACCAGACCGTAGAAGGTGCCGGCCGGCACCGTGAGGTCGATGGCTTCGACGGCGCGGACGCCCCCGAAGCTCTTGGTCACGCCACGCAGCTCGAGGACGGATGCGGCGCCCTCGGGCACGCCGGGCGCGAAGCCGTCGGGCAGATCGACCGTCGCGGGCGCCGCCGAGCCGACCGCCGGCGCGCCGACGACCTGCTGGTCCTCCGGCTCCTCGACGGGTGCCTCCTCGGCCTCCGGCTCGTCGACGACGGTGGGCGCAGCCGGGGCCTCGGGCGCAGCCGGGGCCTCCGTCACGTCGACCGCCTCGGCGACATCGTCCGCGACATCGTCGTCGAACACGTCGAAGACGTCGTCCTGGTCCGTCAGCTCGGTCGCCTCGTCCGCCTCGGTCGCCTCGTCGAGCGCGGCATCGACGCTGTCGGCGCTCGCCTCCCCTTCGACGTCGTCCGCGACCGTCCGGGAACCTTCGATCTCGGTATCGATCTCTTCCTCCACCTCGTCGTCGACATCGACCGACGCGCTCTCGGTCCCGGCCCGGGCGGACGTGGGGGCATCCGCCGGTGCGAGCACCATCTCGACCGGGCCCTTCACCGCAGCCGCCGCACGCTCGGACGCCGGAAGCGGCGGACGCGGGGGGACGTCCATGTCCGGCAGCGCCAGATCGGGCGGAAGCGGCGGAGGCGGACCCGGGTGCGCCGGCAGCCGCACCACACGCGGGCGCGACCCACGGCCGTCCGGCTGATCCGGATCGGCCTCGTGGGGCATCGGAAGCGACGCTGTCACCGATCCAAGGTACCAAGCCCTCTCCCGGCCGCGGCACTCCCCCGCCGGGTCCGCGCCGTCATGGGGCGAAATGTCACGAATCGGCATCGGACGTGCCGCACCCTGCGTGCTTACAGGAGCGCTTCAGTATCGTGGTCGGACACAAAGAGGTGGCCAGCAGGTGAATAAGCCGTGAATACGAGACCACAGGAGCGCACCCTTTGACCCTTCACACCGTCATCCTCGCAGCCGGCATGGGCTCGCGACTCGGTCGCAGCCTGCCCAAGCCCCTGACGGTGCTCGGCGATGGCCGCAGCATCATGCAGCAGCAGCATGACAACATCCGCGCCGCCTTCGGCACGGACGCGCGCATCACCACCGTGGTCGGCTACCGCGCCGAGACGATCGTCGAGGCGTTCCCCGACGCCGCCTATGTCCACAACGACCGCTACGACCAGACCAACACGTCCAAGAGCCTGCTGCGCGGGCTGGGGCGCACCGGCCGCGGCGGCGTCCTCTGGATGAACGGCGACGTCGTCTTCGATCCCCGCGTGCTCGGCCGCGCGATCGGCCTCATCGAGCAGGACCGGTCGTTCGTGACGGTGAACACCGCTCGCGTCGGCGACGAAGAGGTCAAGTACACCACCTCCGCGGACGGCTCCATCGCCGAGCTCTCCAAGACCGTCGTCGGCGGCATCGGCGAGGCCGTGGGCATCAACTACATCTCCCGCCGCGACAAGCGGGCCTTCATGCGTCAGCTGGCGCGGGTCGAGGACCAGGACTACTTCGAGCGCGGACTGGAGCTCGCCATCGCCGAGGACGGCGTCTCCATCCAGCCGCTGGACATCTCGGACCTGTACGCCGTCGAGGTCGACTTCGCCGAGGACCTGGAGCGCGCGAACCTCTTCGTGTGAGGTCGTCAAGCCCCCAGGCGGCGCGCAGCGCGTCTGCGTAGGATCGGCGAGATGGCCGAGAAGGTGCACCGCATCCACTCGCTGCCCGGCGACGCGCCGTGGCAGGGAGGTCTTCCGCCTGCCGGCTCGCCCGAGCATCCCGTCGCGATCCGCATGCTCGATCGCGTGCTCGCGATCCAGCGTCCGGCGGTGCTCGCCCATCTGCGGAGCCTGCGTCTGCGGCATCCGGAGTCCACGCCCGATGGCCTGGTGCGGATGCTGGAGCGCCGGTATCTGGCGGCCGTGACCACCGGCGGCGCCGCGGTCGGCGCCACCGCGGTGGTGCCGGGCATCGGCACGGGTGTGACGCTCGCCCTCAGCGGCGTCGAGACCGTCGGCTTCCTCGAGGCCACCACGCTGTTCGCGCAGTCGGTGGCCGAGGTCCACGGCATCCCCGTCGCCGACCCCGACCGCGCCCGCGCGCTCGTGCTCACCCTGATGCTGGGACAGGAGGGCGTCGACCTCGTGTCGCAGCTGGCCCGGCAGGCATCCGGCCAGGGCGAGACGCGCGACCGCTACTGGGGCGAGATGATCACCAAGACCCTTCCCCGGGCCGCCGTCGGCCCGCTCGTGGACCGGCTCAAGTCGGCCTTCATCCGGCAGTTCGCGGCGCGCGGCGGCGCATCCTGGATCGGCAAGGCGCTGCCCTTCGGCATCGGCGCCGCCGTGGGCGGGACGGGCAATCACATCCTGGGGCGGCGCGTGCTCGTCGCCTCGCGGCGCGCCTTCGGACCCGCCACCGCGGTGATCCCGCCGGACATCGAGCCGCGTCCGGGTTCGGTGCGCATCGAGGCCGCCGCCACGCGCGCCGTGCGCTCGGCGGGCGGCGCCATCGCGAGCGCCGTCACGCGCGGAGCAGGGGCCGCCGGGGGCGCCGCACGCCGGCTGACGCGCCGGTCCGGCGCAGACGCCGTGCAAGCGCCCGAATCGCCGGAAGCGCTGGAATCGGCCGACGCCGCGGAGTCATCCGCCTCCGAGTGAGTCACGCGGAGTCGTCGAGCTCCGCCTCGTCCTCGGCGGGCTCCGCCTCGGCGGGGCCGGTCGTCCGCGCATGCCACGCATCCCACTCGGCCATGAGGTGCGCGATGGCGCCGTCGAAGCGCGCGCTCGCCGCGCCCGGCGCGGTGTCGCCGAAGTAGTGGCGCACCCACTGCTCCAGCCGCGCGACGGCGTTCGGGTCCGACAGCACACGGTCGACCTCCTCGTCGATCGCGCCGGCGCGGGACGCGTCGAGCCACTCGCACGCCGACAGGTAGCCGTGCTCGTCGATGGCCGCCGCCGGATCGACCGGTCGCGTGATCAGCAGCGGCCGGTCGGCGGCGAGACGGTCGTAGACCATCGCCGAGATGTCGACGATCGCGACATCGGCCGCCGCGAGCTGCCACCCGAGCTCGGGGCGCGTGTCGTGGACGTGCTGCGCCGACGGGTCGGCGGCGTTCGCCGCCGCCATCGCCGCCGCGATGCGGCGGTTCGCGGCGCCGTACTCGGCGCTGACGACGCCCGAGCGCGGATGCGGCCGGTAGACGACACGGTGCCGCCCGGTGGCCAGCAGCGTCGTCACCAGCGCCTCGCCGTGCGTCACGATCGATCCGTAGTGGGCGCTGGGACGGTCGCCCTCCCACGTCGGCGCATAGAGCACCACGGTCCGGTCATCGGGGGTGTACGGCAGCTCGCCCGAATAGTGGTCGGCCTGCGGCCTGCCGATCTCGATCGTCCGCCGGTCGATGTCGTAGTCCCACAGCACGCGCGACAGGCGCTCGCGGGCCGCATCGCCGGCCACCAGGGCGTAGTCGTACGCCTTGAACTGGTTGGTCGTCATGTACATCTTGTCGGACTCGCCGTGGTTGATGAACACGTGCCAGCGGCGGCCGTACCGGAACATCTGGAAGTTGCGGGTGTTCTGATTCACGTAGAGCACCACGCGGATGTCCTGCCGCGCGATGAACGCCTCGAGGTCGCGCACGGTGGGCACGAACGCCACCGGCAGCGCGGCGTCCGCCAGGAGCGCCTGCGCTCCCGTCACCGCGCGGCTGAGCACCACCACGGGCCACTTCTCCGCGATCGCGGCGAGCGGCTTGTACCACTGCCGCATCTGGTACATGTTGACGGCGCCGTCGGCGAAGTACACCGCGACGCGGTAGTGGACGGGCGGATGCTGCGGCCCCGCCGCGACCCTGCGTCGCACGTCGCCGACCGCTGCGCGCTGCGCCAGAGCCCGGCGCACGAGCGCGACAGCCTTGCGTGCATCCGCCAACAGCCTCACCGCTTCAGCCTAGCGACCGCCCGCTTCATGACATGATCGGACGCGTGCAGAACACCGAACGGCCGCGACGCAGCGCGCCCTCGGTCCCGGCCGGCGCAGGCGTGACGTTCGTCATGCCGGTGCTCAACGAGAAGGGCCACCTGCGACCGGCCGTCGAATCGGTGCTCGCACAGGATCTGACGGTCCCCTTCGAGCTCGTGCTGGCACTCGGCCCGTCCACCGACGGCACGACCGAGATCGCCCACGAGCTCGCGGCCGCCGACGACCGCATCGTGCTGGTCGACAACCCCGACGCCGACATCCCGATGGGCCTGAACCGCGCGATCCGCGCCGGAACGCACCCGACCGTCGTGCGGGTCGACGCGCACTCCGAACTGGAGCCCGCGTACACGCGGCGAGCGCTCGAGACGCTGGAGCGCACGGGCGCCGCGAACGTCGGCGGGCTGATGCGCGCCGAGGGCCGCACGCCGTTCCAGCGCGCGGTGGCCCGCGCGTACAACTCGCCCATCGGGCTCGGGGGCGGGGCATACCACGGCAGCTCCGACGAGGGCGAGGCCGAGTCGGCGTACCTCGGCGTGCTGCGCCGGGCGGTGCTGGAAGAAGTCGGGCTGTTCGACGAGTCGATCCGGCGCGGTGAGGACTGGGAGTTGAATCTGCGCATCCGCCGTGCCGGCTACGCGGTCTGGTTCGACCCCGAGCTCTCGGTGACGTACTGGCCGCGCGACAGCTGGCCGCGCCTGGTGCGGCAGTTCTTCGCGACCGGGCGCTGGCGCGGCGAGCTGGTGAGGCGGTTCGGCCGCGGCAACTCGCTGCGCTTCTTCGCGCCGCCCGTGCTCGTGCTCGACGCGGCGCTGAGCGTCGTCGTGGCGCTGCTGCAGGTCACCGGCGTGCTCACGGGGGTCTGGGCGCTCGCGGCATCCGTCGTGTACGTGCCCCTCGCGGCATACGCCGTGCTGGTGCTGGTCGTCGCAGCCGGCCCGGGCGGGGGCCGTGGCTGGCGGGACCGGGTGTGGACGGCGGCGGTGCTGCCGACGATGCACCTTGCGTGGGGCGCGGGCCTCGTGATCGGCGCCGCCAGCGGCGCGCACGACACCGTCGACACGTCGCGGCTGGGATCGCGTAACACGCCCCTGCCGTGACCGCGGGCGGGTCAGCTCCGCGGGATGAAGCCCTGGTCGAGGATGCGCGCCACGACGCGCTCGGCGGAGTGGCCGTCCTCCCGCGCGTTGAAGCGTGCGCGCCACAGCTCGTAGGCGTGGGCGTGCGAGCCGGCGTCCGCGGCGAGCGCGTCCACGAGCTCCTCCTGCGAACGCACGAGCGGCCCGGGGGCACGCGCGGCCAGATCGAAGTAGAACCCGCGCAGCTCGCCCCGGTAGCGCTCGAGGTCGGGCACGAGGAAGTACATCGGCTTGCCCGTCACCGAGAAGTCGAACATGACCGAGGAGTAGTCGGTGATGAGCGCGTCGGCCGCCAGCAGCAGTCGTGAGGTGTCGGGGTACCCGGTGACGTCGATGACACGCGGTCCGACCGCGTCGCGTCCCGGCAGCAGCGTGCGCGAGTGCCCGCGCACGAGCACGACGGCGTCGGCGTCGACGGCCAGCGAGGCCGGGTCCACGTAGTCCACGATCTCGGTGCGATCGTCGCGCCACGTCGGCGCGTACAGCAGGACGCGCTCGTCGGGGCCGATGCCGAGGGCGCGCCGCACGTCACCGTCGTCGCCGGTGACCAGGACGTCGTTGCGCGGGTACCCCTCGACCCACACCGGCCGGCGGCCGAACGCGTACGCCTTCGACAGGATGCCCGCGGCGTACGGGTTCTGCGCGAGCAGGACGTCCCACCGACGGGATTCGCGCAGGACCGCGACGGCGCGGCGCGGGTCGAAGCCGGGCCGGTGCAGCGCCAGGCGCTTGAGGGGCGTGCCGTGCCAGGTCTGGAGCACGACCTGGCCGCGGCGGCGGACGAAGCGGCGGCGGAGCCAGTCGTTGACCACCAGCAGGCGGGAGACGGCCCGCGCCCGCCACCAGTCGGGGCTGCCCTCGACCACCGGCACGGCGCCGTCGGGAACCTCGACCGACAGGTCGACGACGCTCCAGTAGCGCGTGATCCCCGGGACGCGCGCGGCGAGCTCACGGTCGATGGCGAGCGGGTTGCAGCTGGCGTTGCGCCCGTAGAAGCTCTCGAAGAAGACCGCGTCCTCGAGCGCCCCCGTGCGCAGCGCATAGCGGCGCTCGAGGGCGTCCTGCCCTTCGCCGGAGTCGTACGCCGGGTCGATCGGCGGCCCGATCCGCAGCGCCCCGTCGTGCACCTGGGCGCGCAGGCCGCCGAGCTGGGCGAGCGGCGCATCCGGGAGATCGAGCCCGGTCGCGCCGGAGCCCGAGGAGGTGACGGCGGCGATCTCGTACTCACCCGAGGGCAGCGGCAGCTCCGGTCCGCCCCAGCGGGCGGCGCTCAGCGGCACCGAGGCGCGCCACACGTCGCCGTCGCTCGTCACGTCGGCGACCACGTGCGCGCGGGGACCCCTCGCCTCGAGCGAAGCGGGTGCGGGCCCCGTTCCGGTGATCACCAGGGCGGCGTCGTCTCCGCTCGTGAACCGGGCATCCGTCATGTGTCCCCTCTCCGGCGGTCCGCCCTGACGCGGACCTGGATCGCACGGTACACCCTGCGCGCCGAGCCACCGTCGCGGTAGGCGTGCACGCGGGCGCTGAGCTGCTCGGCGCGCTCGATCCGACGCGTGCGCTCGCCGGGGTCGCCCAGCACGGCGTCGAGTTGAGCGCACGCGCCGGTCCACGTCGCGGCGGCCCCGTCGGCCACGTCCGCGTAGGCGCCGTAGAACCCGCGGGTGCGAGCGTATTCCGCCTCGTCGGGCGCGAGGAACACGGTCGGCACGGGCACGAGCGCGGCATCGAACGCGATCGATGAGTAGTCGGTGACGAGCGCGTCCAGGGCCGGCAGCAGCGGTGTGATGTCGGGCACGGCCTCGCTGCTCAGTTCGCGGACGCGCGTGCCCGGCTGCGGCGGGCGGTAGTCGCCGGCGCCGAGCGGGTGCGAGCGCACGAGCAGCACGGCGTCACGGCGCTCGAGCAGGTCCTCGATCGCCTGCCACTCGTGCGCGCCCGGGACGGCGGGATCCGGTGCCCCGTCGCGCCACGTGGGCGCGTAGAGCACCAGGCGGGCGTCTGGATCGATCGGTCCCGTGGCGACCTCGGCGAGCGAGCGGGCCCGCGCGCGGCGCTCCCCGGGCGATCCCTGCGACAGCACGTCGACGCGCGGCTCGCCGGTGACCGGCACGCGGCCGTCGGCGAGCCCGAACGCGGACTCGAGCCGGCCGCGCACGAGGTGCGACGCGGCCGGGATCACGCTGATGCGGCGCGACGACGCCCGGTAGAGCACGCGGACGAGCCCCGCGGCGCGCTGCTCCCCCAGCACCCGGCGCAGAGCGCGGGGCAGCCGCAGCGTGGCGGGCGAGTCGAGTCCGATGCGCTTGAGCGGGATGCCGTGCCACAGCTGCACCACGAACGCCCCCCACGCGCCGTAGCGGTTCACGTCGCCGAAGCCGTGCGTGACGACCACGACGCGCGCACGCGCGGTGCGCCACCAGCCGCGGGGCGAGGACTTCGCGACGGTGGGGATGCCCAGCGCCGCGGCATCCGCCCGCTCGCGTTCGGACGCGACGAGCCACACCGCCGGAACGCCCTCGTCGGCCGCGATGCGCCACAGGGCCAGCGCACCGTCTGCGACCCCCACCGCGCAGCCGAAGACCCACTGGTCGCGCGAGCGCGGGATCGCCGCGGTCGCCAGGCGCGCGACGGCCTGCAGCGGGAGTGCGGCGAGCTGGCGCGCGTTGCCCGCGCCGAACGAGAAGGACGCCACCCCGCGAGCCTATCGCGGGGTGGCGTCCGGAGCCGCCGGAGCGCTACTGCGTGAGCGAGCCCAGCGTGACGTCGACGGTGAACGACTCGTCGCCGCGCACGTAGGTCACCGTCGCCGCGCTGCCCGCCGCGGCCGCGCGCACCTGCGCCGTCAGGTCGACCGCGTCGGTGATCGGCACGCCGTTGAACCCGGTGATGATGTCGCCGGACTGGATGCCCGCGTTGGCCGCGCCGCCGCCCTCGGTCACCTCGGCGACGTACGCTCCGGTGATGTCGACGCCGTCGACGTAGGCGGCCGACTGCACGCTCGCCCCGAGCAGGCCGTGGCTGGCGGTGCCGTCGGCGATGATGTCGTCGGTGATCCGCTGGACGATGTCGGACGGGATCGAGAAGCCGACACCGATCGAACCCGACTGGCCCGACGAGCTGCCCGCCGACGCGATGGCGACGTTGATGCCGATCAGGTCGCCGGCGGAGTCGACGAGTGCGCCGCCGGAGTTGCCGGGGTTGATGGCGGCGTCGGTCTGGATGACGGCGATCTTGATGGTCTCGCTCGTGCCGGTGCCGCCGGTGCCCTGGCCGAAGTCGAAGAAGAACGGCGTCTCGCTGTCGTCGCCGGTGTCGCCCGAGTCGGAGCCGTCGCTGGAGTCGGGCGCCGCCGACGACTGGATCTCAATGGACCGGTTCAGCGCGCTCACGATGCCGGTGGTGACGGTGTTCGAGAGCCCGAGCGGCGCACCCACGGCGACGGTCTCGTCGCCGACGTTGAGCGATGACGAGTCGCCGAACTCGATCGGGGTCAGATCCGTCGCGTCGGTCAGCTTGATGACGGCCAGGTCGTAGGTCGGATCGGTGCCGACCACGGTCGCGTCGTACACGCGGCCGTCGCTGGTGGTGACCGTGATGGCGGCGCTGCCGGTGGCGCCGTCGAGCGTCACGACGTGCGTGTTCGTGACGACGTACCCGTCGCTGGAGAGCACGACGCCCGAGCCGGTGCCGCTGCTGCTGTCGCTGCTGGCGTAGATCGTGACGACGCTCGGCACGACCTTCGCGGCGATGGCGGCGGTCTGGTTGACCGAGTCGGTGTCGTTGACCGTCACCGTCACGGGGCCGGATGCCGGGGCCGAGGCGGTCGTCGAGAACAGGTTCACGCCGGCGTAGGCGCCGCCGAGGCCCGCGGCCCCGCCGACGAGGGCGGCTGCCACGATGAGGGCGGCGACCTTGCCGGCGCCGGACTTCTGCTTCGGCTCGGGCTCTGCGGCCGTGAGCGTGGCGCCCTCGAGCGGCGTCGTCGCGTGCGTGTCGGCGGAGGACGTCGGCTGACCGAAGGCGCCGGTGTAGGCCTGCCCGGCGTAGCCGGGTGCCGGAGCGGGCTGCGCGGCGGTGTGCCCGGTGGGGGCTGCGTAGCCCTGCGGGTGCGCGTACGCGGCGCCCGGCGCGTAGCCGGCCGGCGGGGCGGGCGCGGCGGGCGCTGCCGGAGGGGCGGATGCCGCGGGCGCGGTCCATCCGCCCTGGGGCGCAGGCGGCATGGGAGGCACGGGCGGCACGTCGGGGGTCCGGGCGGGTCCGGCGCCGCCCGCGTCCGACGGCGCGGCCTCGTGGGCCGCCGCGGGCGTCTGGGGGTGCTGTTCTTCGGGGCGCTCGCCCTGGTTGTCGCTCATGGGATGCTCCTTCTGCCAACCGGTGTCCACTGTGGCTCCGGTTTCTGTGCGTTGCCTATGGCTCGCATTGGACTCGCATGAGCGATTCCCTCACGATCGCGCACGCCGCGGGCGAGTAACCTCGACCCGATGCGACACATTCCCGGTGCGTGGCGCCGCGCCGCCGCCGGCGCCGGACTCGTCGGCGCGGACGGCACGATCCACCCCACCATCTTCGCCGAGATGTCGGCCCTCGCGGCCGCAACCGGTGCGATCAATCTCGGACAGGGCTTCCCCGACGAGGACGGCCCCGCCGTCGTCCTCGAGGCCGCTCGCGAGGCGATCGCGTCCGGCGCCAACCAGTACCCGCCCGGTCGCGGCATCCTGGAACTGCGCGAGGCGATCGCCGAGCATCAGCGACGCTTCTACGGCATCGCGCTGGATCCCGAGCGCGAAGTCCTCGTCACGGCGGGCGCGACCGAGGCTCTCGCCGCGGCGATCCTCGCACTGGTCGACGGCCCCGACGACGAGATCGTGGTGTTCGAGCCGTACTACGACGCCTACGCCGCGCTGGCGGGACTGGCGGGGGCCCGCCTGGTGACGGTGCCGCTGCGGTGGCCCGACTTCCAGCCCGACCCGGGCGAGCTCGCGGCGGCGGTCACCGACCGCACCCGCATCATCCTCCTGAACGATCCCCACAACCCCACCGGCACGGTGTTCGGCGACGCGGTGCGCGCCGAGATCGTCCGCCTCGCCGAACGCCACGACGCCGTCATCGTCACCGACGAGGTGTACGAGCACCTCGTGTTCGACGGTCCGCACACGCCGATCGCGACGGTCCCCGGCGCCGCCGAGCGGACCCTCTCGATCTCGTCCGGCGGGAAGACGTTCTCGACCACCGGCTGGAAGATCGGGTGGATCTCGGGCCCCGCCGACCTCGTCGACGCGGTGCTGGCGGTCAAGCAGTTCCTCACCTACGTCAACGGAAGCCCGTTCCAGCCGGCGATCGCCGCGGGACTGCGGCTGCCCGACGAGGTGTTCGCGGACGCCGCCGGCACGCTCCGGCGCAAGCGCGACGTGCTCGGCGCGGGACTGCGCGCGGCGGGCTTCGACGTCGCGACGCCTGCCGGGTCGTACTTCACGGTGGCGGATGCCGCCGCTCTCGGCGCCCGGGACGCGCACGCGTTCTGCCGCGCGCTGCCCGGACGCACCGGCGTCGTCGCGGTGCCGATGACGGCGTTCACGACGCCCGAGCGCCGTGCCGAGTACGCGTCGCTGGTCCGCTTCGCCGCCTGCAAGCGGTTCGACGTCCTCGAGGAGGCGGCGGCGCGCCTGGCCGCGCTGTCGTGACTCAGCCGATCGGCTCGACGCGGAAGCGTCGCAGCGCGAGCGCGGGGTTCACCCGGCGCACGCGCGCGACGGCGCCGAGGTCGAGATGGGCCACGGCCACGTCGGTCGCGGTGCCGACGGCCGCGATCTCGACGCCCTGCGGGTCGACGACCATCGAGTTGCCGACGCCGAGCGGCGGCGGGTGATCGGCCGCAGCGACGAACAGCGTGTTCTCGATGGCACGGGCGTGCAGCAGCGTCCGCCAGTGGTGCTCCTTGAGGGCGCCGCGCACCCATTCGGCCGGGACGAGTATCACGTCGGCCCCGGCATCGGCGAGGGTCCGGGCCACCTCGGGGAAGCGCAGGTCGTAGCAGGTCATCAGCCCGAACCGCAGGCCGCCCGCCTCGAACACCTGAGGCGCGTCGATGTCACCGGGCTCGACCCAGTCGGACTCGCGCTGGCCGAACGCGTCGTACAGGTGCATCTTGCGGTAGCGCGCGAGCACGCCGTCGGCGCCGACGGCGACGACCGTGTTGCGCACACGCTCGCCGTCGGACCCGCGCTCGACCATGCCCGCGGCGATGACGACGTCGTGGGATGCCGCGAGCTCGCGCAGGTGCGCCGTGAAGGGCCCGTCGATCTCCTGCGCATGCTCGACGAGCGAGCGGTCGAACGGGTCGACGAAGTAGCTGGAGTACTCGGGCAGCACGACCACGCGTGCGCCCCGATCGGCCGCCGTCGCCACGAGGTGACCGATCGCGTGGAGGTTCGCCGCGGGGTCGGCCGCCGGCGAGAACTGGGCGATCGCGAGGGCGAGGGACGCGGACGTCGTCATGCCCCTCATCCTGGCCGCGGGCTCCCCTGCGAGCAAGCGAGCGTCACCCGGTCGCGGCCCCGATTGGACGACCCTCCGAACCCGTGCTAGGCTTTTCTCTTGTGCCGCGGGGTGGAGCAGTTCGGTAGCTCGCTGGGCTCATAACCCAGAGGTCGCAGGTTCAAATCCTGTCCCCGCAACGGAAATACAGTGAAGAAGGCGTCCCGGATGGGGCGCCTTCTTCGCGTCTGCACCGGGTTCTCGCTGTGTCCCGGCCGCGATCCGCCGGTGCCGTCGGACTACTCGCCGTGCGCGGCGATGACCTCGCCCATCTCGCCGAGGAAGCGCACGATGAGGGCGAGCTCGGCTTCGTCGTAGCGATCGGCGACCGCGCGCATCGCCGCCATCCGCTCGCCGAAGTGGCGATAGAAGGTCTTGCGGGACTCGGGGGTGAGCCGGATGACGCGGGCACGCCGGTCGGTCGGATGCGGCATCCGCTCGACATGCCCCGAATCGGTGAGCCGGTCCAGCAGCTTCGTCGTCGACGCGGTCGAGATGCGCAGGTGCCGCGCGACGTCGTGGGGGCTGACGATCTCTCCGCGCTGCTCGCGCATGATCAGCATCCGCAGCGCGGCGAGGTCGGACGCGTTCATGTCCATGTCGTCCTTCATGCCGCCGTTCATGCGATCGAGCGCGTCGCTGAACGCGCGCACGGCGAGCAGCAGGTCCATCACCGCGTGCTCGTGCGCGGTGGCCGGCTGCCACGGGCCTTGACTCATGGACACCACCCCCCTTCCCTTGTAGCATCAACCCCACGATGATTGCTAGCTTAGCTAGCGAATACCCAGGGAGGGGCTCATGAACGACACCGACCATGTCGTCCTGCTCGACGAGGACGGCCGAGCCATCGGCACGGCGCCCAAGAGCAGCGTGCACGGCACCGACACGGCGCTGCACCTGGCGTTCTCGTGCCATGTCGTCAACGACGCCGGCCAGGTGCTCGTGACGCGCCGCGCGCTGGACAAGAAGACGTGGCCCGGGGTCTGGAGCAACTCGTTCTGCGGCCATCCGCGTCCCGCCGAGCCGGTCATCGCGGCCGTCCGCCGACGCGCCGAGTTCGAGCTCGGGCTGACGCTGACCGACATCGAGCTGGCGCTCCCCCTGTTCCGCTACCGCGCGGTCGACGCCACCGGCATCGTCGAGCACGAGGTGTGCCCCGTCTACACGGCGCGCACCGACCAGGAGCCCACGCTGAACCCGCTCGAGGTCGTCGACGCGAAGTGGGTCGACCCGGCCGACCTCGCGGCGTCCCTCACGACGACGCCGTGGGCCTTCAGCCCGTGGCTCGTGCTGCAGGCCGAGCAGCTGCGCCTGTTCGAACCCGCCGCCGCGCAGCGACGCGCCTCATGACGCTCCGATCAGACCGACCCGAACTCGACCTCGCGATCGAGACGGCCCTCCAGCGCATCCGCACCCGCGCGCTCCCGCTGGGGGACTCCGTCGTCGCCCTCAGCGAAGCGCTCGGCCGCGCCGCGCGCGGCGGCAAGCGCTTCCGCCCCGCGCTCGTGTGCGACGCCTTCCAGGCGTTCGGCGGCGACACGGACGAGGTGCCGGGGCTGCACCAGATCGCCGCCGCGTTCGAGCTGCTCCACGCGGCCTTCGTCGTGCACGACGACGTGATCGACCACGACACGGTGCGCCGCGGCGTGCCGAACGTCGCGGGCGAGTTCCGTGTTCGGGCGCGCACGAACGGCGCCGACGCCGACGGCACGCACCTGCTCGGGGAGACGGCGGCGATCCTCGCCGGCGATCTGCTGCTGCACGAGGCGCTGCGGCTCGCCGCCACCGCCGACGTGCCCCCCGACGCACGCGTGCGCATCCTCGATCTGCTCGACGACGCCGTGCTGGTCTCGGCCGCCGGCGAGCTCTCCGATGTCGAGCACAGCGTGCTCCCGGCCGACGCGGACGCCGACGAGCTGCTCGCGACGGCCTTCCACAAGACCGCCGTCTACTCGTTCCGCGCTCCGCTGCTGGCCGGCGCCGTGCTCGCCGGCGCATCGGACCGGGCGCTCGTCCGGCTCGAGCAGGACGCCGACCGCCTGGGGCTGGCGTTCCAGCTCGTCGACGACCTGATCGGCGCGTTCGGCTCCGCGGAGCAGGCGGGGCGCGAGTCCGGCGGCGATCTGCGCGAGTCCAAGCTCACCGCTCTCGTCGCCCTCGCCCGGCAGAGCGCCGCGTGGCCGCAGGTCGATTCCGCGCTTCAGGTGGCCCGCACCGGCCCGATCGCCGTCCGCGCAGCCCAGCGCGCCCTCGAGGCGAGCGGCGCGGGCACGCGCCTGCGCGAGCTCATCGACGATACGCTCGACCAGGTGCGCACCGACGACGACGAGGCGCTTCCGCGCCCGGCCCGGCGGATGCTGCACGCCCTCGCCGACCGCATCCAGGAGCGTATGCCGTGAACGGACCCGTCCACCGAGACGGAGAGGCGACCGGCCTCGCCCTCTACGACGCGACCGCACAGGATGCCGCCGACCGCGTCATCGCCCGGTACTCCACGTCGTTCAATCTCGCGTGCCGCCTGCTCGGACCGCGGCCGCGACCGCACGTGCGCGCCGTCTACGCGCTCGTGCGCGTCGCCGACGAGATCGTCGACGGCCCGGGCGCTGCGGCGGGACTGCCACCGGACGCGCTGCACACCGTGCTCGACGACCTCGAGACCGAGACGCTCGCCGCGATCGAGCGCGGCTTCAGCGCGAACCTCATCGTGCACGCGTTCGCCCGCACGGCGCGCGAGTGCGGCATCGGCGAGGACCTCGTGCGCCCCTTCTTCGCGTCGATGCGGACCGACCTGTCGACGGCGCGGCACGATGACGCATCGCACGACGCGTACGTGTACGGCTCGGCCGAGGTGGTGGGCCTGATGTGCCTGCAGGTGTTCGTCGGGGCGGGATCCACGGTGCCGCCGCAGCCGGCCCCCGACGTCGTCGAGGGCGCGCGGCGCCTGGGCGCGGCGTTCCAGGACGTGAACTTCCTGCGCGACCTCGACCACGACGCCTCCGACCTCGGCCGCGACTACCTGGGTGTCACGGACGGTCGCACGACGCGCACGGAGGTGCTCGATCGCATCGACGCCGATCTGGCCGCCGCAGCCGCGGTCGTGCCGAAGCTGCCGGCGGACTGCCGCCGTGCGGTGACGGCGGCCCACGATCTGTTCGCCGCGCTGTCGGCGCGCCTGCGCCGCGGCGGCGACGACGGCGTGCGCGTGCGCGTGCCCGATCCCGTCAAGGCGGGTCTGGCCGCGCGAGCCGCGCTCGGCTTCTCACCGCGGGAGGTGCGATCATGAGCGTCTCCGCGCAGCAGCCCGGCACCGCCGTCGTCGTCGGCGGCGGGATCGCCGGCCTCGCCACGGCGGCCCTGCTGGCCGAGGAGGGATGGACCGTCACGGTCTGCGAGGCCCGTGACGACGTCGGGGGCCGGGCAGGCTCCTGGGAGCAGGACGGCTTCCGCTTCGACACCGGCCCCAGCTGGTACCTCATGCCCGAGGTCTTCGACCACTTCTTCCGCCTGCTGGGCACGACCTCCGCGGACGAGCTCGACCTCGTGCCGCTGGACCCGGCGTACCGCGTCTACACCGAGCCCGGGGCCGATCCCGCGCCGCCCGTCGACGTCCGCTCGGGGCGCGAGGAGTCCACGGCGCTGTTCGAGAGCATCGAGCCCGGAGCGGGCAAGCGGCTCGCCGCGTACCTCGACTCGGCGGCCGACGCGTACGACCTGGCCGTCACGCGGTTCCTGTACGACACCTACGAGACGACGGCGGGCCTGCGGGACCCCGCTCTGCTGCGGCGCGTTCCCCAGCTGGCGCCGCTGCTGACCCGCACGCTCGCCTCCCACGTCGACAAGCGGTTCACCGACCAGCGGCTGCGTCAGATCCTCGGCTACCCGGCGGTGTTCCTGGGCGGCTCGCCCTACGGCGTGCCGAGCCTGTACCACCTCATGAGCCACCTCGACCTCGACGAGGGCGTGCTGTACCCGCGCGGCGGGTTCACCGAGGTGATCCGCGCGATCGAACGCCTCGCCCGCGCGCGGGGAGTGACGATCCGGACCGAGGCGCCGGTCGCGGAGATCCTGACGACGGATGCCGTCGCCACCGGCATCCGGCTGGCCGGCGGCGAGACCATCGACGCCGATCTGGTCGTCTCCACGGCCGACCTGCACCACACCGAGACGGTGCTGCTGCCCGAGCACCTGCGCACCTACCCCGAGAAGTGGTGGGCCTCGCGCACGCCGTCGCCGGGCGCGCTCCTGCTGCTGCTCGGCGTGGAAGGCGAGCTCCCGCAGCTCGCCCACCACACGCTGCTGTTCACCGAGGACTGGCGCGCGAACTTCGAGGACATCTTCGGCGCGTCCCCCCGCATCCCCACTCCCGCGTCGCTGTACGTCTGCCGCCCCAGCGCCACCGACGACACGGTGGCCCCGGACGGGAACGAGAACCTGTTCGTGCTCGTGCCCGTACCCGCCGAACCCGCGCTCGGGCACGGCGGCACGGACGGCGACGGCGACGCCGCCATCGAGGCCGCGGCCGACCGCGTCATCGACCAGATCGCCGCGTGGTGCGACATCCCCGATCTGAAGGACCGGATCGTCGTGCGCCGCACGATCGCGCCGGGCGACTTCGCGACGGATCTGAACGCCTGGCGGGGCAACGCGCTCGGGCTCGCCCACACGCTCGGGCAGAGCGCGATGTTCCGGCCCCGCAACGCGTCGCGCAAGGTCGATCGGCTCGCCTACGCCGGCACGTCGGCCCTGCCCGGCATCGGCCTGCCCATGTGCCTGATCTCGGCCGAGCTCGTCGTCAAGCGCCTGCGCGGCGACCGGTCCCCCGGTCCGATCGCCGAGCCCGCGAAGGTCTGACGCGTGCCGGGGCTCTATCTCGCGGCGATCCTGATCTCGGCGGCGGGCGTCGCGGCCCTCGACGCGCGCTGGCGCCTGGCGGCGTTCGCCGCGCCCGTGCGGACGCTCATCGCGGTGGCCGTGGGGACGGCGTTCTTCCTCGCGTGGGACCTCGTCGGGATTGCGACGGGGGTCTTCGTGAAGGGCGACAGCCCCCTGTACGTCGGCGTCGACCTCGCGCCCGAACTGCCGCTCGAGGAGCCCGTGTTCCTCGCCTTCCTGTGCTACCTCGCCCTCGTCGCGTACGGCGGCGCCCAGCGCCTGCGGCGCCCCGTCGCCGCAGGCGGCGGCACCGGCGCCGAGAAGGGCACGACGTGACATACGCGCTCATCGTCCTCCCGTTCGCCGCCGTGACGATCGCCGTCACGCTGGCGACGGTGCGCCGCCCCGCATTCGGGCGGCGCATGGCCGCATCCGCCCTCGCCGCCGTCGTCCTCATCGCGCTCACGGCGCTGTTCGACAACGTGATGATCGCGGCGGGGCTGTTCAGCTACCCCGCCGAGCACCTGAGCGGCCTGCGGATCGGCCTCGCACCGCTGGAGGACTTCTCGTACGCGGTGTGCGCCGCCTTCCTCGTGCCGGCCGTCTTCACCCTGCTGCCCGCTCCCGACCGCTCCGAGGAGACCCCGTGACGCCCGACGCCCTGACCCCCGCCCGCGTGACGCGCGAGCTGGTGGTCTCCTCGCGCCCCGTCAGCTGGATCAACACCGCGTACCCCTTCGCGGCGGCCTACCTGCTGACCACGCGGGAGATCGACGCGACCCTGGTGATCGGCACGCTGTTCTTCCTCGTGCCGTACAACCTCGCGATGTACGGCATCAACGACGTCTTCGACTACGAGTCCGATCTGCGCAACCCCCGCAAGGGCGGCGCGCACGGCGCCGTGCTCGATCGCCGCATGCACCGCATCACGCTGTGGGCGGCGGCGCTCGCATGCGCGCCGTTCGTGGTCTACCTGGCGATCGTGGGCGGCCCGGTGTCGTGGGCGGTGCTGGCGGCGAGCCTGTTCTTCGTCGTGTTCTACAGCGCACCGCCGCTGCGGCTCAAGGAGGTGCCGTTCGCCGATTCGGTGACCAGCAGCATCCACTTCTTCTCGCCGGCGGTGTACGGGCTCGTGCTCGCGGGCGCCGACTGGACGTGGCAGCTCGCCGTGGTGATCCTCGCCTTCGCGCTGTGGGGCGTCGCCTCCCACGCCTTCGGGGCCGTGCAGGACGTCGTCGCCGACCGCGAGGCCGGCATCGCCTCGATCGCGACCGCACGGGGAGCGCGCTGGACGGTGTGGTTCGCCCTGACCTGCTACGCCGCCGCCGGTGTCACGATGCTCGCCACAGCTTGGCCGGGACCTCTGGCGGCCGTCGTCGCCGTGCCGTACCTCATCGCGGTCTGGCCGTACCGGGCCATCACCGACGAGACCGCGCACGAGGCCACACGCGGGTGGCGCCGGTTCCTGTGGATCAACCAGCTCGCCGGCTTCCTCGTGACGCTGCTGCTGATCTGGTACGCGATCATCACGGCCTGATCGAGACCGCCGGATGGGGATGCGGAACGCCCCCGGCCCGAGGGCCGGGGGCGTTCATCGCGCGGGACGGGCCGATCAGCCCCCGAGCTCGATGAGCTTCTCGACGGCGGCGGTCAGTCGCTCGTCGGCCTCGCCGTAGGCGGTCCAGTCGCCCTCCGCGAGAGCCGCGTCGCGATCGAGCATCGCCTGACGGGCGTCCTCGAGGGCCGCCTGGTACTCGTCGGTGGGCTCCGTCGGCTCGCTCGGCGTCGGGGTCGGCGTCGGGGTCGCGCCGGGCGTGGGGGTCGCGTCGGGGGTCGGCGAGAGCCCCTCGTCCCCGGTCGTCGCGCCCGACTCGCCGCCGAACAGCGCGTTCAGCGCTTCGTCGAGGGTGTCCTCGAAGGCGATCTCGTCGCCGAACGCGACCAGGACCTTGCGGATCGTCGGCAGCTGCGTACCCTGCGACGCCTGCACGAACACCGGCTGCACATAGAGCAGACCGCCTCCGACCGGGAGCGTCAGCAGGTTGCCGTTGAGCACCTCGGACTGGCCCTGCTGGAGGATGTTGATCTGCGACGAGACCGCTGTGTCGGAGTCGAAGCGGTTCTGCACCTGGCCGGGCCCGGGCACGGTCGTCTCGGCCGAGATCTCGAGCAGGCGCAGCTTGCCGTAGTCGTCGTTCTTCTCCCCCGCCGTGTCGCCCGCGTTCGCGTCGACGGCGAGATACCCCATCAGCACGTTGCGGCTGGCGGTGCCCGCCTCGGAGGACGGGATGAAGGTCGTGAACATCGAGTAGCTGGGGTCGTCCTGACCGGGCATCTGCATCGTCAGGTAGTACGGCGGCTGCAGGCGCGCATCGGTCTGCGGGTCGTTCGGCGTCGCCCACGCGTTGTCGCGCTGGAAGAACGCACGGGCGTCGTCGACGTGGTAGACGCCGAGCAGCGCGCGCTGGATCTTGAACAGGTCCGTCGGGTAGCGCACATGCGCCATGAGATCGGCCGACATGTCGCTGACCGACTTGAGCGTCGACGGGTACACCTTCTGCCACGCCTCGAGCAGCGGGTCCTCGTCGTCCCACGCGTACAGCGTGACCGAGCCGTCGTAGGCGTCGACCGTCGCCTTGATCGAGTTGCGGACGTAGTTGATGTCGTCCAGCGCGAACCGCGGAGCGGTGTTGTTGGAGTCCTCGATCGCCTGCTGCAGGCTGACCGTGGTCGAGTACGGGTAGTTGGCGCTGAGCGTGTAGCCGTCCACGATCCACACGATGCGCCCGTCGACCACGCTGGGGTAGGGATCGCTGTCGAGCGTGAGGTAGGGCGCGACCTTCTGCACGCGCAGGCTCGGGTCGCGGTCGTACAGGATCTGCGAGTCCTCGTTGACCGAGTCCGAGAAGAGGATCTGCTCGGACTGGAACTTCAGGGCGTACAGCAGGCGGTTGAAGATGCCGCCCAGGCTCGGTCCGCCGTCGCCGTCGAAGGTCGTCCGTGTCTCGTTCTCCGAGCCCTCGGTGCCGGACGGGTAGTCCAGCTCGATCGGGTCGGTCCCCTCGGGCGCTCCGACGATGGAGTACTCCGGCGAGTACTCGCCGAAGTAGACGCGCGGCTGGAAGTCCTCCATGTCCGACAGGAAGCCGGCGGCGGGGATGCCGCGCTCGAGGAAGACCGGGTTGCCGTCGTCCGTGCGCTCGTTGCCCGCCGCGGCGACGATGCCGTAGCCGTGCGTGTAGACCAGGACGTTGTTCTGCCAGTTGGAGGCCGCGCCCAGCTGGTCGGTGTTCAGCTCGCGGACCGACACGATCGTGTCCTGCGACTGGCCGTCGATCTCGTAGCGGTCGACGTCGAGCGGGTCCTGGAACTGGTAGTAGGCGCGGTACTGCTCGAGCTGCCGCACCGTCGGGCCGATGATCGCGGGGTCCATGATGCGGATGGACGCCGTCGTCTCGGCATCCTCGCGCAGCTGCCCCGCCTCGGTCGTGACCTCGGCGGTGTAGTCGATCTTCTCGAGATCGTCGATGCCGTACGCGGCCTTGGTCATCTCGAGGTTGCGTTCGTAGTACTCGCTCTCGAGCGACAGCTGGTTCGGCTGCACCTGGAACGTGCGGACCACCCACGGATAGCCGACGCCCACGACGATCGCCGAGACGATCAGCAGCGCCGTCGCGATGAGGGGGTAGCGCCAGCGGCCGATGATCGCCGTGACGAAGAACAGGATCGCGACCACGGCCGCGATGACCGCGAGCACCGTCTGACCGGGGATGACGGCGTTGGCCTCGGTGTAGCCCGGGCCGGTGATGCGGCCCATGCCGCCCGGCTCGATGAGCGTGCGGTAGCGGTCGAGCCAGATGCTCGCACCCTGCACGAGCAGGTACAGGCCGGCGAGGACGGCGAGCTGGATGCGCGCGGACTTCGAGATCCGCAGCTCTCGCTGGCCGATCCGGACGGCGCCGTAGAGGTACGCCACCGCCGCGGTGACCAGCAGGCACACCAGCAGGACGGCTGAGATGAACCCCACCAGCGACGTGTAGAAGGGCAGCGCGAACAGGTAGAAGCCGGTGTCGAGTCCGAACTCGGGATCGGTCTGGCTGGTCGCGACGCCGTTGAACCACAGCCACGTGGTCTCCCACTGCGCCGACGTGGCGAAGCCGGCGAAGAACCCGAAGAAGACCGGGATGCCCCACATCGCCAGGCGCCGCAGCGGCTCGACGACCTCCTGGTAGCGGTCGAGTTGCGAGCTCAGCCGGGCGTATACGGGACGCAGGCGGTAGGCGAGCTGGATCGCGAGCCACACCGGCACCGCCATCCCGAGGAAGCCGACGACGAACATCACCACGCGAGCGACCCACTGCGTCATGAGCACCGACTCGAAGCCGAGCTGCGCGTACCACAGCCAGTCCGTGTACAGGTTCGCGAAGATGAAGAACGCCACCACGAGGGCGGCGATCACCGCGAGCGATATCGCGATGACGCGTCGGGATCGGGAAGGTGTGGCCGCATTCGGCGCCGAGGTCGTGGTCACGCCTTCCATCCTAGGCGGCGTCCGGTGCGCGGCTCCGTGCCCGCCTGGGAAGTAACCCGGACGTTATCAGCCCGCGGTGCAGGTGGGCAGCGCCGAGAGGTCTCCGTCGTCCGTGATCGCCTCGAGGACGCTCAGGGCGTCCTCGAGGGTCTCGACCGAGAACACCTGCAGATCGCCCGGGACGTGGCCGACGACCTCGTCGCAGTTCGCCTCGGGGGCCAGGAACCAGTCCGCACCCGAGTCGAGCGCGCCCCACATCTTCTGACGGATGCCGCCGATGGCGCCGACGACCCCGTCGCCGGTGATCGTGCCGGTGCCGGCGACCTGCTCGCCGCCGTTGAGTTCGCCGGGCGTCAGCACGTCCATGATGCCCAGGGCGAACATCATGCCGGCGCTGGGTCCTCCGACGTTGTCGAGCTGGATGGTGACGTCGAACGGGAACTCGTAGTCGGTGATGAGCGAGATGCCCAGCAGCAGCGTCGTCTCGCCGTCGACCTCGGTCACCTGAGGCGTGACCGACACGTCCATCTGCTCGCCGTCGCGGACGATGGTCAGCTCGATCGCGGCGCCCCCGCCGTCGTTGACGATGCCGCGGAGGGTGTCGACGTCCATGATCTCGGTGCCGTTCGCGGCCACGATGACGTCGCCCTCCTCGAGGATGCCCTCGGACGCGGAGTCGGTCACGAACGAGAAGACGCTGAACTCGGGCTGCACCTCGTAGCCCAGCTCCGACAGCGCCGCCGCCGTCGCCTCCTTCTGCGAGTCGACCATGAGCGCGGCGCTCTGCTCGGTGCGCTCATCGCTGGTCTGCCCGTCGGGGAAGATCGACGTCAGCGGGACGACGGCCCTGCTCGGGTCGAACCAGGCCGTGGCCAGCTCGAACCACGACGGCGTGCGCTCGCGATTGCCGACGACCTGCACCGTCAGGAGGTCCAGCGACCCTTCGGTCGGGTACGTCTCGGCGCCGTCGACCGAGATGAGCGGCACATCCGTGCCGTCGGACGCGCGCGCGGTGCCGAGCGTGTTGTAGACCGGCCCGGGCTGCTCGATCACGTACGAGGTCGGGAGGAACGTCAGCACGACCAGCACCACGAGCGCGACGGCGAGCGCCCACGTGCCGGCCACCGCCCCCCGCGACAGTCGGCGCTCGGGCGCCGGCGAAGGGACGGGATTCTCGTCGAACAGCGCCACGGGTACCTTTCTGGCGGGTCGTTCGCGACCGGCGTACGGGAATCGGGTGCCACCCGGGCGGTGCGAGGATCTTCGCGACTAGCGTAGAACGAGACGCCCCGACCCGGCTGAAAGGCGGCTGAAGTGGCTGACGAGGACCGCACCCCCGAAGAGGAGTTCCAGGAGCTCCTGCGCAATCTGCTCGGCGGCGGCGCGGGCGAGCTGGACCCCGAGCAGCTGTCGCAGCTGTCGGGCATGCAGATCGACCCGGCCATGATGCAGCAGGTGATGCGCCATCTGCAGGGCGCGTTCGCGGCCGGCGACGAGGGCATCTCGTGGGACATGGCCAAGACGCAGGCGCTGCACATCGCCAACCAGGACGGCCTCGGCGTCACGAGCGGTCAGCGCACCGACGTCGACCAGGCGTTCTCGCTGGCCAACCTGTGGCTGAGCGAGGCGACCGGCATCTCGCAGCTCTCCTCGCCGCCCGCGCCGATCACGCGCGGCGGCTGGGTGGAGGCGACGCTGCCGGTGTGGCAGGAACTGGCCGACCCGGTCGCCAACAGCATCGCCGACGCCCTCACCGAGACCCTCTCGGCGCAGACGCCGGCCGAGATGCAGGGCCTGCTCCAGGGCGCCGGACGCCTCATGCGCACGGTCGGCGGGTCCCTGTTCGCCACGCAGCTCGGCCACGTCGTGGGCGAGCTGTCGAAGGAGGTCGTCTCCGGCGGCGACGTCGGCATCCCGCTCATGCCCGACGGGCAGGCCGCCGTGCTGCCGCAGAACTTCGCCACGCTCGGCGCCGAGCTCGAGATCCCCGACGACCAGCTCGCGCTGTACATCGCCACGCGCGAGCTCGCCCATGCCCGGCTGTTCCGCCACGCCCGCTGGCTGCGGCTGCACGTCATCTCGCAGGTGACCGACTTCGCCCGGGGGATCCACGTCGACACCGACGCGCTGGAGGACCTCGCCACGCGCTTCGATCCGTCCGAGCCCGAGGAGCTTCGCCGCGCCATCGAGAGCGGCGAGCTGCTGCCGACCCGTTCGGATGCGCAGAACGCCGCGCTCGAACGCCTGGAGAACCTGCTGGCCACGATCGAGGGCTGGGTCGACGTCGTCACCGCCGACGCGACCGCCCGCATCCCGTCCGCGGAGCGCATCGCCGAGATGGTGCGCCGTCGCCGGGCCGTCGGAGGTCCCGCCGAGCGTGCGCTCGGCTCGCTGGTCGGACTCGAGCTGAGACCGCGCCGCATGCGCGAGGCGGCGGCGATGTGGCGCGCGGTGACCGATGCCGTCGGCGTCGCCGCACGCGACGCGCTGTGGGACTACCCGGACCTCATGCCGGGAGCCGACGACATCGACGACCCCTCGGCGCTGGTCGCCCGGCTCGAGGCTCGCGCCCGCGGCGACGAGCCCGTGCCGGACGAGTTCGACGACGCGCTGGCGCGACTGCTCGCGGGCGAGGACCCCTCGGCCGGCGGCGACGCCCCGGGAGAGTCCGACGAGCCCGACGACCATCCGGACGACCACCGGCCCGTCTGAGCACCGTCGTCTCCTCCCCAACGCGGAGGAGGACGGTCTGCCCGCGGACGCCCTGTGGACAGCGGTCCGACGAGGGCGCCGTCGAGCAGGATCTTCGGCATGCACCTGGATCCGGCCCACCCGCCGCTGTGGCGCTCGCCCGACGTCCTGCAGTTCGGCGAGGATGCGCGCGTCGTCCTGGCGGCGCCACAGCCGTGGCAGGAGCGCGTCATCGCCGCACTCGAGTCGGGCGCGACCGATTCGGACGTCGCCCGCATCGCGGCGGGCTTCGGCGTCGACGCGACCGCGGCCGGCGCCTTCCTCGCCGAGCTTCGCCCCGTGCTCGAACGCGAGCCCGCCGCGCCGCGGCTGCCCCTCGCGGTGCTCGACCAGATGCGCCTCACGGACGCCGCAGGCGACATGCTCGTCCAGGCGCTCGCGGACGGCGGCTGGACGACCGTCGATCCGCAGCGTCCCGCCGGCGTCGCCCTCGACGGACTCCCCGTCGTCGTCATCGCCGCCCGCGTGGTCGATCCGCGCCTGGTGTCGCATCTGATGGCCGCCGACCTCGTCCATGTGCCGGTCGTGGTCGGCGAGCGCCACGTCGAGGTCGGCCCGGTCGTCACCCCCGGACGCACCGCGTGCCTGGCGTGCGTGTGGACGCGGCGACGCGACGCCGACCCCGCCTGGCCCGCCGTGGCCGCCCAGCTGATGGGCCGGTCGGCCCCGCCCCTGGCCCCGTCGCGCGCGGCCGAGGCGGGCGCCGTCGCCGCGCGGCTGCTGCGCGACGCCCTCGTCGTCAGCGGACGCGCGCGGACGCGCTCGCTGACCCTCCACGCCGGGTCGCTGCACCGCCGGACCCGCTGGCACCGACCGCACGCAGCGTGCGGGTGCCGATCTCTCGAAGGAATCGCGACGGCTGACGATCTCGCGGACCCCGAGCCCACGTCAGCGACAGCGACCGGGCCGCCCGGGTGATCCCGACGTACAGCAGGCGCCGCTCCTCGTCCACCGCTTCGAAGGTCGTGGCGTAGGCGATCGGCAGCAGCCCCTCGGCGAGGCCCGCCACGTGCACGTGGTCCCACTCGAGGCCCTTGGCGGCGTGCAGGGTCGCGAGCGTCACGGTGCGCATCGCCGGTTCGTGCTGCGCCTTCGCCCGCGCCATCAGCTCGTCGGTGAACGTGCGCAGAGTCGACCCCGCCGGGGCCTCCTCGGCCAGGCGCAGGAGCGCGGCCCGGGCCTCCCAGGCGTCGCGCAGCGCTCCCCCGGCCTGCGGCGGCTCGTCCGTGAGACCCAGAGATCGCAGCACGTCGCGGACGGCGTCGACGAATGCCGACTGGAGCGGCGCGACGGATGCGCCGCGCAGCGCCATCACCGCCTGCCGCACCTCGGGCACATCGAAGAAGCGGCGACCTCCCAGCACGGTCGAGGCGATGCCCGCGCCGGCGAGGGCCCCCGCGATCTCGGCGGACTGCGCGTGCGCGCGGTACAGCACCGCGATCTGGCTCGGCTCGGCGCCCGAGCGGATCTGCGCGGCGACGGCGGCCGCGATCGCACGGGCCTCCGCCGCGTCGTCCGCGAAGGCGTTCACCGTGGGCCGGTCGGCATCCGCCGGCGCGTCGGCGTCGGCCTCCGCGGCCGGCCGGGCGACGAGATGGAGCGCACCGGGTCGATCGCGCATCAGCTCGTTCGCGACGTCGAGGATCGGCGCGTCCGAACGGTAGCTCGTCTCCAGCCGCACGACACGCGCGTCCTCGTACCGCCGGGCGAAGTCGAGCAGGAACCCCGCGTCGGCTCCCGCGAACGAGTAGATCGTCTGGCTCGCGTCGCCGACGACGCAGATGTCCCGGCGGTCGCCGACCCACAGATCCAGCAGCCGATGCTGCAGCGGCGAGACGTCCTGGAACTCGTCGACGGTGAAGTGACGGTACTGCTCGCGGACGGCGCGCGAGACCTTCGGCTCGGCCTCGAGCATGCCCGCGCACGCCAGCAGCACGTCCTCGAAGTCGATCTGCCGACGCTCGTCCTTGAGCCTCTCGTAGGCGCGCTGCAGGTCGGCCACGCGCTCGACCGGCATCCGTCCGACGCCCTGGGTGCGCTCGGCGGCATACTGCTCGATCGAGCGCATCGTCACTTTGCGCCACTCGATCTCGGACGCGACGTCGCGCAGCGTCGCGATGTCGGGATCGAGCCCGATGCCGTCGGCGGCGTGGGCGAGCACGCGCACCTTGTTGTCGACGAGCCGGGGCGCCGTGTCGCCGGCGACCGTCGGCCAGAAGTAGTTGAGCTGCGCGAGGGCGGCGGCGTGGAACGTGCGAGCGGCGACGCCCTCGACGCCGAGCGCGCGGAGGCGTCCGCGCATCTCGCCGGCCGCCTTCGACGTGAACGTCACCGCCATCACGCGGCCGGGCGAGAACGCCCCCGTGTCCACGCCGTGCGCGATGCGGTGCGTGATGACGCGCGTCTTGCCGGTGCCGGCGCCGGCGAGCACCGCGACGGGGCCGCGCAGAGCGGATGCCGCTTCGCGCTGGCGCTCGTCGAGACCGTCGAGGGGGCCGCCGGTCATGCCCGGCCCGCATGCCAGTCGGCGATCAGCCGGTGCGCGATCGAGGCGGGGCCCGGCAGGCCGACCGCGGGGTCGCCGCGCAGTCCCGCGCCGATCTCATCGCGCGTGAACCAGCGGACGTCGACGATCTCCTCGCCGTCGGGCCGAGCCGCCGCGTCGTCCCGGGCCTCGGCCAGGTAGCCGACCATGAGCGAACGCGGGTACGGCCACGGCTGCGAACCGCGGTAGTGCAGGCGGGTGAGGGCGACCCCGGCCTCCTCCTCGACCTCGCGGTGCACCGCCTGTTCGAGCGACTCCCCCGCCTCGACGAAGCCCGCGAAGCACGAGAAGCGGGTCCCCGCCCACATCGCGTTCGAGCCGAGCAGCAGCCGGTCGGGATCCACCGCGCTGGTAACGGCGACGATGACGGCCGGGTCGGTGCGCGGGAAGTGCTGGCGCCCGCACGAGGGGCAGCGCCGCGACCATCCCGCCTGGGCGACGAGCGCGCGCTCTCCGCACGCGGGGCAGAACGGCGCGTCGCGCAGCCAGCGGCCGAGCGAGACCGCCGTCACGAAGGCCGCGGCGTCCTCGGGTGCGAGTGCGGCGCCGACCGCGCGCAGTCCGGCCCAGTCCTCGTCCGCCGGCGCTTCCGACATCACCGCGGCCAGCAGCGCCGCTCCGTCGGCGGCGCGGCCGAGCAGCGCCCATTCGGCGTCCTCCGGAGCCTCGTCCGGCGCCCGCCACGCGAGTGCCCCCGAGTCCGAGATCGGCGCCTTGTCGCGCGCCACCACGAGCACCCGCGTCGACGGCTCGGACCGCAGCCGATCGAGCACGCCCGGCTCGTCGCGCTCGGCGGCGGATCGATCGAGCTCGGCTCGGGCGAGCGCCGGTGGCGCGCTCTCGGGCGACGGCATCGGGTCCCCTCTCGCGTGATCGGACGATTCCGGCGGTGCTCCGCAGACAGGGCGTGGCGCGACGGCGCACGCGCGCGCCCGACCTACCCTGAGCACATGGCACGCTCACCCCTCACTCTAGCCGCGGCAGTCACGTCGGCTCTCCCCCGCGTCGGGGTGGTCGGAGCCGGCGCACTCACCGAGGGGGCGACCGGTCGCTACGACTCCGCCCTCGCGCGTCTCGACGACGGGCGCACCGTCGTCGTCCGCACCCCCGCAGACCCGTCGGCCGGAGCCGAGCTCGTGGCGCAGGCCCGTGCGCTGCGCGCCCTGACGCCGGGTGTGCGGGGCCTGCTCCCCTTCCGCGCCCCGGAGCTGCTGGGCGAGACCGGCATGGCGGGCTCCCCCGCGATCGTCGTGGACTTCCTGCCGGGATACCGCGTGGATCCCGCGCATCTGCCGCCCGGGCGCGGTGCCGCTACATCGCTCGGGTCGGCGCTGGCCGCGCTGCACGCGCTGCCGCTGTCGATCGTCCGCGCCGAAGGCCTTCCCGCCCGCACCCCCGCACAGGTGCGGGGCGACGCGCTGCGCGTGGTGGACCGCGCCGCGGCGACGGGCGCGGTTCCCGCGCCGCTGCTCGCCCGCTGGCGCGGCGCTCTGGACGCCGAGGCGCTGTGGCGGTTCGAGTCGACCATCGTGCTCGGCGGCGCCGGCGCCGCATCCTTCCTGTTCGAGGACATCGACGGCGTGCCGCACGTGACCGGTCTGCTCGACTGGCACGGGCTGTCGGCGGGCGACCCCGCCGCCGACCTGGAGTGGCTCGCATCGGCGCCCGAGGCCGCGCGCGATGTGTTCGACGCCTACGCCGCGCACAGCGACCGCGCGCCCGACGCGCACGTGCGCGACCGGTCGCGCCTGTACGCCGAACTCGAGTTCGCGAAGTGGCTCGTGCACGGTCACGACGCGGGCCGAGACGACATCGTCGCCGACGCGCGCGAGCTGCTGACGACGCTCGCCGAGGGCGTGCGCGGGCAGTCGCTGGTCGTGGACACCGCCGTGGACGTCGACGATGCCATCGCGATGATCGGCCAGGTCCCCGGAAGCTCGGCGCCGAGCGTCGACACCTCGATGCACACCGACGCGTACGACATGGCCGAGCTGGCCCTGTGGATGAACGTCGATCACTCCGACGACGACGAGTCCGCCCACCGCGCCGACCCCGCCATCACCGACGCCGACACCCAGCCCGTGGCGCCGCTCGTGGAGCTGCCGGTCGCGGCCGCCGCGTCGGCGCCGGCATCCGCCCCACGCATCGAGGACGTCTCGACGGCTCCCATCGACATCGGCGCGTACGCCGACGATCACGCCGAGGCCGAGCTCGAGACCGAGCGGGCCTCGCGCGCCGCGTTCCAGCGCTGGACGAGCTCCGCCTCGGAGTAGACCCGGTCCGAGCGGATGACGAGGTCGTCCGCGACGTAGTAGAGAGTCACGTCGATCTGCGACAGCGGGACGCCGTGGCGCTTGTGGTACGCGACGCGATACAGCGCCAGCTGCAGCATCCGCTCGTCGCGCTCGTCCTCGTCGGCGGGCGGCCGGCCGGTCTTCCAGTCCACGATCTCGATGCGCCCGCCCCGGTCGTCGCGCCGGTAGACGGCGTCGAGCTTGCAGATGACATTGACCAGACCCTCGGCGCCCGCGAGGGTGACGTCGATCTCGGTCTCGACCTCGATGGGCTGCAGCGAAGCCCATTCCGACGCGAGGAAGGTGTCGGTCAGCGCGCCCAGCTGAGCCGCGTCCGCGAGCGACGCCTCGCTCGCCGGCTCGTCGTCGACTTCCCACAGTCCGTCGTCGAGCGACGTGCCGCGTCCGGCGAGCCCGGAACGCTGCTCCACCCACGCGTGGAAGAGCGTGCCGATGCGCGTCTGGCGGTAGGGACGCTCGGGCACCGGCCGCACGATCGACGAGACGGTGCCGTCGAAGTCCTCGACGAAGTCCTTGAAGCGCGATGCCGCCACACGCGCGGGCGGCTCGGCGACCCGCGGCGCCACCCGTGCGGCCCGCTCGCGCAGCAGGCGGTCGAGTTCATCGGAGGCGGCGGCGCGGGGTCGCTCCAGCGCGCGGCGCACCTCGTCGGCGGCGGCGCGGACTCGGTCGCCGCGTTCGCCCAGCGGATCGAGCGGCCACTGCAGGGTCGCGCCCTGCCGGCCCTCGTACGGGTTCTCGTCGTCGTCGGGCTCCTCAATCGGCTCGAGCTCCAGTGCGGCGATGATCTCGGCCAGGTAGGGGCTGGGCCCCCGCGCCTGGAGCTGGCCGCCCCACCGCGAACCGGTGAGCAGCAGGTCTTCGCGCGCGCGGGTGACGGCGACGTACGCCAGCCGGCGCTCCTCGGACTCCTGGTGCGCGCGCCCCGCGCCCTTGAAGTCCCGGATCGCCCGCTGGAGGGCGGTGCGGTTGCCGGCGGTCCCGGGATCCCAGTCGAAGTGCGGCAGCGCGTCGACGTCGCCCCGGAACCGGTACGGGAGCACGCCGAACCCGAGCCAGCCCAGGGTCGAGCGCGGACGCTTGGGGAGCTCGTCCGTGACCATCCGCACCACCGCCACGGCGTCCCACTCGAGCCCCTTGGCGCCGTGGATGGTGAGCAGCTGCACGACTCCGGGCTCCGGCGGCTCGGGTCGCGGCATGAGCTCGTCGGTCTCCTCGGCGTGGTCCAGCCACGCCAGCAGGCTCCCGATCGAGCCGCGCTCGTCGGCGGCGAGGAATCCGCGGATCTCGTCGACGAACGAGCGCAGCTGCGCCGAGGCGAGACGCGCCGGCCCCCGGCTCTCGTTCGCCGCGAGCTCGACGTCCAGCCGCAGCTCGAGCTCGATCTGGCGGATGAGGTCGGGGATCGGCAGCGCCGTCGACGCGCGCAGTCGCTCGAAGACCGTCCCGGCCTCCTTGATGCGCCGTCGGCCTTCGTCGGTGAAGCCCGCGAGCAGCGCGTAGTCGGCGGGCAGGGCGCGCACGACGTCGACGGCGTCGATGATCGACACCTGCTCGTCGACGCCGACCGAGGTGCGCAGCCGCTGCACGAGCGCGTCCGGCAGGCGCGCGAACGACGCGTCGCGCTGCGCGAGCGACCTGGCCAGCTCGTGGAGCGCGGCCATGTCGGCCACGCCCACCCCGAACCGCGGGCCGACGAGCAGACGGATCAGGCTCGATCCCTGCGACGGGTCGCTGAGCACACGCAGCGCGGCGACGACGTCCACGACCTCGGGCGTGGACAGGAGACCGCCGAGTCCGAGGATCCGGTGCGGGATGCCGCGGGCGGCGAGGGCGTCGGCGAACGTCGACATGTGCCGCTTGGCCCGGAAGAGGACGGCTCCGGAGTGGGGACGGTCGTGCGCGGCGTCGTGGGCATCGCGGGCCGCCGCGAACCAGTCCGCGACGGCGGCCGCCTCCTCCTCGATCGTCGGGGCGAACACGCGCTCCACGCGCCCGTCGCCGGCCCCCGGCCGCGCCGCGAGCGGCGGCACGTCTGCGTCGGCCGCCGCGATGACGGCGTTGGCGGCATCGAGGATCGCCTCATCGTTGCGCCAGCTGATCATGAGCGTGTAGCGCGCGCACGGCGACTCCTGCGCGAACGACCGGTCGAAGGTGCGCAGGTTGTCGGCGCTCGCCCCGCGCCAGCCGTAGATGGACTGGTGAGGGTCGCCGACGGCCATCACGGCGGTGTCGCGGAAGATGCCGCCCAGCAGCTCCGTCTGCAGCACCGACGTGTCCTGGTACTCGTCGAGCAGCACGACGCGGTACTGGTCGCGCAGGTCGCGGGCGACGTCGGGGGCCGTCTGCACGATCTCGAGCGCACCCGCGACCTGGTCGGCGAAGTCGAGGGCGCCGCGCGCGTGCTTGGCGCGGTCGTAGTCGCGCACGAGATCGGCGAGGATGCCGAGCCCGCCCATGGCCGCGTGCAGCTTCTCGATGTCGCCGGGCCCCGCGAGGTTCGGGTTGACCAGCGGAGCGACGGCCGCCTCGAGCTCGGCGCCGAACCGGGCGACCTCGTCGAGGTCGGCACGGTTGTCGAGCACTTCGCCCGCGAGCCGCTGGACGGCGTCGACCACGGTTCCGAACCGGTCCTCCCGCGTCGCCAGGCGCTCGTCGAGCGAGTCCACCACCACCCGGCGCGCGGTGAGCCACGAGCCGGACTGGCTCAGCAGCGCCGCCTCGGCATCACGGCCGATGCGTGCCGCGTGCTCGCGCACGATCGCGTCGGCGAACGCGTTGTACGTCGACACCCGCGCCCGCAGCAGCACGTCCTCGCCCACGGGAGCCGCCTGGTCGCCGGTGAGCGTGCCGTGCTCGCGCGCGAGGCGGTCGAGCTGCTCGCCGAGGGCCGCGCCGCGGCGCCGCTCCGGTTCGCCGCCGACGCGCTCCCACACGTCGGCGAGCGCCCCGGATGCCGCGAGCGACCCGATGAGCGGCACGAGCCCCCGCCGGGCGTACTCGTCGACCCGCGCGAGCCGCGCGCCGATGCGCTCCCCCAGTTCGCCGGCGGCCTTGCGCGTGAACGTCAGCCCGAGCACTTCGTCGCGGCGCACGTGCCCGTTCGCGACGAGCCACACCACGCGGCCGGCCATCGTCTCGGTCTTGCCGCTTCCCGCGCCGGCGATCACGAGCGCGGGCGTCGCCGGCGCCTCGATGACGGCGCGCTGGTCGGCCGTGGGCTCGGGGAGGCCGAGCGCCGCGGCGATGGCGGATGCCGACAGGCCTGCTCCGGCCGGCCATGCCCCGGAGGACGTCACGACGAGCTCACCGCCTTCACCGTGTGCAGACGGCACACCGCGAAGCGGTCGTCGGTGCAGTGGGCGTCGACGTTCGCGGTGAAGTCGGATGCGGCCATGCCGCGGGCGTTGACGCCGATGCGCCGCAGGAACGCCGCACGGGCCTCGTCGTCCATGGGCGGCTGATGGGCGATCCGGTAGTGGGTGCCCTTCAGGGTCTTCGACAGCACCAGCAGGCGCGCCCCGGCGTTCACGGCCCCGTCGACCCCCTCCACGAGACCCTCGGCCACCGCGAGCTGGTACGCGGCCAGCTGGGCGTCGTCGGCGACCTTGTCGGCCGACACGCGCGACTCCGACCGTCCGGTCTTCAGGTCGAGCACGACGACGCGCTGTGCGTCTCCCGCCCCCGTGACCGGCACGTCCTCGCCGCGCCCCGGCGGGTAGACCTCGACGCGGTCGATGGAGCCCGACAGCAGCGCGGCAGGTCCTTCGTCGTCGGCGTCGGCGGTCCGCACCGACGGCTCGCCTCCGCCGGGCAGATCGATCGCGAGCCGGAAGCGCGACTCGGCGCCGACCGCGACACCGCCCTCGGCGCCGACCCGGCGCAGGTACACGTGGAGCCGCTGCACGAGCACCTCGGCCCACGCACGCTCCTGCCGTTCGAGCCATTCCGCCTCGAACGGCAGTTCGCCCCAGCGATCGTCGACCGCCTCGCGCAGCGCGGTGAGCTCGCCGTCGGGCGCCGCCTCCATGGCGGCGTGGAGGATCGTGCCGAGCCCGGACGAGAACGAGCTGGTGTCGCCGCCGAGTGCGCGCACCGCCCAGTCGAGCGCGCATTTCTCGAAGCCTTCGAGGCGCGACGGCGAGATGCGCACGGGCGAGACGTCGAGGTCGTGCAGCGGCGCTGTACTCGAGGGCCCGGCGACGCCGAACCACTCGTCGGGATGCGCGCCGGGAACGCCCGCGTCGGCCAGCAGAGCCAGCTGCCGTGCGGCGTGAGCGCGCTCGGCCCCGTCCCGGGTCGACGTGAGGGTCCTCCGGTGCCGCGCCACCAGTCCGCGCAGCGTCAGCGGGTGGGATGCTGCGTCACCGGCATCCGCCACCGGGTCGGGCAGATAGGCGAACAGCGCGCTCGGGCCGAGGTCGTCGTCGTCGACCGCCGTCACGACCACGCGCGACCGCGCCCGCGACACCGCGCGCGCGAACAGTCGCAGCTCTTCGTGGAGTGCCGAGCGGCGCCGGTCGAGCACGGCCGGCTCGGGCACGGCCGCGCCGTCGCGCCAGGCGGCCGCCGCGTCGGCGAGCCGCCAGGCGTCCAGCAGCCCGCCGCGCAGCCGGGTGTTCGGCCACACGCCGTCCTGGACGCCCGCGAGGATCACCGCCTCGAATTCGGTGCCGAGGGCCGAGGCCGGGGTCAGCAGCGCGACGGTGCCCGACCGCTCGGGCGCGGTGAGCATGTCCTCGGGGACGTCGCTGTCGAGGATCTCGCGGATGAACCCCGCCGGCCCCTCCTCGGGCGCCCGCTCGACGGAGCGCTTGGCCGCGCCGAAGAGGGCGACGAGCGCGTCCAGCGAGCGGGTCGCCTCGTCCGCGCCCGCGCCGCCGGACTGCGTGCGGCGCAGCCATGTCTGCTCGAGTCCGGAGCGCTCCCACACGGTCCACAGCAGCTCGTGGATCGTCGCGCCCCGGCGGGCCTGGTGATGGACCTTCTCGAGCGCCGCCGCGAGGCGCCCGGCGCGCCGCGCCTCGGCGGAGTCGATGAGCGCGAGCCACGCGGGTTCGCGCATCGCCGCGGCCAGCAGCTCGCGCGCGGACCGGGTGCCCTCCTCTGCCAGTTCGGCGACGCGCAGCCGCGCGCGCAGGCGCCGCAGGCCAACCGCGTCGAGCCCGCCGAACGCCGTCAGCAGCGCGTCCGCGACGTCGTCGGGATCGCGCTCGTCGGCATCCGTCATGCCCAGCCGCACGATGCCGACGAGATCGCGCACCACCTCTTCGCGTCCGAGCGGCCGCGGCACGCTCGCGGCGCGGGTGGGGACCTCGCGCGCGGCCAGCTCGACGTCCAGCTGCGCCACCTGGCGCGTGTCGTGCGCGATGACGGCCATGTCGTCCCACGCGATCCCGTCCATCACATGCCAGGTGCGCAGCGTCCGCGCGATGCGGTCGACCTCCGCGAACGGCGAGTCGGCCACGATCGCCGTCACGGCGTCATCGTCTGTCACCGGCCCGGGCGCGCGCCGGTGGTCCACGCGGCCGCTCGCTCCGATCGACGCCGTCACCGACCGGGTCAGGCGCGTCAGGCCCGGTGCGGCGCGATGCGGGCCGTCCAGCACGTGGACGTCGGAGCCGAGGATGCGCACGAGCTGCTCGAACAGCTCGACGCTGGCCCCGCGGAACGCGCCCGAGGCGATGTCGGGGTCGCCGAACGCGAGGACGGCGATGCCGCGCTCGCGGGCGGCCTCCACCAGGGCGACGCCGCCGCGCGTGAGCTCCTGCGCGTCGTCGATCAGGAGCACCCGCAGGCGGGATGCCGGGCCGATGCGGGCGGCATCGGCGGTGGCGAGGAGCCCCGCCGCCTCGTGCACGAGCTGGGCGGGGTCGCGGTGGTCGGCGCGCATGCGCCCGAGCGTGTACGCGTACTCGGCGGCGAAGCCGGCGGCGGCCGCCCATGTCTCATGTGCCTGCGCCGTCGCGAGGGAGCCGAGGTCGGCGGGTGCGAGTCCGAGTTCGGCGCATTCGGCGAACAGCGCCCGCAGCTCCGACCGGAACGCGCGCGAGCGGCGCACCGCCGGCGACAGCGCAGCCGGCCAGCGGTCGGCTCCGTGCGCGGCATCCTCTTCATCGCCCGCGAGGAGCTCGGCGATGATGCGGTCCTGGTCGCCCGCGGTGAGCAGGAGCGGCGGTGCCGCATCGGCGGCGACAGCGGCCGCGCGCACGAGCTGGAACGCGAACGACGACGTCGACCGCGCGAGCGGCCCCGGAGTGGCGACGTCCAGTCCCGCGGCGAGCCGGTCGCGCAGCTCCGTCGCCGTCTGGCGCGTCGGGGTGAGCACGAGCAGCTCGTCGGGTTCGAGGCCGGCTTCGGTGAGCAGCCGCGCGACGCGGCGCACGAGCACCGTCGTCTTGCCCGTTCCGGGAGCGCCGAGCACGACGCCCGATGCCTCGGGATCGAGGTCGACCACCGACCGCTGGTCGGCATCCAGGCGGGCGGACGCATCGAACCGGCGGGACATCACCCCTCGACGGTAGCGCGGGCCGGCGACACGGCCGTTCGCCCACAGCGTGCGCCCCGGCGGCGGGTGCGCACCGGCCGTGTCGTAGAGTGGCCATGCGCCCGGGGCACCGGGTCGCGCACGCTCGAGAAAGGCAGTCACGTGGAGATCCGCATCGGCATCGCGAACACCGGCCGTGAGCTCAGCTTCGAGACGGACGAGCCCGCTGCCGCGGTGAAGAAGTCCGTCGCGGGCGCGCTCGACGCGGGAGCCACCCACCTGACCTTCGCCGACAACAAGGGCAACTCCTACATCGTCCCGACCACGGGTCTGGCCTACATCGAGCTCGGCACCGAGGAGTCGCGCCGCGTCGGCTTCGTCGCCTGACGGAGGCGGCATGCAGATCCTGCTCGCGTTCATCGCCGGCGCCGTGATCGGCATCGGCGTGCACTTCCACATCGGCGCGCGATCCACGCGCGGAGCGGCGCTGGCCCCCATGATCGGCGCGATCTCGGGCGGCGGCGCGTGGACGATCCTCACGTGGGCCGGCATCGGCATCGACACGCCGTGGCCGTGGCTGGCGGCGATCGTCGTGCCGCTGGCGGTGACCTATCCGGCGGTCATCGTGCTGTCGCGCGTGCGCACGGCCCGCGACGCCGCCGAGCGCGAGCGCCTCGGCATCGGCTGAGGACGCCTCAGGCGGCGAGGCCCATCGCGTCCATGCGACGCGAATGCGCCGACATCAGCTCGGTGAACACCGGCTCGACCTTCTCCTCGTCGGCCAGGTCGAGCTGCCGGGGACGGAGCGCGGCGCGCGCGATCAGGAGCGTGTCGCCGACCAGGCGCCTCCCCCACATCGCCAGCAGCGACTTCATCTCGACGTCCCCGTCGATCGCGGCGTGGATGAGGTCGACGATCGCCTCGCGGTCGGAGTCGACGCCGAGGATACGGGCGACGCGCCGGCCGGTGTCGCCGTAGCTCGACGCGAGAGCGAGGTAGAAGTCGTCGAGCATGCCCGCCGTGATGTGCACCGAGAGCATCGTCTCCTGCGGGCGCACGCCGTGCGTCTCGCGCCGGAAGTCGTCGAGGGGCTCCCGGAACGGCAGCATGAGCGCCGTCGGGTCGTCGCCGCGCTCGCGGATGAGCGCCACGAGCTCCTCGTGCTTGGTCAGCGCGGCCCCGGCGGCGCGCGACAGGGCCTCTTTGTCCTCGAGCTCGGGGGTCGCCGCGATCAGCTCGCTGAGGGTCTCGAAGAACCCCAGCTGCAGGTACGCCGCCTGTCCCAGGAACGTGTCGGCATCGGGTGCGAGCTCCTCGAAATCCACGCGCACGGCGTCGCCGAAGTCCCCCCGGGAGCGCAGCGTCATCGTGCGCTCGCCCGCCGAGCGCCGCTGCCAGAACCACCTCACCACGGGGTCTAGCCTATGGCCGGGTATCCTGGAATGTATCCCGGCGTCGGACCGGGACCCCGCGCCTGCGGCTGAAGAGGGCGTGGATCCATCTCGCGGCCACCGCCGCCCTCTCCCCGAACAGGTGCATATCGTGACGACCTTCGCCGACCTCGGCGTCGACCCGGACATCGTCGAGGCCCTCGCCTCGCGCGGAATCGTGGACGCGTTCCCCATCCAGGAGCAGACGATCCCGCTCGGCCTCCCCGGCCAGGACATCATCGGCCAGGCCAAGACCGGCACGGGCAAGACCTTCGGCTTCGGCATCCCCGTCGTCCAGCGCCTGGGCAAGGATCCCGAGCACGGCGTCAAGGCGCTGATCGTCGTCCCGACCCGCGAGCTCGCAGTGCAGGTCTACGAGGACATCGACATGCTCACCGAGAACCGCTCGACCAGCGTCGTCGCGATCTACGGCGGCAAGGCGTACGAGGGGCAGATCGAGCAGCTCAAGGCCGGCGCCCAGATCGTCGTCGGAACCCCCGGTCGCCTCATCGACCTGGCGAACCAGCGCCTGCTCGATCTCTCGAACGCCACCGAGGTCGTGCTCGACGAGGCCGACAAGATGCTCGACCTCGGGTTCCTGCCCGACATCGAGAAGATCTTCCAGAAGGTGCCGGCCGTCCGTCACACCCAGCTCTTCTCGGCGACGATGCCCGGCCCGATCGTGGCCCTCGCCCGTCGCTTCATGTCGAACCCCATCCACATGCGCGCGAACGACCCCGACGAGGGACTCACGCAGGCGAATATCAAGCACGTCGTCTACCGCGCCCACGCGCTCGACAAGGACGAGGTCATCGCCCGCATCCTTCAGGCCGACGGCCGGGGCAAGAGCGTGATCTTCACGCGCACCAAGCGCGCCGCGCAGAAGCTCGTCGACGAGCTGAGCGACCGCGGCTTCAACGCCGCCGCCGTCCACGGCGACATGAGCCAGGAGGCGCGCGAACGATCGATGGCGTCGTTCAAGGCCGGCAAGAAGGACGTGCTGATCGCGACCGACGTCGCCGCCCGCGGCATCGACGTCAACGACGTCACGCACGTGATCAACCACACCATCCCCGACGACGAGAAGACGTACCTGCACCGCGCGGGCCGCACCGGCCGCGCAGGCAAGACCGGCATCGCGGTGACCTTCGTCGACTGGGAGGACCTGCACAAGTGGGCCCTCATCAACCGCGCCCTCGAGTTCGGTCAGCCCGAGCCCGTCGAGACCTACTCGTCGAGCCCGCACCTCTACGCCGACCTCGACATCCCCGAGGGCACCAAGGGCCGCATCCGGACGGCGCCGAAGACCGAGTCGATCCCGACCAAGGGGCAGCCGTCGGGCAACGGCGACGGGTCCTCGTCGCAGCGCCGTCGCCGCCGCCGCCGTTCGGGGGCGTCGGGTCAGGGCGCGCAGGGCCCGGCGAAGAGCGCACCCGAGGTCCCGGCCGAGCACGGCGCTCCGGCACCGCAGAGCGCCGGCCCGGAAGGTGCGGGAACGCACGACGGCAGCGGCAAGGGACACCACGACGGCAACCCGTCGGCCCGCCGACGCCGCCGTCGTCGCGGTCCCCGCACGCCGGGCGCTCCCGCCGCCGGCTGACGCGCTAGGGTGAGCGACGGACGCGCCCGCGTCCGTCCCTCGCTCAAGAAAGGCGCATCATCGTGCGTTTCCTCGAAGCAGTCACGACCGGCTATGAGTACCAGGGTTTCTGGGGCTCGTTCTGGGACATCATCTGGTGGTTCCTGGCGGTCTTCGTGTTCTTCGCGTATCTGTTCGCCCTGTTCGCGATCATCGGCGACCTGTTCCGCGACCGCAAGCTCAACGGCTGGTGGAAGGCGGTGTGGATCCTCTTCCTGATCTTCGTGCCGTTCCTCACGGCCCTGATCTACCTGATCGCCCGCGGGAAGGGCATGGCCGAGCGCAGCGCCGCCACGGCACGTCAGATGCAGGAGGCGCAGGACGCCTACATCAAGCAGGTGGCGAGCTCGAGCCCCAGTGAGGAGATCGCCAAGGCCAAGGCGCTCCTGGACGCCGGGACGATCACCCCCGAGGAGTACGAGGCCATCAAGGCCAAGGCCCTCGGCTGATCCTTCTCCGCCGCGCGCAGCGCCCTCGTCCGCCTACGGGTAGACGGGGGCGCTGCCGGTTGCGGCGTCGATGATGCGCGCGACCATGTCGTCGGAGGTCGTGTGCTCACCCGGCTGATTGGGCTTGCCGAGCCCGTGGTAGTCGCTGGAGCCGGTGACGATGAGGTCGCGCTCGCGGACGAGCCGGCGCAGTGTCCGCACACCGGACGCATGGTTGTCGCGGTGCCCGAGCTCGAACCCCGCCAGCCCGGCGTCGAGCATGCGCCGGAGCAGCGCCGCCTCCGGCACGCCCGCGCGGCCCGCCGGGTGCGCCACGATCGCGACTCCCCCGGCAGCCACGATCGCCTCGACGGCGGTCACCGGGTCCGGAGCGTACAGCGCGACGTAGTAGTCCCCCCGGGGGTGGAGGATCCCCGAGAACGCCTCGGCCCGGTCCCGCGCGAAACCGCGCGCGACCAGCGCATCGGCGATGTGCGGGCGCCCGACGGTCGCCCCGTCGACGGTCTGTTCGAGGATGTCCTCCCACGCGAGGTCGAAGTCGTGCGAGATGCGCTCGGCGATCAGGCGCGCGCGGTCCAGGCGAGACGAGCGGATGCGGCTGGTGAGCGCGCGCAGCGCGCGGTCGTCCGGGTCGAACAGGTAGGCCAGCAGGTGGACGCTGCGCCACTCCTGCCGAGACGACAGCTCCATGCCGGGCAGCAGCGTCATGCCCAGGGACGCGGCGGCCTCCGCGGCTTCCGCCCACCCCGCGGTGGTGTCGTGGTCGGTGAGCGACACGGTGCCGAGCCCGTGGCGGTGCGCGGCGGCCATCACCTGGGCCGGCGGCTCGGTGCCGTCCGACCGGGTGGAGTGCAGATGAAGGTCGCTGGGGCCTTCGAAACGCCGCGAATCCGACACGGCACGAGCGTATCGTCCGCCGCGCGCCGTCAGCGGCCGGCGCGACATGCCCGGATCGGCATGTCCCCTGACGGATCTCCCAGACACCTGACATAGAGTCTCGGTCGTGCTTCGCCTCGTGGGTGTCCTCTTCAGCGTGCTGTGGGCGATCGCCGCAGCGGTGCTCACGTGGCCGGGATTCTTCCGCGTCGAGCGGATGTGGCCGATCGCGCAGATCATCTCGTTCCGCGGTCTGCTCGTGGCCGCGTTCGCGGCGATCGCCGTGATCACGCTCGTGCTGGCGGTCGTCAGGCCCCTCCGGCGGTTCGCGCTCTCGCTGGCCGCGATCTCGGCGATCGCCGCCGTCGCCGGCGCCGTGATGATGGTCGGGCGGGGCCTGGGAACCGAGACACTCCCGGCGAAGACCGACTCCAGCATCCGCGTCATGACCTGGAACACCGCCGGCGAGGCCACGGCGCCCGAGACCGTGGCCCGCATCGCGGTGGCGATGGACGCCGACATCGTGGCGCTGCCCGAGACGACGATCGAGAGCGGCGAGCAGGTCGCGATCGCGATGCGCGAGCTCGGCCAGCCGATGTGGGCGCACTACACCGACTACCCCGACACCGAATGGGATGCCGGGTCGACGACGCTGCTGATCGCGCCCGAGCTCGGCGACTACGCCGTCATCGAGGCTTCCCAGGCGGGAACGTCGACCGTTCCGAGCGCCGTCGCGATGCCCACCGACGGCGGGGGGCCGATCGTCGTCGCCGCGCACGCGGTCGCCCCGCGGCGGTCGTACATGGCCGACTGGCGCGAGGACCTGCAGTGGCTCGCCGACCAGTGCGGCGACGCCAACGTCATCATGGCGGGCGACTTCAACGCCACCGTCGAGCACATGTCGGGGCTCGGCATCGACGGCGGCACGCTCGGCCAGTGCTACGACGCGGCCGCCGAGTCCGGCAACGGGTCGGTGGGCACCTGGTCCACCGAGGTCCCGTCTCTGGTCGGCGTGCCGATCGACCACGTCATGGTGTCGGCGGACTGGACGGTGACCGGCTCGATCGTGCTGCGCTCCGCCGACGACTCGGGGTCCGACCACCGCCCGCTCATCGTGCAGCTCGAGCCCGCCGGCTGACGCCCGCCCCGGGCGGGGCGCGCTCGGCGCCGGCATGGGAGACTGGAGAGATGAGCACGACAGGCGACAGCGACACGATCGCTCAGACCGACTCCGAGAAGCCCACGACGAGCACCAACCGCCGCCAGCCGTACGGCCAGGGCTTCCTCGACACGATCTCGACCGGGTGGGCCGACCGCCCCGAGAGCGTCCCGCCGCAGCGAGCGCAGGCCGCTTTCGCGGCCGCGCGCCGTGACGCGGTCTCGGCCGCCTTCCCGGGCCGCCGGCTCGTGGTCCCGGCCGGTTCGCTCAAGCAGCGCAGCAACGACACCGACTACCCGTTCCGCCCCCACTCGGCGTTCGCCCACCTCACCGGCTGGGCCGCCGACGCCGAGCCCGACTCGCTGCTCGTCTTCGAGCCGCGCGACGAGACGGGGCACGACGTCACCCTCTACTTCCGCGAGCGCGCCGACCGCACGACCGCCGAGTTCTACTCCAACGCCGCGATCGGCGAGTTCTGGATCGGCCCGCGCCCGGCGCTGGACGGCGTCGCCTCGGACCTCGGCCTGGCGACCGCGCACGTCGACGATTTCGCCGCCGGCGAGCACGACCTGGTGGTGGACGAGGACGACGAGCTCACGCGCTTCGTCTCGGAGCTCCGCCTGGTCAAGGACGCCTACGAGATCGAGCAGATGCGTCTCGCGGTCGACGTCACCGCGCGCGGCTTCGACGACATCGTCGCGAACCTCGACCGCTCCATCGAGCACGCCCGCGGCGAGCGCATCGTCGAGGGCGTGTTCCACACGCGCGCCCGCAGCGACGGCAACGCGGTCGGCTACGACACGATCGCCGCGTCCGGCCCCCACGCGTGCTACCTGCACTGGACCCGCAACGATGGCGCGGTGATCCCCGGCGACCTGATCCTCATCGACGCCGGCGTCGAGGTCGACAGCCTGTACACGGCCGACATCACGCGCACGCTCCCCGTGAGCGGGACGTTCACCGACATCCAGCGCAAGATCTACGAGACGGTCCGCGAAGCCGCCGACCACGCGTTCGCCGCCGCGAAGCCCGGTGTGCTGTTCCGCGAGGTCCACGCGGCTGCGATGGAGATCATCGCCGCGCGCGTCGCCGAGTGGGGGCTGCTGCCGGTCACCGCCGAGGAGGCGCTCGAAGCGGATGCCGGCGGACACCACCGCCGCTACATGGTCCACGGCACGAGCCACCACCTGGGCATCGACGTGCACGACTGCGCGCAGGCCCGCCGCGAGATGTACTACGACGCGCCGCTCGAGCCCGGCATGGTGTTCACGATCGAGCCCGGTCTGTACTTCCAGATCGACGACGTGACCGTCCCCGAGGAGTACCGCGGCATCGGCGTGCGCATCGAGGACGACATCCTGATGACCGAGGACGGTCCGGTGAACCTGTCGGCCGACATCCCGCGCACGGCCGACGAGGTCGAGGCGTGGATCACACGCCTGAAGAAGTGAGCTTCACCCCACCCGACTCGTTCACGACGCGCCCGACGCTGACGGGCACGTTCGGCATGTCGGCGTCGACGCACTGGCTGGCGACGGCGAGCGCGCAGGCGATGCTCGAGCGCGGCGGCAACGCGTTCGACGCCGCAGTCGCCGGGGCGTTCGTGCTGCACGTCGTCGAGCCGCACCTCAACGGCCCGGGCGGCGACCTCGTGGGGCTGTTCGCGACGGCCGACGACCCTGGACGCCCGGTCGTGCTGATGGGCCAGGGCCCCGCTCCGGCCGGCGCGACGATCGAGCACTTCCGCGGCGAGGGGCTCGACCTCGTGCCCGGCGCGGGCGGCCTCGCCGCGGCGATCCCGGGCGCCGTCGACGCGTGGCTGCTGCTGCTGCGCGACCACGGCACGATGGAACTCGCCGACGTGCTCGGCCCTGCGATCGGGTACGCGCGCGACGGCGCCCCGCTGCTTCCGACCACGGTCGCCGTGATCGAACGAGTGGCCGATCTCTTCCGCGACCACTGGCCGACGTCGGCCGACCTGTGGCTGCCCGGCGGCGAGGTGCCGCAGGCCGGCGACCTGCACCGCAACCCCGCGTACGCCGGCGTGCTCGAACGGCTCATCGCGGCGGGAGCGGATGCCGACGACCGCGCGTCGCGCGTCGAGGCCGCCCGTGCCGAGTGGGCGACCGGTCTCGTGGCGCAGGCGGCATCCGCCTTCCTCGCCCGGCCCCACCGCCACTCCACCGGCGGCGACCACGCTGCGGTCATCTCCCCCGCCGACTTCGCGGGCTTCCGCGCCGGGTACGAGGAGGCCCTGACGGCGACCTTCCGCGGCCACACCGTGGCGAAGGCGGGCGCGTGGTGCCAGGGCCCGGCGCTGCTGCAGGCGCTGCGGATCCTCGAGCCGCTGCCCGACGAGCTGCTGGACGTGTCGACCGAGGCCGGCGCCCACACGGTGCTCGAGACCCTCAAGCTGGTGCTCGCCGATCGCGACGCGTACTTCGGCGACGGCGTGGATCTTGATCCGCTCCTCGACGACGCGTACCTCGCCGGCCGACGAGCCGAGATCGGCGACGTCGCGTCGCGCGCGTGGCGTCCGGGCTCGGTGCCCGGGCGCGAGCCCTTCCGTCCGCCGCTGCGCCGTTCGGCCGACGAGGCCGTCTCGTTCGCCGGCGCCGGTGAGCCCACCGTCTCGCGCGAGGGGCACACGCGCGGGGACACGTGCCACATCGACGTCGTCGACCGCTGGGGCAACATCGTCTCGGTGACGCCCTCGGGCGGCTGGCTGCAGTCGAGCCCGACGATCCCCGAGCTCGGCTTCTGCCTCGGCACGCGCCTGCAGATGGCGTGGCTCGACGAGTCGTCGCCCTCGGCGCTGCGTCCCGGCGCGCGCCCCCGCACGACGCTCACCCCGACGCTCGTGCTGCGCGACGGGGCGCCGGTCATGGCCCTCGGGTCACCGGGCGGCGACCAGCAGGACCAGTGGCAACTGCCGATGCTGCTGCGCATGCTCGCGGGCGGCTATGCCGCGCAGGAGGCCATCGACGCCCCGATCCTGCACACCGTCGCGCTCGTCGACTCGTTCTGGCCGCGCACGTGGGAGCCTGCCGGCGCCGTCGTCGAGGATCGCATCGGCGACGACATCGTCGAGGGACTCGCGCGGCGCGGGCACGACGTGGTCCGCGCGGGCGAATGGCGTCTCGGGCGCCTGTCGGCCGTTGGTATCGACCGCGACCGCGGAACGGTGTGGGCAGCCGCGAACCCGCGCGGCATGCAGGGGTACGCCGCGGGGCGGTAGAGCCTCGATCGGGAGATCGAAAGTCATCGCATCACGCATCGATGCGCGCGCGTAACCCGATCGACGGACAGTGCCGTCAGGCGGCGACCTGGGCGGCTTCCCGCTCCTCGGCGCGGCGCATCGCCCACTCGTAGCGGTCGAGGCGGAAGCGGATGTAGAAGATCAGGAAGAAGATCAGCACGGCCATCGCCATCCAGGGGCCGATGGTGCGCATGATCACGAACTCGGTCGCCGACGACACCGACAGGTGCCAGGCCTCCCACCCGGCGATGCCGAGCTCCACGAGCGCCCACACGAGCGTGACGTGGGCGGCGACGCGCCGGTAGACGGCGTGCTCCGCGGTCAGGTGGCGGTACGGGGTCACGAGCGGCATCAGGTAGACGGCGACCGGCCGGCGCGTGAAGGCCGTCGCGCCGACCGCCACCGCGATCACGGCACTCAGGGCGATGCCGGCGCCGAAGTAGACCACGTGCGACTGCGTGAGGACGCCCGCGACGGCCTTGACCACGACGTAGGCGAGCGTGAGCGGCAGCAGCACGCCGATGCCGCGGCCGCGGCTGCGGCGGACGACGATCAGCACGATCGCGATCGCGCTGGCGGCGATCATCGCCGGGATCAGTCCGAGCCAGTTGTCGACGAGCAGGAACACCGCTGTGGGAAGCAGCGAGACGAGCGCCGGCACCAGGCCGGGGCGGCGGATCGTGATGGCCGGCGTGGACATGATGGCTTCTTCCGTCTGCGAACTCTGTGCTCCCGAGTCTCGCTCTCGGGCTCCCGCGCGGCATCCACCGATCGGTGGAGGCGGCATCCGACGTCCGTTCGAAGCCTGCTGTCGGCGGATCCACGAGATCTGCGACAACCCGTGCGCTCGAGGTGTCCATCTGGTCGACTGTTGTTCGTCACTTCGGTGAGGGGCCGCAGGGGGCGGCTCCCGTGACGAGAGGACACTCCCATGCAGTACATGCTTCTGCTCACCAGCGCTCCGGACGCGGGCCCGCAGCCCGGCAGCCCCGAAGAGGCCGCCGAGATGGGCGAATGGTTCGCGTACGACGACATGCTCAAGCAGGCGGGCGTGTTCGTCTCGGGCGAGGCGCTCCACCCCGTCGACACCGCCACGACCGTCCGCGTGCGCGACGGCGGCACGGTCGTCACCGACGGCCCCTTCGCCGAGACGAAGGAGTACCTCGGCGGCTACTACGTCATCGACGTTCCCGACCTCGACACCGCGATCTCGTACGCCGAGAAGGTGCCGAACATCGGCTACGGCTCCGTCGAGATCCGCGCCGTCCTGGATGTCTCGGCGATGGCCGGATAGGGATGCCGGACGCGGAGGTCGCCGAGGTCTTCGCCGCGCAGTGGCCGCGCCTGGTCGCGACGCTGCGCGCCGACCTCGGCGACCTCGACCTCGCCGAGGATGCCGCCCAGCACGCGTTCGCCGCGGCCTCGGAGCGCTGGCCGTCAGACGGCACCCCGGACGTCCCCGGCGCGTGGCTGGTCACGGTCGCGCGCCGCTGGGCGATCGATCAGGCGCGCCGCGACATCCGCTGGGCGCAGCGCGAGGACGACGTGCGGGCCGCGCTCGAGCTGCCGCAGCGAGAGCGCGGACCGATCGCCGACGACCTGCTGGCGATGATCTTCGGATGCTGCCACCGCGCCCTCGACGAGTCCGCGCGCGTGGCGCTCACGCTCCGCTACGTCGTCGGGCTCCCGACGGCGGCGATCGCGAAGTCGTTCCTCGTGCCCGAGGCGACGATGGCCAAGCGCCTCGTGCGGGCGAAGAAGAAGATCGCCGCGACGAACATCCCGTTCCAGGTGCCGGATCGCGGTCACCAGGCGGAGTCGCTCCACGAGGTTCTGCGGATCGTCTACGTGATCTACACGCAGGGCCATGCCGCACCGACGGGCGAGCTCATCCGCGGCGACCTGTGCGACGAGGCCCGCTGGCTGGCCGGATGCCTGTGCGAGCTGCTGCCGGACGAACCCGAGACGTGGGGGCTCGCGGCGCTGCTCGCCTTCACCGATGCGCGACGTCCGGCACGCCTGGACGCCGACGGCGAGGTGGTCCTCCTCTCGGAGCAGGACCGGTCGCTGTGGGACGCCGCGGCCATCGCCGAGGGGCGACGCCTGCTGCGTCGAGCGCTGAGCCATCGCCGGGTGGGGCCGTACCAGCTGCAGGCGGCGATCGCCGGCGCTCACGCCGACGCGCCGACGTTCGACGAGACCGACTGGGCGACGATCAGGCGGTTGTACGCCGTGCTCGGAAAACTCGAGCCGTCGCCGGTGATTCGGCTCAATGAAGCCGTCGCCGCGTCGCTCGCCGAGGGCGGCGTGGCCGGCCTGGCGCTGCTCGAGCCGCTGGCGGACGATCTCGCGGACTATCACTACTTCCACCTCGCCCGCGCCGACATGCTCGCCCAGACCGGCGACCGGCGCGCCGCACGCGAGGCGTTCGACCGCGCGCTCGACTGCTGCGACAGCGACGCCGAGCGTCGCGCGATCCACCGGGTGGCGGCGGCGCGATTGGCTGCGGCCGGACCGACCGTCTCGTGACCCGGTGCTCGGCGACCTGTCGCGGGAGCGCCTGCGCCGCCTACTCGCCCGAGAAGTCGATGACCGTCGTCCCGGCTCCCTCGAGCGCTTCGATCACATACGCGTCGGGGTACGGGTAGACGACCAGCTCGTGCGTGATGAGCCCGTCGTCGTCGTGATCGTCGATCTGCACGCCGACGAGCTGGAACTCGTTGCCGGCGAGATTCGTGCCGTACCAGAGCCACAGCCCGCCGCTCTGGGAGCCGTCGCGCGCCACCCACTCGTGGACCAGTTCGATCCGCGAGTCCATGGCACCGCTGTACAGCGTCTGGTACCAGGCCTGCTGCATGCCGACGCCGTCGCCGTAGGCGTCGTCGTACATCTCGGCCTCAGGAGTCGCCAGCGCCGCCAGGGCGGCGACCACCTCGTCTTCGGTCCCGTACGCCTCGGGGTCGTCGAGGATGGCGCGCACCTCCTCATGGACCGCGATGGTGTTGTCGTATCTCACGGCATCCGCGTCGATCTGCGCCGGCAGCGCATCCCGCTCCGCCGTGACCTGCTCCAGCTGCGCCTCGAGCTCGGAGTCGCTCGCCGTGCATCCGGCGACTCCGCCGGCCAGTGCGAGCGCCGAGACAAGGGCGACGATGGCGCGTGCCCTGCCGGACATGGCGCCTCACCCCTTTCGCTTCTTCGCTATCCGGACACCACTGTCCTCCCCGAGAGCGCGCGGAACAGAGGCGAAGGTCACGCGGGCGCGCACACACCACGTCGGCTACTGCGTCCAGGGGTCGTGGAGGACGACTCCGGTGTCTGCGAAGTCGCGGGTGTTCCGGGTCGCCAGCTCATGGCCGCCGGCCAGGCAGATCGCGGCGATCATGGTGTCTTCGACGCTCACCGCATGCCCGGCCGCTTCGCGACGCGCGCGCAGGAGTCCATATTGCCGCGCGGCCGGGGAGTCATACGGGAGCAGCCGATCTCCCGCTGACGACACGATCGCCTCGACAGCAGTGAGAAGGTGTTCCCGCCGCCGTCCGGGCGGCAAGCGCTGAGCACCGTAGAACAATTCACCCACGGTGAGCGTCGTGACGGCGAGTTCGCCGCTGTGGTCAGCCAGCCACGCCAGAACCTGAGGGTCCGGCGCCGGACGCAGAGGCTCGGAGAGGACGTTCGTGTCGGCGACGATCACGACAAGTCGACATCTCGGGCGGGCGAACGCTCGGGCGCCTCGAAATCGCCGCGAAGCGAAGCGGTCGCCGCGATCCAATCGACGACGAAGTCCGAGCGGGCGGCGACGGCGTCGGCGAGGATGTCACGCACCTCGGCCTCCATCGACTGGTTGTGCGCCGCAGCGCGCGCTTTGAGAGCCAGCCGCGTCGCGTCGGGCAGGTTGCGGATCGTCAAGGTCGCCATCGCCATCACCTCCGTGACAGCAATGCTAGCACTCTGCCGCGCATCCACTCCGCGACCAGCGGCGCGAGCTCCTCCCCCACGACATCCGCCGGGCGCTTGTTGCCGGCGACCTCGAACGAGTGGCCGCCGCCCTCGATCCACGTGATCGATGCGTCCTGACATGAGGCCACCGCCTCGATGAGCTGCTCGTGCGGATCGACGAACGGGTCGCGCGTGCCCTCGACGAACAGCTGCGGCTGGGCGACCGACGGCAGGTGCTCGATGCGCGGCTTCTCGGGCTTGCCGGGCGGATGCAGCGGGTACCCGAGGTAGATCAGCCCACGCGGCGAGATCACGCCCTCGGCGGCGGCCATGGAAGCCATGCGGCCGCCGTAGGACTTGCCCGCCGCCCACAGCGGCTGCGGAGACAGCCCCGCAGCCGCCTCGGCCACCGCCTGCCACGTTCGGATCGCATGCGGCGCCGGTCCCGGCATCCGCCTGCCTGCCTCGACGTACGGGAAGTTGAAGCGCAGCGTCGACACTCCGGCGGCGCGCATCCCGCGCGCGAAGCCGATCATGAACGGGTGGTCGAACCCGGCACCGGCGCCGTGCGCGATCGCCAGGGTCGCCCAGGCGTCGTCAGCGTGCTCGGACGCGGCCGAGACCTCGGCGGCGCCGTTCGGCAGCTCGACGCCCAGCCGCAGGGCGTCGCCCTCGCTCATCGCCCGCTGGTCTCGCCGTCGCGCGGCTCGGCGGCGGGAGCCTCGCCCGAGCCCTCGGAACCGGCCTCGGTCACCGGCGGCGCGGGAGCGATCCGCTCGCCGTACTTCGGCGGCTCGACGGGGGCGGGCTGCGCGGGCTGAGCCGGCTGCGCGACGGGCTGCGCCTGCGCTGGCGCCGCCTGCGGGCGGGCCGGCGGCGCGCCCGTCACCCCGAGGACCTGGCGCGCCTTGTGGTAGCTGTCGGCGGTGACCGTGACGTCGTAGTGGTCGGCGACGACCTGCATCACCGAGGCGTAGTCGCGGCGGCGGCGCACGATCGCGTACGTCACGATGCTCATCAGCATGCCGATCGCGATGCCGACGAACAGCACGCCCACGAATGCCTGGATCGGCACCGATGGGCTGCCGATGACGAGGATCGCCGAGAAGAACAGGCCGAGAAGGAGGCCGTTGATCGCGCCCGAGCGCGCGGCCGATGCGTAGCCGAGCCGTCCGGTGATGCGCTCCACGGATCGCAGGCCCATCCCGACGATCGCGATGTGGCGCGCCGGGACGTCGGCGGCGATGAGCGCCGACACCGCCTTCTGCGCGCCCTCGTACGTCGGGTAGTTGGCGACGGTCTCGCCGACCTCGCCCTTGCCCTGCGGGAGCCCTCCGCCCATCATGGTCATCTCTCCATCCTCGCACGCCCGGCCCGGCTACTCTGTGAGTGTGAGCACGCAGAGGGTTTTCGTCGCGCGCCTGACCGGCACCACGGTCTTCGATCCCTCGGGCGATCGGGTGGGCAAGGTGCGCGACGTCGTCGTCATCTATCGACGCGACGATCCGCCGCGCGTCGTGGGACTCGTCGTCGAGATCCCGGGTCGCCGCCACGTGTTCCTCTCCATCGGCCGCATCACGTCGATCGCGACGGGCCAGGTCATCACGACGGGCCTCATCAACGTCCGCCGCTTCGAGCAGCGCGGCGGTGAGGTGCGCGTGGTCGCCGAGCTCCTCGGCCGCAAGGTGTTCCTGCGCGACGGCTCCGGCGAAGCCGTCATCGAGGACGTCGCCATCGAGCGCAACCGCCTGGGCGAGTGGGACATCGGCCAGCTGTTCCTGCGGCGGCCCAAGACGAGCCCGTCGCCGTTCGCCAAGGGTCCGACGACCTTCGCCGGCTGGAACGACGTGCGCGAAGACCAGACCTCGGGCGAGGCGCAGTCCGCCGAGCAGCTCGTCGCCACGTACTCCGAGCTCAAGGCCGCCGACCTCGCCAACACGCTGCTGGACCTTCCCGAGGACCGCCTGCTCGAGGTCGCCGAAGAGCTTCCCGACGACCGTCTCGCCGACGCTCTCGAAGAGATGCCCGAGGACGAGCAGATCCACATCCTCGAGCAGCTGGGCGACGACCGCGCCGCCGACATCCTCGACGCGATGGACCCCGACGACGCCGCCGATCTGCTCGGCCAGCTGCCCGAAGGCCGCCTCGAGCAGCTGCTCGAGCTGATGGAGCCCGAAGAGGCCGAGGACGTCCGCGAGCTGCTGAAGTACGAGCCCGACACCGCCGGCGGCCTGATGACGAGCGAGCCGATCATCCTGCCGGCCGACGCCACCGTCGCCGAGGCGCTGGCCCTCATCCGCCGTCACGAGATGCACCCGGCGCTGGCGGCATCCGTCTTCATCACCCTCCCGCCGTACGAAACCCCCACCGGGCGATTCCTCGGCACGGCGCACTTCCAGCGGATGCTGCGCTATCCGCCGCACGAGCGGATCGGCGCCATCATCGACGAGACGCTCGAACCCGTGCCCGCGTCCGCGAGCGCTGCCGAGGTCGCGCGGCGCCTCGCCAGCTACGACCTCGTGCTGCTTCCCGTCGTCGACGCCGCACACCGGCTCGTCGGCGCCGTCTCGGTCGACGACGTCCTCGACTACCTGCTGCCCGAAGACTGGCGCTCGCAGGACGCGCATCGCGACGCGTCGCCGGCGACCACGAGCAACCCGGTGGTGCGCTGATGGCACGCCAGCCCCGCCAGCCCTCTCTCGACGCGCCCCGCGGCCGCGGCGGCGTCCTGGGCCCGCGCCCGCCGCGCCGCTCGCGCGATCGCTTCGGCCGCTTCACCGAGTGGATCGCCCGCAACATGGGCACCCCGGCGTTCCTGCTCGGACTCACCGTCTTCTGCCTCAGCTGGATCGCGTGGAACACCCTCGCGCCGCCCGAGTGGCGCTTCGACTCGGCCGCGTTCGGCTTCACGGCGCTCACGCTCGTGCTTTCGCTGCAGGCCTCCTACGCCGCCCCGCTGATCCTGCTCGCGCAGAACCGCCAGGACGACCGCGACCGCGTCGCGATGGAGCAGGACCGTCAGCGCGCCGAGCGCAACCTCGCCGACACCGAGTACCTCGCCCGCGAGGTCGTGGCGCTGCGCATGGCCGTCACCGAGTACCAGAGCGAGGCGATCACCCGCGACGTGCTCCGCGCCGAGCTCTCGCGCATGCTCGAGCGGCTCGACGAGTCCTCCGGCGACGACGGCGACCGGACACCCGCCTCGTGAGCGCCGCCGACGCGGTGCGCCGCGCGGTGGGCGCGGTCACCGACCCCGAACTGCGGCGCCCGCTCGCCGATCTCGACATGCTGCGCGACATCGCGGTGACCGGCTCGGTCGCCCAAGTCGGCATCGCCCTCACGATCGTGGGCTGCCCCGCCTCCGATCGCATCAGCCGCGACGTGCGCGCGGCCGCACTGTCGGTCGACGGCGTCGACGAGGTCGACCTGGAACTCGGCGTCATGACCCCCGCGGAGCGCGCGGCCCTCACCGACAAGCTGCGCGACGGGCGCGCACCGCGCGAGATGCCGTTCGGACCCGACAGCCTCACGCGGATCATCGCCGTCACCAGCGGCAAGGGCGGCGTCGGCAAGTCCACCGTCACGGCGAACCTCGCCGTCGCGCTCGCCGAGCGCGGCCTGTCGGTCGGCCTGATCGACGCCGACGTGCACGGGTTCTCGATCCCTGCTCTCCTCGGCCTGACGGACGCCGACGGTGCGGCGCCCCAGCCGACCCGCATCGACGACCTCATGCTGCCGCCGGTCGCGCACGGCGTGAAGACGATCTCGATCGGGATGTTCCTGCGCCGCGGCGACGCCGACGGGCCTGTGGGCGCCGTCGCCTGGCGCGGACCGATGCTGCACCGCACGGTGCAGCAGTTCCTCACCGACGTGTTCTTCGGCGACCTCGACGTGCTGCTGCTCGACATGCCGCCGGGCACCGGCGACGTCGCGATCTCGGTCGGGCAGCTGCTCCCCCACGCCGACGTGCTGGTGGTGACGACGCCGCAGGCCGCTGCATCCGACGTCGCCGTGCGGTCCGGCCTCGTCGCCCGTCAGACCGGCCAGCGCGTCATCGGCGTCGTCGAGAACATGGCGGCGATGGCGATGCCCGACGGCACGGTCCTGGATCTGTTCGGGTCCGGCGGCGGCGCGGCCGTCGCCGCGGCGCTCAGCACCGACGACGAGGACGTGCCCCTCGTGGCGTCGATCCCGCTCAGCCCGGCGCTGCGTCAGGACGCCGACGCCGGTGTGCCCGCGGTCCTCGCACATCCGGGCGATGCGGCCTCCGCCGCGATCGCGCAGGTCGCCGACCACATCGCGCGCACGCCGCGCGGACTCACGGGACGCCCGCTGCCGATGCGTCCCGCCTGAGAGCTCAGGTCGCCTCGGAGTCGAACGGCGTGGGCTCCTCGGACTTGGAGGGCGTCTTCGCCTCCGGTCCCTTGAAGGGCGACGCGACCGGCGCCGAGAGCGCGGTCGTGGTCACGGCGGCGGCCTGTGCGGCGCGGACGGTCGGCGTCGGGGCGTCGTCGAGCAGCGCCTCGCGGATGATGCGACGCGGGTCGTACTGACGCGGGTCCAGCGTGCGCCAGTCGACGTCGTCGAAGTCCTCGCCCATCTCGTCCTTGACGCGGGTCTTGGCCGAATTGACCCAGTCCTTCGCCTGCCTGGTGAAACGCGCCAGCGCCTCTGCGGCGCGCGGAAGACGCTCGGGGCCGATGACGAACGCTGCGACGACGGCGATGAGCAGCAGCTTCTCGATCGTGAGCCCGAAGAACATGTGTTCAGGTTACCGCCGCGCCGGACGGGTTCTTGCACAGGGCCGTCGTAGGCTGACTCCGGAGGAGAGATGTCCGACCACGATGCCAACCGCCGATTCGCCGCCGAGGCGACGGTCGAGCCCGAGCACATCGCGCGCGCCCGGGCGCACGCGCTCGAACTCGGAGCGTCGCCGATCAGCCCCGAAGTCGGCGCGCAGTGCGCCCTCATCGCCGCCGTCGGCCGAGCCATGAACATCGTCGAGATCGGCACCGGCGCCGGCGTCTCGGGACTGTGGCTCATGCACGGCGCGCCGCGGGCGACGCTCACGACGATCGACAGCGAGCCCGAGCATCTCGGGGCCGCTCGACGGGCGTTCGCGGAGGCCAAGGTCCCGCCCGCGCGCGCCCGGTTCATCACGGGCCGCGCCGCGGATGTTCTGCCGCGCATGAACGAGGCGTCCTACGACATCGTGCTGGTGGATGCCGATCCGGCCGGTGTCATCGAGTACGTCGAGCACGGTCTGGAGCTGGTCCGCCCCGGGGGCACGGTGCTCGTGCCGCGGGTCCTCGCCGGCGGCGCCGTCGCCGATCCCGTCAAGCGAGACCCGGTCGTCAGCGCCTACCGCTCTCTCATCCAGGAGACCCAGGCATCGCCCGCCGTCATCGGGGCGCTGTCCATCGTCGGCGAGGGACTCCTGCAGCTGACGACCGTCGAGGGCGACTGATCCTCCCGGGAAAAGAGAACGGCCGGTCAGAAGACCGGCCGTCTCAGAATGCGATGGGGCTCACGCGGGGTTGACCACACCGCCGAGCACGTCGTAAAGCTCCTTGGCCTCAGCGTCGTTCACCGAGACGACGAGGCGCCCGCCGCCTTCCAACGGCACACGCACGATGATGAGGCGCCCCTCCTTCACTGCCTCCATCGGCCCGTCTCCGGTTCGCGGCTTCATGGCTGCCATTGCGGCTCCTTTACATCGGGTGTCAGCCTGACAAGTTTATCCCGGGTCCCGGACGGGGGATAATCCGCGCCCCGATCTGGGGATGATCACGCCACGCGGTCAGGGGATCTGCCAGTACATGCTGGCGAGCGCATACATGTTGTAGATCCACCACCACTGCCCCAGCAGGCACACTGCGACGACCCCGCCCCGCCACCAGACCGACCGCGGGACCGCCGCCGCGCCCCACAGCGGCGACAGCGGCACGAGCAGCCGGAACACGCTCGACTGCGGGAAGAAGACCGCCAGCAGGTACACCAGATAGCTCGCGCTCCACAGGCGGATCTCGGGTCCGAGCGCCTTCACCGCGGGAACGAACAGCAGCACAGCCGCGATCCCCGCGACGACCAGTCCGAGCACGACGTAGGCGGCCACCTCGGGCAGTCCCCACAGCCGGAACCACAGCGCCGCACCCTCGATGAAGCCGCTGAACGGCACGAAGTGCTCGCTGGTGTCGATCCAGCCCCGCCGCCACGCCAGCTCGGTGTCGAGGTACGCGCTCGGGGAGCCGGTCACCGCCGCGGCGATGAACTGCCATGAGAACCCCACGATCGTCGCGAGCGCCCCGAGTGCGACGATGTGCACGATGTCACGGACCGGCAGGGGGTCGCGCCGGCGCGTGAACCAGCGATGGATGCCGTAGAGCCCGAGGAACAGCGCGAACGCCAGCACACCCGGGCGCGTGTAGCCCATCACGACGATGAGCGGGTACACCCACGCGAACCGCCGGCGCATCACCGCCCAGAGGGCCAGGAACAGCAGCAGCAGGAACAGCGACTCGGCGTACCCGACGTGGAAGAGCGCCGCGAGCGGCCCCACCGAGAAGAAGACCACCGCCCACATCGCCGGCGAATCCCCGATGCGATCCCGCAGGAGCGCGAACAGCACCAGGCACGCGCCGTAGCCGGCCGCGAGCGAGACCACCACGGCGCCGGCCAGCCACGAGCCGAACGGCGCCCCCACGACCGCCGACAGGTACGGATACACGGGCATGAAGGCCCACTGGTTCGTCTCGACGAAGCCGTCGGCCGAGAGCGGCAGGTCGGTGGGGTAGCCGACCGCCGCGATGTACGCGTACCAGGCGGCGTCCCAGCCGCCCAGCAGCGAGCCGAGGTCGGCATCCGCCCCGAATCGGGACGACGCCGTCGACAGGTTCGCCGCCAGCAGCAGGAAGCCGGTCGTGATCAGCCGTGCGACGAGGTAGATCGCCGCGATCGCCGCCCACCTCGGCACGCGGTGGCGCTCGTGCGCCGGCGCCGGTTCGCTGCTCAGGTCAGCCACGCGCGCAGCCCGCGCTCGACGGCCTCGATCTGCGCGAGCGGGACCCGCTCCTCGTCGTGATGCGCGAGGTGCGGGTCGCCCGGCCCGTAGTTGACCGCCGGAACGCCGAGGGCGCTGAAGCGCGCGACGTCGGTCCAGCCGTACTTCGGCTGCGGCACGGCGCCGACGGCCGACACGAACTCCTGCGCGAGCGGCGCATCGAGACCGGGACGCGCCCCCGGCGACAGGTCGGTGATCTCGACCTCGAACCCCTCGAACACCGTGCGCACATGCGCGACGGCCTGATCGGCGTCCTTGCTGGGAGCGAAGCGGTAGTTGACCTCGACCTCGCACGCGTCGGGGATGACGTTGCCGGCGACGCCGCCCGAGATGCGCACGGCGTTCAGCCCCTCGCGGTACTCCAGGCCCTCGACCTCCACGTCGCGCGGACGGTACTCCGCCAGGCGCGCGAGGATCGGCGCCGCCGCATGGATCGCGTTCTCGCCGATCCATGCCCGGGCGCTGTGCGCGCGCACGCCGTGCGTGCGCACCACGGCGCGCAGAGTGCCGTTGCACCCGCCCTCCACCTGGCCGTTCGAGGGCTCGCCGAGGATCGCGAAGTCGGCCTCGAACAGGTCGGGGCGCGCCTGCGCCAGGCGCCCGAGTCCGTTCTTGGCGGCTTCGACCTCTTCGTGGTCGTACCACATCCAGGTGATGTCGACGCGGGGGGCGACGAGCTCTGCGGCCAGCTTGAGCTGCACCGCCACGCCGGCCTTCATGTCCACGGTGCCGCGACCCCACAGGTGCGGCTCGCCGTCGACCTCGACGTCGCGCGTGGGCACGTTGCCGTTGATCGGGACGGTGTCGATGTGACCGGCGATCACGACGCGCTGGGATCGACCGAGCATCGTGCGCGCCACGATCGTGTCGCCATCGCGGTGCACCTCGAGGTGCGGCAGATCGGCGAGGGCGTCGGCGATCGCATCCGCGAGGACGGTCTCGTCGTCCGAGACGCTGGGGATGTCGCAGATCGCGCGGGTGAGGTCGACAGCGGATGCGGACAGGTCGAGCTGCGGCATCCCCCGAGTCTACCGACGCACGCCCGCCGCCCGATCCGCGAAGGCGGGCCCGGTATCGTGGACGGGTGAGCGAAGAGCGATGGATCTGGGGCGTCGGCCTCGCGACGACCACGGCAGACGGAACGGTGCTCGACACCTGGTACCCCGAGGTCGGCTCCGGCCGCATCCCCCTCGGCTTCGACCAGTCCAAGCCGCCGGCCGACCTCGATCGTCTCGCGGTGGCCGATCCCCGGCGCGGCGTCGACGTCGAGGTCGTGACCGTCGAGGTCGACCTGGATGCCGCCCCCGCGTCGACCTCTGACGCCTACCTGCGCCTGCACGCGCTGTCGCACCGGGTCGTGGAGCCGAACGGCCTCAACCTCGATGGCATCTTCGGGCACCTGCCGAACGTCGCATGGACCAACGCCGGACCGGTGCACCCCGACGACCTGACGCGGCTGCGCCCCATGCTGCAGCGCGAGGGCATCCAGGTGCAGGGGCTCGACAAGTTCCCGCGTCTGCTCGACTACGTCACGCCCGCCGGCGTCCGCATCGCCGACGCCTCGCGCGTGCGCCTGGGCGCGTACCTGTCCCCCGGCACGACCGTGATGCACGAGGGCTTCGTCAACTTCAACGCCGGCACGCTCGGCGCCTCGATGGTCGAGGGCCGCATCTCGCAGGGCGTCGTCGTCGGCGACGGCAGCGACATCGGCGGCGGCGCATCGATCATGGGCACGCTCTCGGGCGGCGGCACCCACAAGGTCGCCATCGGCGCGCGCACGCTCCTCGGGGCCAACGCCGGCGTGGGCATCTCGCTCGGCGATGACTGCGTCGTCGAGGCCGGCCTGTACGTCACCGCGGGCTCGAAGATCGTGCTCGCGAAGGAGCCGGTTCGCGCCGACGGCACGCGCCCCACGGTCAAGGGGGGCGAGCTGTCGGGCGTGAACGGCATCCTGTTCCGCCGAAATTCGCTCACCGGCGCGATCGAGGCCGTCCCGCGCGACGGCGTGGGGGTCACCCTGAACGAGGCCCTGCACGCCTAGAGTCGAGTCATCGACCGCGAGGGAGCGATGATGACGCACGACGGGAAGCGCAAGCGGGTTCCCAAGCCGCTGTACAAGAAGGAGATCAAGCGCCTGCAGGCCGAGCTGGTCGAGATGCAGGCGTGGGTCCAGAACACCGGTGCCCGCATCGTGGTGATCTTCGAAGGCCGCGACGCCGCCGGCAAGGGCTCGACGATCAAGCGCGTGTCGGCCTACATGAACCCGCGCGTCACGCGCATCGTCGCCCTTCCCGCGCCCACCGAGCGCGAGCGCACGCAGTGGTACTTCCAGCGGTACATCCCGCACCTTCCCGCGGCGGGCGAGATCGTGCTGATGGACCGCTCCTGGTACAACCGCGCCGGCGTCGAGCACGTCATGGGCTTCTGCTCGAACGCCGAGTACCACCGTTTCCTCCACCAGGCCCCCATCTTCGAGCGGATGCTGGTCGAGGACGGCGTGCTGCTGCTGAAGTACTGGTTCAGCGTGTCGGATGTCGAGCAGGAGGCCCGCTTCCTCTCGCGCGCGCAGGACCCGATGCGCCGCTGGAAGCTCAGCCCGAACGATGTGATGTCGATCACGAAGTGGGAGGATTACTCCCGCGCGAAGGACACGATGTTCGTGCACACCGACATCCCCGAGGCGCCCTGGTTCGAGGTCGACAACGAAGACAAGCGGCGCGGCCGGATCAACATGATGGCGCACCTCGTCTCGCAGGTGCCGTGGAAGCCGATCGAGCGCGAAGAGGTCGTCATCCCCTCTCGTCCGGCCGGCGGCGGCTACGAGCGGCCCCCGCGCGATCTGACGACCCAGGTGCCCGACGTCGCGGCCGAGCTGGAGCGGCGCGCCGCCGCGGAGGAGTGACCGGGCCGGACGAGACCGAACGCACTCGATCGCCCACGCGCCTCGGCGCGCGGCGACGGTCGGGCTGCCCGCGTCATGGCGAGCAGCCGCGGACCACGCTCAGGCCAGGCCGGGGTACGTGCGCTCGGGAGCGCCCGTGTACAGCTGCTGGGGGCGGCCGATCTTCGTCTGCGGGTCGTACTGCATCTCGCGCCAGTGGGCGAGCCAGCCGGGGAGGCGGCCGATCGCGAACAGCACGGTGAACATGCGCGTCGGGAAGCCCATCGCCTTGTAGATGACGCCGGTGTAGAAGTCGACGTTCGGGTAGAGGCGACGCTCCTTGAAGTAGTCGTCGTTGAGCGCGATCTCCTCGAGCTCCTTCGCGAGGTCGAGCAGCGGGTCGTGCACGCCCAGCTCGCGCAGCACCTCGTCGGCGGACTCCTTGACCAGCTTCGCCCGCGGGTCGTAGTTCTTGTAGACGCGGTGGCCGAAGCCCATGAGCTTCACGCCGTCTTCCTTGTTCTTGACGCGCTCGACGAAGCGCTGGACGCTCTCACCCGAGTCGCGGATGCGGGCCAGCATGTCGAGGACCGCCTCGTTCGCGCCGCCGTGCAGGGGGCCGTAGAGCGCGTTGATGCCGGCCGAGATCGACGAGAACTGGTTCGCCCCGGTCGAGCCGACCAGGCGCACTGTCGAGGTCGAGGCGTTCTGCTCGTGGTCCTCGTGGAGGATCAACAGGCGCTCGAGCGCGCGCGACATAACAGGGTTCATCTCGTACGGCTCGCTGAGGACGCCGAAGTTGAGCTTGAGGAAGTTGTCGACGAAGCCCAGCGAGTTGTCGGGGTACAGGAACGCCTGCCCGATGCTCTTCTTGTGGGCGTAGGCCGCGATGACCGGCAGCTTGGCGAGGAGCCGGATCGTGTTCAGCTCGACGTGCTCGGGGTTGGCCGGGTCGGACTGGTCCTCGTAGTACGTCGAGAGCGCCGCGGTCGCCGCCGACAGCACCGACATCGGGTGCGCGGTGTGGGGCAGACCGGAGAAGAACTGCTTGAGGTCCTCGTGCAGCAGCGTGTGGCGGCGCACGCGGTGATCGAACTCGGCGAGCTGATCGGGCGTGGGCAGCTCGCCGTAGATCAGCAGCCAGGCGACCTCGAGGTAGTTGGAGTGCTTGGCCAGCTGCTCGATCGGGTAGCCGCGGTAGCGGAGGATGCCCTGGTCGCCGTCGATGTAGGTGACGGCCGACTTGGTCGCCGCGGTGTTGACGAAGCCGTAGTCGAGGGTGGTGTGCCCGGTCTGGCGCGTCAGCGTCGCGATGTCGATGCTCGGGATGCCGTCCACGCCGCGCAGCACCGGGAATTCGGCTGTCTTCCCTCCGACTTCGAGGGTGGCCTTCTCCTGCTGGGTGCCCGCTTCGCTCACGGCGCCTCCTCGCGATGTCTGGTCGTCCAGGGTGTTCGTCCGCCCGCTGTCGCGAGGGTCGCCGCGACCGGGGGAATCGGCACGGGAAGCCCGTCGCCGCTCTACAGCCTAGTGCGCGTGCAGACCTACTGCCGACACAGCCAAGGCATCTGTGGATCGACTGGAGGATTCCTCAGAGATGGCGTCAGCGGGCGCGCAGCCGGGCCGCGGCGGTGTCGATGCGTTCGTCCGTCGCGGTCAGCGACAGCCGGATGTGCTCGGTGAAGTGGGCCCCGTAGAAGTGCCCGGGGCCGGCGAGGATGCCGAGATCGGCGAGCCTCCCGAGCGACTCCCAGGCGTCGCGCCCCTCGGTCGCCCACAGGTACAGTCCGCCCTCGCTGCGGTCGATGCGGAACCCGGCGGCTTCGACGGCGGGGCGCAGCACCGCACGCCGGCGGCGGTAGAGCTCCTTCTGCGCGGCCACGTGCGCGTCGTCGCCGAGCGCGACCGTCATCGCGTGCTGGACCGGAGCCGGGAGCATGAGCCCGAGGTGCTTGCGACCGGTGAGCAGCCGGGCGACCAGCACGGGGTCGCCGGCGAGGAACGCGGCGCGGTACCCGGCGAGATTCGACTGCTTGCTCAGCGAGTACACCGACAGCACGCCGGTGCGGTCGCCGCCGGTGGCGCGGTCGTCCAGCACCGACGGCACGGGCTCGGAGTCCCACGGCGCATCCCAGCCGAGCTCGGCGTAGCACTCGTCCGAGGCGAGCACGGCGCCGAGCTCACGGGCGCGGGCCACGGCGGCCGCGAGGCTTGCGGCATCCCACACGCGTCCGTCGGGGTTGCCGGGCGAGTTGATCCAGATCAGGCGGGCGCTCTCGGGCCACTCGGAGGGGTCGTCCGCGGCGAGCGGAGTCGCGCCGACCAGGCGCGCGCCGACCTCGTAGGTCGGGTAGGCCGCGCGCGGGTGGACGACGACGTCGCCGGGGCCGAGGTCGAGCAGCAGCGGCAGCAGGGCGACGAGCTCCTTGGAGCCGACCGTCGGCAGCACGTGCTCGGCCGTGAGGCCCGCCACGCCGCGTCGACGGGCGTACCAGTCGACGATCGCCTCGCGGAGAGCCGGCGTTCCCATCGTCTGGGGGTAGGCGTGCGCGTCGGTGGCGGCCCGCAGAGCGTCGGCGACGACCGCCGGCGTCGGATCGACCGGCGACCCGATCGACAGGTCGCAGATGCCATCGGGATGCGAGCGGGCGCGCTGCGCGTACGGGGCGACGGCATCCCACGGGTAGTCGGCGAGGTCCGCGACGCCCATCAGGCCTCCCCGTGCCGGACGGGGGTCACGCGTCCTGCGGAGGCAGGGCGTCGATGACCGGGTGGTCCTTGTGGATCACCCCGACCTTGGCCGCGCCGCCGGGCGAGCCGACCTCTTCGAAGAACTCGACGTTGGCCTTGTAGTAGTCCTGCCACTCGTCGGGGAGGTCGTCCTCGTAGTAGATCGCCTCGACCGGGCACACCGGCTCGCAGGCGCCGCAGTCCACGCACTCGTCGGGGTGGATGTACAGCATCCGGTCCCCTTCGTAGATGCAGTCCACCGGGCACTCGTCGATGCAGGCACGGTCCTTGACATCCACACAGGGGAGAGCGATCACGTACGTCACGGGAGTCAGTCTAGTTGTCCGGGCGCACCCGCATGCGCTCGGGCCACGCCACTGTTACGACCACGAGCAGCGGGACGAGCAGCGTCCACACCATCGCGATGGTGTTCTGGGGCACGACGACCGAACCGCCGGGACCCTCGCCCGAGAACATGAGGGTCGTGCCCATCATGCCCAGGCCCGCCGCCAGCGCCGCCCAGCGGTCGGCGGCCAGCAGCCGGACCGCCATCAGCAGCGCGGCGCACCCGATCGCGGCGAGGATCAGCCCGAGCGGGAACCAGCCGATTTCATAGGAGTGCGCGATGGTGCCGGCGACGCCGTACACGGCGCCCACGATCAGGGAGACGGCCCAGGTCGCGAAGCGGGCCCACGAGGAGGTCACCGCGACAGTCTAGAGGGGGCGCCCCTGGCGAACGCTCAGGCCGCCCAGCCCCACAGCCGCAGCAGGGCCGCCACCAGCGCGGCGGCGGCGACGACGACCAGGAACGGCGCCCGGGCGACGAGCAGTCCCGCCGCCACCGCGAGGGCGGGGATGCGGGCGTCGACGACGACCGCCTGCCCCGCGCCGAGCGTCTGCACGGCCACGAGGGCGGCCAGCAGGGCGACCGTGAGCAGGTCGGCGATCCGCGCCGGCCGGGGCGCCTCGAGGAAGCGCGGCGGCACCAGGTAGCCGAGCGTCTTGAGCGCGACCGCCAGGATCGAGGCGATCAGCACGGCGTTCCACAGCGTCACGGCAGTCCCCCGAGCTCCGGGACGTCGTCCGGCTCCTCCGGCGGGCGCTCATCGCGTCCGAGCCAGTTCGCCCAGCCCACGACGACGGCGACGACCGCCGCGATGAGCACGGGCATGCCGGGCATCAGCAGCGGCGTGAGGACCGTCGCGACCACGGCCGCGGCCACCCCGACGACGATCGGCTGGCGCTGCCGGAGCCGCGGCCACAGCAGCGCCAGGAAGGCGGCGGCCGCCGCCGCGTCGAGCCCGTACGCGCGCGGATCGCCGAGGACGTCGCCCAGCAGCGCGCCGGCGAGCGTGGAGAGGTTCCAGCCGACGTAGATGCCGATGCCGGTGACCCAGAAGCCGATGAGGCGCGCACGATGCGTCGTCTGGGCGAGCGAGACCGCGGTGGACTCGTCGATCGTGAACTGGGCGGCCGCCGCGCGCCGCCAGAAGCCCGCCCCGATGACCGGCGACATGCGCATGCCGTAGGCGATGTTGCGTACGCCCAGCAGCGTCGCCGAGGCGATCGCCGCGGGGATCGCCGCCAGTCCCCCGGCGCCGATGACGCCCGCGAACGCGAACTGCGAGCCGCCGGTGAACATCACCAGGCTCAGCACGCACGTCTGCCAGACGTCCAGGCCCGCGGCCACCGCGAGCGCGCCGAACGAGACGCCGTAGGCGCTCGTGGCGACCGCCACCCCCAGCCCGTCGCGCCAGGCGCGACGCCGGTGCGCGGCATCCGCCCCCTCGTCGAAGTGCGGAACGTCGGTCACCCGCCAGAGCCTACTGCGCCGGCGGGAGCCCGATCAGGCGTTGGCGTCCTGGCGCTTCAGACGGGAGGCCGCACGACCGCGCTCGGTCTGGTCGAGGATGACCTTGCGGATGCGCACCTTCTCGGGCGTCACCTCGACGCACTCGTCCTCGCGGGCGAACTCGAGGCTCTCCTCCAGCGACAGCTGACGCGGCGGGGTGAGCTTCTCGAGCTCGTCGGCGGTCGACGAGCGCATGTTGGTGAGCTTCTTCTCCTTGGTGATGTTGACGTCCATGTCGTCGGCGCGCGTGTTCTCGCCGACGACCATGCCCTCGTACACCTCTTCGGTGGGCTGGACGAAGAAGCTCATGCGCTCCTGCAGCGCCATCATCGCGAAGGGGGTGACGACGCCGGCGCGGTCGGCGACGATCGAGCCGTTCTGGCGGGCGACGATGTGGCCGGCCCAGTCGTCGTAGCCGTGCGAGATCGCGTTGGCGATGCCCGTGCCGCGCGTGACCGACAGGAACTCGGTGCGGAAGCCGATGAGGCCGCGCGAGGGGACGATGAACTCCATGCGCACCCAGCCGGTGCCGTGGTTCACCATCGTCTCCATGCGGCCCTTGCGGGCGGCGAGCAGCTGCGTGATGGCGCCGAGGTACTCCTCGGGCGCGTCGATCGTGAGGTGCTCGAACGGCTCCTGGACCTTGCCGTCCTCGCCCTTGCGGGTGACGACCTGCGGCTTGCCGACGGTGAGCTCGAAGCCCTCGCGGCGCATGTTCTCGACGAGGATCGCGAGGGCCAGCTCGCCGCGGCCCTGCACCTCCCACGCATCCGGGCGCCCGATGTCGACGACCTTGAGCGACACGTTGCCGATCAGCTCGCGGTCCAGGCGGTCCTTCACCATGCGCGCGGTGACCTTGTGGCCCTTGACCTTGCCGACCAGCGGCGACGTGTTGGTGCCGATCGTCATCGAGATCGCCGGGTCGTCGACGGTGATCGCCTTGAGCGGGCGCACGTCCTCGGGGTCGGCGATCGTCTCGCCGATGGTGATCTCCTCGATGCCGGCGATAGCGACGATGTCGCCGGGCCCGGCGGACTCGGCCGGGAAGCGCTCGAGCGCCTTCGTCTTGAGCAGCTCGGTGATGCGGGCGTTCGTGTGCGAGCCGTCGTGACGCACCCACGCGACCGTCTGGCCCTTCTTGAGCGTGCCGTTGAACACGCGCAGCAGCGCGAGGCGGCCGAGGAACGGGCTCGAGTCGAGGTTCGTGACCCACGCCTGCAGCGGTGCGTCGTCGTCGTACGACGGCGCCGGAACGTGCTCGAGGATCGCCTCGAACAGCGGCTCGAGGTCGTCGTTGTCGGGCAGGTCGCCGTTGGCGGGACGGGTGCGCGATGCCGCGCCGGCACGACCGGACGCGTACACGACCGGAACGTCGAGCAGCGCGTCGACGTCGAGGTCGGGGATGTCCTCGTGCAGGTCGCTCGCCAGGCCCAGCAGCAGGTCGTGGGCCTCCTCCTCGACCTCGGCGATGCGGGCGTCGGGGCGGTCGGTCTTGTTGACCAGCAGGATCACCGGGAGCTTGGCCTCGAGGGCCTTGCGCAGCACGAAGCGCGTCTGCGGCAGCGGGCCCTCGCTCGCGTCGACCAGCAGCACGACGCCGTCGACCATCGACAGACCGCGCTCGACCTCGCCGCCGAAGTCGGCGTGGCCGGGGGTGTCGATGACGTTGATCGTCACCGGGATGTCGGTGTGGGCGCCGTCGTAGGTGATCGCGGTGTTCTTCGCGAGGATCGTGATGCCCTTCTCGCGCTCGAGGTCGTTCGAGTCCATCGCGCGCTCGTCGACGTGGGCGTGCTCGCCGAACGAGCCCGTCTGGCGGAGCATGGCGTCCACGAGGGTCGTCTTGCCGTGGTCGACGTGGGCGACGATCGCGACGTTGCGGAGGTCAGGGCGGAGGGCGCGCGCCATGTGAGGGTCCTTGCGATTGGGGTGACGCCCGGATTCGGGCGCTGACCAGTCTATCGGGCCCTGCCTGTGCGGACGGCGCACGGCACCCGGCGGCGATCAGCCCCGGTGTCTGAGCACCCCGTCGTGGATCTCGAGCACGCGGTCGGCGCGATCGACGATGCTCGGGTCGTGGGTCGACAGCAGCACGGCGACCCCCTCGTCATGCGCGATCGAGCCGATCAGCTCGATCATCGCCTCGGCAGTGTGCGAATCCAGCTGCCCGGTCGGCTCGTCCGCGAGCAGGACCGTGGGCCGGCCCGCGAGCGCGCGGGCGATGCCGACGCGCTGCTGCTGGCCGCCCGACAGCTCCCCGGGACGCTGCGCCGCGTGGGCCGCCAGCCCCACCCGCTCGAGCAGGTGGGCGACGACCCGCGTCCGCTCGGCGGGGTCGGCGCCCTGGATCCGCAGCGGCAGCTCGACGTTCTCCTGCGCCGAGAGCGCGCCGATGAGGCCGAACGACTGGAAGACGTAGCCGATCTCGTCGCGGCGGATGCGGTCGACCTCGCTCTCGCCGGCCTCCGCGAGGTCCACTCCCCCGACGCTGACGCGCCCCGTGGTCGGATGCTGGATGCCGCCGAGCACGTGGAGCAGCGTCGTCTTGCCCGCGCCGGACGGGCCGATGAGGACGGTGAACTCGCCGCGGCGCAGCTCCAGGGTCGCGTCGGCGAGCGCCGTCACGTCGCCCGCGGGCGTGCGGTGGACCACCGACAGGCCGGATGCCTCGAGCACCGTGTCACTCATCGTCCTGCTCCTCGCCCTCGGCGGCTGGGCCGGGTTCGTCGCCGACCGTCTTCCGGTCGCCCGGCCATACGCCGACGTGATCGGACTCGAGCCGCAGCCGCACGCGGTCGCGCAGCGACAGCCGGTCCATGTAGTCGGCGGGCAGCTGCATCCGCCCCACCCGGTCGAGCACCGCGAACTCCTCGGCCATCGCGTGCTCGCGCCCCTCGTCATCGGTGTGCGTCCACCGCAGCACCTCCGTCGAGGTGCGACCGTCGCGGATCTGGATGGTGCGCTGCACGTGCTCGGACACCGTCGGGTCGTGGGTGACGATGAGCGCCGTGGTGCCGAGTTCCCGATTGACCTGCTCGAACGTGCGCAGCACCTCGACGGACGTGTGCTCGTCGAGGTCGCCGGTCGGCTCGTCGGCGAGCAGCACTCGGGGATCGTTGGCGAGGGCGACCGCGATCGCCACCCGCTGCTGCTGCCCGCCCGACAGCTCGGCGGGGCGCTTGTCGGCGTGCTCGGCGACGCCGACGAGGTCGAGCAGCTCCATCGCGCGCTGCGGGTGCCGCCGGTCGCCGCCGATCGCCCGCGCCAGCTGGACGTTCTCGAGCGCCGACAGGTACGGCAGCAGGTTGCGCGCGGTCTGCTGCCACACGAAGCCGACGACGTCGCGCCGGTACCGCACGCGTTCGCGCGCCGACAGCGAGGGCAGGTCGCGGCCGGCGACGGTCGCCTTGCCGGCCGTGGGCGCGTCGAGCGCCGAGAGGATCGTCAGCAGCGTCGACTTGCCCGAGCCCGACGCGCCCACCAGGGCGACCAGCTCGCCCTGGCGGACCAGCAGGTCGAGGCCCTGGAGCGCCTGGACTTCGATGTCGGCGACGGTGAAGATCCGCACGAGTCCTTCGCAGACGATCTCGGGCGGCGCCGGGGTCGGTGTGGATGAGGGCATCAGTCCTCCTCGGTTCGGAGCACGGTGGCGATGGATGCGGTGCGCGCGCTGACCACGCCGACGACGACCGCGAGCACGAGGGCGACGACGACGGCGACGAGCAGCGCGCCGGTCAGCACCGGGTCGACGGCGAGCGCGGGCTGCGCCGCCGAGCCGGTGAACGGGCGAAGATCGACGGCGACGAGCACGAGCAGGGGCAGGATCGCTCCCAGCACGACGCCGCCTACGAGGGCGGTCACACCGAGCGGGGCGAACTCCCACACCACGATGCCTCGGCTCTGGCGCCTGGTCAGGCCCATCGTGCGCAGCAGCGAGATCGTGCGCGACCGCCCGTCGCGGGCGACGCCGGCCACGAGCAGCACGGCCACGACAGACAGCGCCACGGCGAGTCCGAGCGCTGCCAGCAGCGCGACACGCAGTGCCGTGATCGCCGGCGACGCCTGGATCGCGGCGGTGCGCTCGGCCAGCAGCTCGACGCTGTGCGCTCCGCCGATGACGCGGGCGATCCCCGCCGAGACGGCGTCGACGTCGGCATCCGCGTCCAGACCCACGAGGATCGTGCGCGGGAAGAAGCCGAGCCCGGTGATCGCGCGGTAGTCGGCGGCGTCGACGACGACGAAGTCGGCCGGCAGGGCGGTGCCCAGCACGCGCGGCACGTCGCCGGCGACCTCGATCGGCGTGCCGGCCGCGGTGAGCCCGTCGTCGCCGACCTCGTCGACGAGCGCCGTCGAGGCGACCGCGTCGACCGGATCGCGTCCGGGCGCGGGGTGCGCGGTCGGCAGCGCTCCGTCGAGTCCGTCCTGCACGACTGCGAGCTGCTCGGTCTCGACCGCCACCACGACCGTCGTCACCGAGGCGCCCGCCGCCTCGACGCTCACGCGGTCGCCGACGAGCACGCCCGAGGCGGCCGCGACGCCGTCGACGCCGCGGATGGCCTCCAGCTGATCGGTGTTCAGGAACGGGCCGGACACCTTCATGTCGGCGCCGACCTGGCGCTCCGCGGCGGTCTGAGCCCCGCTGTCGACCGTGGCGAGCACGACCGACGAGAACACGGCGATCGCCACCGCGACGAGCATCGCGAGCACCGCCGTGGAGCCGGCGGCCGCCTCGCGCAGGTTGCGCGCGGCGCCGACCAAGCCCACGACCCCCCGGCCGCGCGAGGCCACGCGCAGCGCGGCCGCGATCGGAAGCGGATGCAGGCGCACCACCGCGAGGGCGAGGGCGACCGTCGCCAGCAGCGGCGCCGCGATGACCAGCGGATCGACCGCGTCCTCGGCGGGGGCGATGCCGCGGACCACCAGCAGCGTCACGGCGGTGACGGCCAGCAGCACCACGAGGCCCTCCACGATGCGCGCGACACGTCCGCTCCGCGCCGTGTCGAGGTCGGCGCGCTCTGTCGTCAGCGTCCCCGGGCGCAGCGACATCGCCAGCGCAGCGGCGGGGATCGCGCCGATCAGCACGCCGAGCACCGTCGGGAGGGGGCCGGCGTCGAAGCCGGCCAGCGCAACTCCGGCGATGACCCCGACGGCGGCAGCGGGCGCCCCCAGTGCCAGCCCCTCCCCCGCGAGCAGACCGCGCAGGCGCCCGATCGGCGCCCCTCGCGCCGACATGAGCGTGAGGTCGGCGCGTCGGCGCCGGATGATCAGCACGGATGCGAGCACCACGAGGGCCACGCTGACCGCGAGCGGGCCGACCGCGGCGACGGTGAGGATGGCGCTCGCCGAGGTCGCCCGGGCGAGCGACGCGCCCAGCACGTCGACGATGTCGGACGAGAAGCGCATGCGAGCCGAACCCGCCTCGTTGAGCGGGACCGACTGCGCCGTCGCCTGGCGCAGCGCCGCGTGCAGTTCGGCCGGGTCGGCCTGTTGCGCACCGTCGCCGTCCACGGGGTACCAAGCCGTCGTCTCGGTCTGTCCGTGCCGGATGATGTGCACGACCTCGGGCCATGCCGCCGCGTCGACGTACGCCACAGCCGTCGCCTCGGGTCGCCGATTGCCGTCGTCGAAGATCGTGGCGGTGAGCGCGCCGGTCGGCAGGTGCTGCCAGCGGTCGGCCTCGGGATCGGCGGCCTCGACGACGCCCACGAGCACCACGGCGGCATCCGTACCCGGCTCGAGGACGAACTGGCCCGAGAGCGCGCGCACCTCGCCGATCGGCCACTGTATGCGCTCGGCGGCCTCCGCCGCGAGCACGATCTCGATGTCGCCGTCGCCGCTCCACGGTGCGGGCCACGCGCCGTCCGCGAGGACGAGGGCGCTGCGCAGAAGCGGGTCGGCCAGCAGCTGGACGTTCCCGTTGGGGGCGTCGGCCGGCAGCGACTCCGGTGTCGCGATGAGCGTCGCGGTGCGCAGCGCGAATTGCGCGTCGTCGGTGACCGGGACGAGGACGTCCTCGAAGTCCGCGCGGTTGTCGGCCAGGCGCTGCGCCAGGTCGCCGAGGACGTCGGCGGCCCCGGCATCCCACCCCTCCACGAGCGCGTCGTCTTCGGCCGGGGCGAAGTCCGGCGGGAGCAGCATGGTGCCCGACAGGTCCCGCAGCGCCGCAGGGACCTCTCCGATCTGATACGCCACCTCGGCGCGGATGACGCCGACGAGTGCTCGTGGCGCGCCTGCCACGATGAACGCCGCGAGCGCTGCGAGGGCGACCACGACGAGAACCGCGCTGCGCGGTGTCGCGAAGCGTCGGCGGGTGAGGGCGACGAGCCCGGGCGACCGTCTCACTCGTCCTCCCGCACCAGCGGCGACAGCGCCGAGGGAGCGCGCACGGACCCGACGACGAGCGCGAAGACGGCGACGGTCGCCGCGACCGCGCCCGCGAAGGTGAGCACGTCCGCCTGCACGGCGATCGGGAACCCGTCGGGCACGCTCACGTACGCGGCGCGCACCAGCGGCGGCACGACGAGCCATGCCGTGACCGCCCCGGCGGCGAGCCCGCCCAGGACGCCCATGGATAGGGCGAACAGATCCTCGGACACCCGGACGCGCTTCGCGCCGGAGCGTCCCGCGCCGAGCACGGCGAGCAGGGCGATCTCGCGGGCGTCCGCCCTGCTGCGCGTCCGCCGCAGCACCAGCACCACGAGGGCGAGCACGGCGGCCGCCGCCGCCGCGAGGATGAACGACCACGCTGTGTCGGCGGCCGCGGCCGCCGAGCGGTGGTCGGCCGCTTCCGTCCGCGCCCCCGGCAGCTCCGTCGCCACCGCTTCGGCGACGGACACCGGATCGTCGGTGGCGACCCACACCTCGTTCTCGGCCAGCGGCTGGCCGACGACCAGCGCGGCGGCCGCGCGGTCGACGAGCACGCCCTCACCGGACGGTGATCCGGGCAGGACCGGAATGACCTCGACGATCTCGAGATCGAGCGCTCCGGAGAAGTCGGGCACCTGGAGCGACGTGACGTCGCCGACCTCGAGGGCGAGCGACGCGGCGAGGCCGCCCGTGATCGCCGCCGGCGCGGCCGATGGCGTGTCACCGGGCACCGCGTACGGCGTCACGGGGTCCTCGACGCCGGGAGCGGGGAGGCGGAACCGCAGACCGTCGGCGGCCGGCTCGACCGTGGCGGCGTCGGACCGGAGCCGGTACCCGGACACGTCGAGCGGGCCCGCCGCGGTCGAGAGCTCGACGACGGCATCCGCGTCGGCTCCCCACCGCGGGTTGACCGCCCCCACGAGCGCGACGCGCCACGGACCGCCGTCCGGCAGCGCGAGCACCTCGGTCCACTCCGTCTCGGTGACGTACTCCGCCCAGGTGCCGGACTCGGTCGACACCTCCGTCGCCTCGGCGTTCGCGACCCACAGCTCGGCGGTGCGGCCGTCCTCGGCGGTCAGCACGACGGAGACCGCGACGAGCGGTGCGGCCGCCTGCCAGGGGCGCCCATCGGCACCCGTCTCCAGCGGCGGCTCGGCGACGGTCAGGTCGATGCTGAGCTCCTCGGTCCCCGCGGGAATCGCGACGCCCGTGGTCGGGACCTGGAGTGCCGCTCCCAGGTCGGCGGGGTCGATCGCCCCGCCGGCGTCGAGCATGACCTCGCCCAACTCACGCGCGTCCACCGCCAGCACGGGCACGCGCTCGTCCGCGCCGCGCGCGGTGGCCGACCGCACGCCCATCGCCGCGTCGACGCCCTCGATGCCCGTGACGACGGCGGGATCGGCGTCCTCGGGCAGCGACGTCACGCGCAGGTCGGCGCCGACCCGCAGCGCCTCGGGGGCGTCGCCGACCGCGGACACCGTGCCCTGGTACGCCGCTGCGAGCGTGATCGTGCCGATCGCGAAGGCGACGACCGCCGTCGTGAGCGCGTGACGTCCGGGTCTGCGCGAGACCAGGCGCACCGGCAGGATCGGCGTCAGGCCCCGCGACCGGTCGAGCAGGCGCGCGAACACACGGGCGAGCGGCGTCACCGCGAGGACGGCCAGCAGCGCCGCCAGCGCGAGCGTGAGGGCGGGGGCGAGCGCGACGACCGGATCCATCCGCGTCGCCCCGTTCGCACCCTCGATGACCGGTGTGCCGGCCGCAACGAACTGCCACAGGGCGACGCCGGTGAGGACGGTGGCGAGTACCGCCAGACCGACCCCCGCCGTCGCCTCGGCGCGCGCACTCCGACGGCGGATGCCGCGGGCGGCGGCGATCAGCGCCGACGCGAGCGCGATGACGACGGCGACGCCGGCCGCCGCCGCACCGATCCACGCCTCGAGCACGACACCGGTCGCCGCGGACACCGCGAGCGTGCCCAGCACAGCCCCGATCGCCGCCCCGGCTCCCGCGCACACGACGGTCTCGACGCCCGTGAGGCCGAGCAGCATGCGGGACCGCGCTCCGCGCGCCCGCAGCAGCCGCGTCTCGCCCGCACGCACACGCACCGGCTCGACGGCGACCGTGGCCACGACGACGCCGGCCAGCAGCCCGAACACCGCCAGCCCCACGGCGGTCGGTCCCCGACGGGCCTCGAGCCCCTCGCGCTGACCCAGCAGCGTCGAGCGGAGCCCGCCCGACACCTGCACCTCGGTCCCGGCGCGGTCCTCGATCTCGTCGCCGAGGTCGGGCAGCCCGACGATGAGTGCGACCGCGGCGTCGACGGTGAACCGCGACGGATCGACCGTGTACTCCAGCCGTCCGGAGGCGGCATCCGACCCGGTCGACAGCGAGCCGCCGGCGCCGAGCGCCGACAGTGCGCCGGCGACGGCATCCGGCATTGCCGCCGCAGCCGGATCGTCACCGTCGAAGCGCACCACGACGCGGTCCCGGTCGCCACCGGCATCCGCGATCGCCGCCACGACGGCTGCCGCCTCGACGGCGCGGACCGCGCCCACGACGCCGGCGGCGAGCCCGGTCGCGAGCGCCGCGACGACGGCGAGCGCCACCAGCGGTGCGAGCGCCGCGCGAGCACGTGCGCGCGCGAACGACGCGATCACGCGCACACGTCCCTCATCGGCGGATGCCGTCTCCTCTGTCGGTGCCGAGCAGTGCTCCTACTGGCCGCGCGCGGCCTGACGCGCTTCGCGACGCTGGCGCTGCTCCTCGGGGTCGGGAACCGGAACGGCCGAGAGGAGCTTCTGCGTGTACGGGTCCTGCGGGTTGCGCAGGATCTGGTCGCGCGTGCCGACCTCGACGAGCTTGCCGTGGTTCATCACGGCGATGCGGTCGGCGAGCTGGTCCACAACCGCGAGGTCGTGCGTGATGAACAGGCAGCCGAAGCCCAGATCCTTCTGCAGATCCTGGAACAGCGTGAGCACGCGCGCCTGCACCGACACGTCGAGGGCGCTGGTGGGCTCGTCGGCGACGAGGAACTTCGGGCGCAGCGCGAGCGCCCGCGCGATGCCGATGCGCTGGCGCTGACCGCCGGACAGCTCGTGCGGGTATCGGTTGCGCATCGCCCGCGGCAGCTCCACCGCGTCGAGCAGCTCGGTGACCCGCTGGGTCATCTCGGCCTTCGTGTGGCCGCCTGACAGCAGGAGCGGCTCGGCGATCGACTCGCCGACCGGGATACGCGGGTTCAGCGACGAGCCCGGATCCTGGAAGACGATGCCGATCTCGCGGCGCGTCTTCAGCAGCTCGCCCTTGCCGATCCCGGCCATGTTGTGCCCGGCGACCTCTAGTTCGCCGGAGTGGACCGGGAGCAGACCGATCGCGGCGCGGCCGATCGTGCTCTTGCCCGAGCCGGACTCGCCCACGAGCCCCACGACCTCGCCACGACGGATGTCGAGGTCCACCCCGTCGACGGCGCGGAAGGCCGGAACCCGTCCACGCTTCGGATACTCGATGACGAGGTCCTTCAGATGGAGGACGTTCTCGCTCTCGATGCGCTCCTTGACCTCGGCGGTGTCGGTGACGGTGGTGCCGAGGTGCGGGACCGCGGCCAGCAGCGCCTGCGTGTACGGGTGCTTCGGGGCGTTGAAGATGTCGATGATGCTGCCGTGCTCGACGACGGCGCCGTCCTTCATGACGATCACCTGATCGGCGAGGTCGGCCACGACGCCCATGTCGTGCGTGATGAGCACGATCGCCGAGTCGAGCTCGGTGTGCAGGCGCCGCATCAGGTCGAGGATCTCGGCCTGCACCGTGACGTCGAGGGCCGTCGTCGGCTCGTCGGCGATGAGGAGCTTCGGGTCGTTCGACATCGACTGCGCGATCATCGCGCGCTGGCGCTGGCCGCCCGAGAGCTGGTGCGGGAACGAGTCGAACGCCTTCTGCGGGTCGGGCATCTCGACCTGCTTGAGCAGTTCGAGCGCGCGCTTGGTCGCCTCGACCTTGTGCATGTTCGGGTTGTGGATCTGCAGCGCCTCCACGATCTGGAAGCCGATCGTGTAGACGGGGTTCAGGGCCGTCATCGGCTCCTGGAAGATGACCGAGATGCCCTTGCCGCGGATCTTCCGCAGCTTCGCCGGCGATGCGCCGATGAGCTCCTCGCCTGACAGCTTCGCGCTTCCGGTGGCGCGGCCATTGCCGGGGAGCAGTCCCAGGACACCCATCGAGCTGGTCGACTTGCCCGAACCGGACTCACCCACGATGGCGAGGACGTCGCCCGGGTTGAGCGTGTAGTCGATGCCGCGGGCGGCCGAGACCCACTCGCCATCGACCCAGAAGTCGATGCCGAGGTTGCGCACCTCCAGCACCGGTGCGGTGCCGTTCTGCGTGTGGTTCACGTGCTGATGCCTTTCAGAGTTTCGTCACGCCGCTTCTGCGACGATAGGGGGATGCCCGAAGCCCATGTGCTCCGTCCCCGATTCGGCCGTTTCCTCGCGGGTGCGGTGATGATCGTCTGCGCGGCCGCGGCGGTCGTGCTGCTCGTGCAGTCGCCCGTGAACGGCGTCGCCGCGCTGCCGATGCTCGGCCTGCTCGCCTACGTCGCGTGGGCCGCGTACTGGCGACCCTCCGTGCGCGTGGACGACGACGCGGTGACGGTCGAGAACGTCTTCCGCACGATCCGTGTGCCCTACGGGCAGATCCAGCGGATCGACACGCGCTTCGCGCTGACCCTCTTCACGCCCGAGCGGCGCATCGTCGCGTGGGCCGCGCCCGCTCCCGGCCGCCACAAGCTGATGACCATCCGGCGCGATCAGGCCGAGCACCTGCCTGAGTCGAGCTACGTCGCCGGAACGGTGCGCCCCGGCGATCTCACCGGCTCGGACTCGGGGGTGGCCGCCTACATCGTGCGCACCCGCTGGGAGCAGCTCCGCGATGCCGGAACCCTCGACGCGCACGTCGGTGCCGTCGACGTTCGGCTCCACACCGTCACCATCGCGGCTGGCGCCGCGCTGGTCGCGGCGCTCGCGCTCGCGCTGTTCGTGTAGCGACATCCGCGTCACCGCTTCTCAGTGCCGGGTGCGGACGCATCGTCCGCGACCGCCGCGCCAACCGTGGCGCCGGTGCGGTCGGCGCCGCGCGCCGCCCACCAGCGCTTGAGCTCGGCGCGCGGGCCGTTGAAGTTCGGCACGCGCTTCTGGCGCGGGTCGAACGCGTCGCGCAGGCCGTCGCCGACGAAGTTGATGCACAGGGCGATGGCGATGATGAACACGCCCGGCCACCAGAACAGCCACGGCCGGGTGTTGAACGCACCCTGGTACTCGTTGATGAGCTGACCCAGCGAGATGTCGGGGGTCTGGATGCCGAAGCCGAGGAAGCTCAGCGACACCTCGATCAGGATCGCGGCGCTCATCAGCAGCGTCGAGTTCACGACGATGACGCCGACGGTGTTGGGCAGGATGTGCTTGAAGATGATGCGCACATCGCTGGCGCCCGCCACACGTGCGGCATCCACGAACTCGCGTTCTCGCAGCGCGAGGAACTCCGCGCGCACGAGTCGCGCGAGACCGGTCCACGCAAGCACGCCGATGACGACGCCGATCGTGACGGCGTTGCCGCCCACGGTGCGCGCGAGCACCGCCGCGAGGACGAGGATCGGGATGATGATGATGACGTCGGTGAAGCGCATCAGCAGCGAGTCGGTGACGCCGCGGTAGAAGCCCGAGACGGCTCCGATGACGGTGCCGACGACCGTCGCGAGGAAGCCCGTGATGAAGACCACGACGAGCGACTGCTGGGTTCCTCGCATGACGCGGGCGAACATGTCCTTGCCGAGGTCGTCCTGACCGAACGGGTGCTCGCCGAGCTGGAACGGCCACAGCTGGATCGTGGGCTGGCCTCCGTTGACGATGTTGTAGCGGGTCCACCAGTCCTTGCCCCACCAGCCGGTGATGCGGAAGCCGTCGATCACGAGTGTTCCCGTGGTCGGGTCGATCTTGTAGTTGCCCGTGCCGCCGATGACGGTGCCGACCGACGAGTACGCCAGGATCACGATGAGCGCGAACACGATCAGCGAGATGATCGCGCCGCGGTGCTGGAAGAACCGGCGGCGGACGATCGCCCCCTGGCTGAGGCCGGCGACCTCGCGCTGCTCGATCGACATCTCGCTGCCGCGGTCATCGCGGTGCTGCGACTCGAAGTCGTCCTCGTTGGGAAGCAGGTCGTTCGGGTTCGCTTCCTGCGGGATGTTCTCGGAGTTGTACTTGTCAGCCATGTCAGCTCACCCGGATTCGAGGATCGAGAGCCGAGTACAGAAGGTCGGCGATGATGTTGAAGACGACGGCGAGGATTCCCGTGACGAGGAAGAAGCCCATCATGAGATTCACGTCGGTGTGGCTGAGGGCGTCGGAGAACACCGCACCCATGCCCTTCCACGCGAACACCGTCTCGGTGATGACCGCGCCGCCGATGAGGCCGCCGAAGTCGAACGCGATGATGGTCGCGATCGGGATCATGGCGTTGCGGAACGCGTGACGCATGACGACGACGCGCTCGGAGAGGCCCTTCGCGCGCGCCGTGCGGACGTAGTCCTGGTTCATGACCTCGAGCAGGCTCGCACGGGAGTAGCGCGTGTACGCCGCGAGCGAGATCAGCATCAGGGTCATGGTCGGCAGGATCATGTGCGTGAGCGAGTCGAGCATCTGCAGCCAGTAGTCGTCCTGGCGGTCGATCGCCGGCGTCGAGGCGCCGATGGTCGAGATGACACCGCTCGAGAGCGGAATGATCGACTGGTAGGTCGCCCAGCGCTGGAACATCTGGTCGAACACGAGCGGGATGGTGCCGAGCAGCGCCGCGAGGCCGACGATCCGAGCCATGTACATCTTGCGATCGCCGCCGAACAGGAAGCCGACGAGGCCGCCGATGCCCGCGAGCGCGAGCGCTGCGATAGCGATCGTCCACCACGCGTTGCCGTAGTAGAAGAGGTACTGGAACGGGTAGTACAGCGCCACGGGACCGACGACGGCGGCGAGGCCGAAGGCGATCAGCGCTGTGCGGTCACGCAGCCCGGTCGTCAGGCTCGCGACGATCAGCGCATTGCCGATCGTGAAGAGGACGACGCCCACGATGCCGATCGACGGCTGCTCGAACCAGTTGGTCACGTCGAGCAGCGCCAGGAACCCGCCGGCCGCGATGCCGGTGAAGATGAACGTCTTGATGCGCGTGCTCAGGCTGCCGCCGACGACCGCCATGAAGATGAATCCGGCGACCAGGCCGAAGACGACGATGAACCACCACGCGATCACCGGATCGCCGAGGAACTGGTTGAAGGCGATGCCGCCGTACTGCTTCAGGATCACCGCGACCCAGAAGACGGGCAGCGAGTAGAAGACGAAGGTGGCGAAGGTCACCGTGTAGTCGTAGCCGCTGTACTGGCGCAGGGCCGTGGTCATGCCGATGGCGACACCGAAGAGGATCGACAGCACGACGGCGACGGTGACGAGCTGAAGGGTGGAGCCCATCGCGGTGAGGATGATCTCGGTCACCGGCAGCTCACCGCGCGCGACGGAGATGCCGAGGTCGCACTGACCGATCAGGCATCCGGCCGCACCGGGCAGCCACGTGAAGTAGCGCAGGGCCGGCGGGACATCCAGCTGGAGCACCCCGGAGAGGTACTCGATCTTGACCTGGGTGTCCGGATCGTTGCTGCCGCGCAGTTCGAGCAGCGGATCGCCGGAGATCGCGGTCAGCACATAGACGACGTACGACGCGACGAGAAGAACGAGGAGGGTGGCGACGAGTCGCCGTGAAACGAAGGAGAGCACCGACAAGGGTCCTTTTGTTGATCGACATGGCCGGTGGGCCGGATGCTATCGCATCCGGCCCACCGGGGGCGATGCACTAGTGCTTACTCAGCGACCGTGCCGTCCACGGGCGCCCACTCCCAGAAGTTCCAGAAGTAGTACGGGGCCAGCGGTGCCGGAGCGATGCCGGTCACGCCCTTGTCCCATGCGGTCAGACCGGGGAACTGGAAGATGGTGATGCCGTAGCCGTCACCCCAGAGCTCGGACTCGACGTCGATGAGGATCTGCTGCTGCTCGCCCTCATCCAGCTCGGTCTCGAGGTCCGCCAGACGCGTGTCCACGACCTCGTTCGAGTAGCCACCGAAGTTCGAGGGCTGGCCCGAGCCGAGGTACTGGTCCGAACCGGTGAGCGCGAGGCTCGTCGACGCCCAGGCGAAGATCACCGCGTCGTGCGGGTTGATCGGCAGAGCGGTCGTGTCGGTGAACTCCCAGTTGGGCTCGGAGTCGTCGATCACGTTGAAGCCGGCGAGAGCGGCCGAGGTGGCGATGAGCTCGAACTCAGCGGCACGACGGGTGTTGCCCTCGGGGTACCAGAACTTCACGTCGACCGGGGTCTCGACACCGGCCTCCTCGAGCAGCGCCTTGGCGCCGTCGATGTCGACCTCGGCGTACTCGGCCGAGCCGTTCTCCGAGACGATGCCGTCGTAGAACGGCGAGCCCGCGATGGTCAGCGTGGAGTTGCGGACCTGGGCGTTCGGGTTCAGCGGACGGATCAGCTTCTCGAGGATCTCCTCGCGCGGGATGGTCTTGAGGAACGCGACGCGGACCATGCGCGCCTTCTCCTCGTCGCCACCGTAGGTAGCCGGGTCGAACGGACCGCCGTTGTTGAAGGTCAGGTCGACGTGCTCGTAGGTGGCCTCGTCACCGGTGTAGTACTCGGCGGTCTCGGTCTCCTGGACGAGCTGCAGCACGTCGGGCGTCGGCTGGCCCGAGGCCACCTGGACGTCCTGGTTCTGCAGCGACTGCACCTGCGCGGTCGGGTCGGCGATCTGGCGGACCGTGATGCGCTGGTACTTGGGCGAGGGGCCCCAGGTGTAGAGCTCGTTCGCGACGAGGGTGACGTAGTCCTCCTCGACGAGGTCCTCGACGATGTAGGGACCGGCCGAGAGGTACTTCAGCTCGTTGTCGGGGGTGTTGGCCGACTGGAAGTCCGAGTTCCAGACGTCCGCGACCGGGGTGAGCCACTCGACGTCCTCGTTCTGGACGGCCTCGACGAACTGGTCCTTGGCCTCCTGCGGGTCCTCGATCTCCGGGTACGCCAGCATGACGGCGGCGTGCGCGGCGACCTGGCCGAGGCCGTACTGGACCTCCCAGTCGACGTACTGCTTGTCGTAGACCAGCGTCAGCTTGCGCTCGTCGAGCTCGGGCAGCGCCGACGCCAGGTCGGGACGCGGGTTCGCGTGGTTGAAGAGGTAGCCGTCCTCGGTCTCGAAAGCACCGAAGATCGTGACCCACGCGAGGAGCAGGTCGGCCTCGTCGATCGGCGTACCGTCCGACCAGACGACGTTCTCGTTGATCGTGTACTCGACGGTCAGCGGGTCGTCGCTGGTCTTCTCGTAGGTGCCGAACTCGGTGTTCTGCACGAGCTCCGGCGAGTCGTTGTAGTAGCTCCAGTCCGACGTCGTCATGTAGTCGATGTTCGAGTTGGCGACGTTGTTGCCGGCGGTGCTGTCGGTGTTGAAGTTGTCGACGATGTCGTTCCAGGACACCGTGATCTCGGTGTCCTCGATGACCTCCGACTCGTACGGGACCGAGCATCCGGCGAGGGCGAGAGCCCCAACCGTAACGATGCCCAGGCCTGCACCCAGACGTGTGATCTTCACTCTGATTTCCTCCTGTGCAAGGGATACATGTATCCGATGAACGCGCTGTACGTCCTCGGACACGAACGGATAAACGATAGGCACGCTTGCATCGATGATCAAAACTTGAGCCCAAAACGTTACATGCCCTTTACTCAAGCGGCATCCGATGTGACATTGTGACAACACGGCCCGTCTTGTCGCCTACACCCCTGAGAGGAAGTGCACAAGGTGCAGTTCACCGGACCCCCACCGGGCGATCAGCGGACTCCCAGCCGCGCCAGACTGTGGTGGGAGGTCGGCATCGTGCTCGCCCTCACCCTGGGTCAGCAGGCGATCTACTCCACACTGACCCTGATCCGCCGCCTCACGATCGAGGTTCCGCTGTCGCAGCAGTCGGCGCAGCTGAACCCCGTGCGCGCCGATCAGGCGGTGTGGGACGCGATCTACCGCGTGCTCGACATCGCCTTCGATCTCGCGCTCGTCGCGCTGGTGATCTACCTGCTGTGGGAGCCCGGGTCGAATGCGCTTCGCCGCATCGGCCTGGACTTCTCGCGGTTCGGGGGCGACCTGGCGCGCGGAGCCGCGCTGTTCGCCGTGATCGGCATCCCCGGGCTCGGGCTCTACGCGCTCGCGCGGGTGCTCGGGCTGAACGTCGCCGTGGCGGCATCGACCCTCGACGCGGCGTGGTGGACGATTCCCCTGCTGGTGCTCTCGGCCCTGCGCGCGGCGCTGCTCGAAGAGGTCATCGGGATCGCCTGGCTGTACGACCGGCTGCGGCGGCTGGGCTGGGGATGGTGGACGATCATCCTCGCGACCGCCGCGATGCGCGGGGCGTACCACGCGTATCAGGGTTTCGGCGCGATCGTGGGCAACTTCGCGATGGGCGTCGTCTTCGGCTGGTGCTACCGCCGGTGGGGCCGGATCATGCCGCTGGTGATCGCCCACGCGCTGCTCGACATCGTCGCGTTCGTCGGCTACCCGGTCGCCGCCGCCCTGTGGCCCGACGTCTTCGCCCCCGCCGTCTCCCCCACGCCCACCCCGTCCCCGTCCCCGTCCGCCACACCGTCCCCGTCCGCCTGACACGCCCCCGATTCGCCGAGACCACGGATTTCGACCGAGACCGGGCGCCCCTGACCCGCGTCTGGGCCAACGAAACGCGCCTCAGCAAGCGACCCGCGTCTCGGTGAGCGACTTTGGTCTGGGCGAGCGACCCGCGCCTCGGCGAGCGACCTTCGTTTCGGCGAGCGATCCGCGTCTGGGCAAGAGACCTGCGTCCGGGCGAGGGACCTGCGTCTCGGCGAGCGACCTTCGCTTCGGCGAGCGACCCACGTCCCGGCGCGGGCGCGGGTCCAGGACCAGCGGGCGCGGGCTCCTGCACATGGCGCGCACGCGCAGCAGGCGTCCACAGATCGGGCGGCCGGCGGGCGCGGCCGGATGCGCGGACTCATCGTCGATGGATGCCGAAGCCGACGCACCATCAGGTGACTTTGTTCCGCACGCGCGATGCGGGTGTGCTTCCCTCCGCGCGGCGCCGAGGGCTCGCACGCGTGCGCCCGGGCGTCTACGCGGACGGCGCGGCGTGGCGCGCTCTCAGCCCGTGGGACCGGTATCGCCATCGGGTCGAGGCGGTCGCGCTCACGTGGGACGATCCCGTGTTCTGCCTCGAATCTGCGGCCGTCCTGGGCACGCTTCCGGTGTTCGGCGAACCTCGCGACGTGCACGTCCTCGACTCCGGCGGCACGTCCCGGCGCTACGGCGATGTCGTCGTGCACGGTTCGATGGACGACGCCGAGACCGTCCGGCACGACGGGATCGCAGCCACCGCACTCGTTCCGACGGCGGTGGCGCTGTGCCGCGTGCTGCCACCGGCGTTCGCCCTCGCCGTCGCGGACGCCGCGCTGAGACAGAGCGCTGAGAGCCTCGACTTCGCTGCGCTCGGTCGCGCCGCCGCCGACCGGCGGGGACGGCGGCGCCTCGACTGGGTGCACGAGCGCGCGACGGCGGTCGCCGAGTCGGTCGGCGAGTCGGTGAGCCGCGCGGTGATCGAGTGGCTGGGCTTCGAAGCCCCGGAACTCCAGACCGCGTTCGAGCACGAGGGTTTCACCGACCGGGTCGACTTCTTCTGGCGCGTCAGGCGCGTCATCGGCGAGTCCGACGGCTGGGGCAAGTACGACGCGGACGACCCGCGCGCGATGAAGGCGCACTTCGTCGATGAGAAGCGGCGCGAAGACCGGCTGCGCCGGAACGAAGGCCCGATGGCCCGCTGGGAGTGGGCCGACATGATGCGCGGGACGCCGCTCGGCGACAAGCTGTCCGCCGCGGGTCTGACGCCCGCGCGGCCCGCCGCTCGCGCGCTGCTCGACACGCTCCGCTCGAATCCGCGCTCCGTTGCGCCATCTGCCAGCGTCGGCCGCACCCCACTCCGCGACCGCGCCGCCGGCGAGTGACTGCGTCCCCGCCCCGACGCGCCCGCCCCGCGAGTGACCGAGACGCACCGAAATGACCGAGACCCCCCGGAATGACCGAGACCCCCCGAATCATCGGGGGGTCTCGGTGCGATTCGTGTGTCTCAGCGCAGATGCGCGGTCCCGACGCGGGCGCGCGGGGACGCGGGGACGCGAGGACGCGGGGACGCGGCCCGGTGGGACCCGGGCAGCTACGCGAAGGCCTCGATGGGTGGGCAGGCGCACACCAGGTTGCGGTCGCCGTAGGCCTGGTCGATGCGGCGCACGGGCGGCCAGTACTTGTTCCGCACGATGGCGTGCACGGGATACACCGCCGTCTCGCGGGAGTACGGGTGCGCCCACTCCCCCGCGACCACCGACTCCGCGGTGTGCGGCGCGTTCACGAGGGGGTTGTCCTCGGCGGGCCAGACTCCCGACGCGACGGCATCCGCCTCGGCCTTGATCGCGATCATCGCCTCGACGAACCGCTCGATCTCGGCGAGGTCCTCGGACTCGGTCGGCTCGACCATCAGCGTCCCGGCGACCGGGAACGACATCGTCGGCGCGTGGAAGCCGTAGTCGATGAGGCGCTTGGCCACATCGTCGACGGTGACCCCGGTCGCCTCCCGCAGCGGGCGCAGGTCCAGGATGCACTCGTGCGCGACGAGGCCGCCCTCGCCGGCGTACAGCACCGGGAAGTGGTCCTTCAGCCGGAACGCGATGTAGTTCGCCGACAGCACCGCGGCGGCCGTGGCGTCCTTGAGCCCGGCGAGCCCCATCATGCGCACGTACGCCCAGGTGATCGGCAGGATGGACGCCGATCCGTACGCCGCCGACGAGACCGGGCCGCCGTCGAACACGTGTCCGCCGGCGTGGTCCTTGCGTTGCGCGAGCGGGTGCGAGGGCAGGTACGGCGCGAGGTGCGCCTTCGCCGCCACCGGGCCGACGCCGGGGCCGCCGCCGCCGTGCGGGATGGCGAACGTCTTGTGCAGGTTCAGGTGCGACACGTCGCCGCCCAGGTCGCCGAAGCGCGCGTAGCCGAGCAGCGCGTTGAGGTTCGCGCCGTCGACGTACACCTGGCCGCCGGCGTCGTGCACCGCCTGCGTGATCTCGAGCACGTCGTGCTCGTACACCCCGTGCGTCGACGGGTACGTGATCATGAGCGCCGCGAGCGCGTCGGCGTGCGCCGCGATCTTGGCGCGCAGGTCGTCGAGGTCGACGTTTCCGGCCTCGTCGCACGCGACGACGACGACCTTCATGCCGGCCAGCACCGCGGATGCCGCGTTGGTGCCGTGCGCCGACGACGGGATCAGGCACACGGTGCGCTCGGTCTCGCCGTTCGCGTGGTGGTAGCCGCGGATCGCGAGCAGGCCCGCGAGCTCGCCCTGCGAGCCGGCGTTGGGCTGCAGCGACACCGCGTCGTAGCCGGTGACCTCGGCCAGCCACACCTCGAGCTGCTCGATCATGGCGAGGTAGCCGTGCACGTCCGCTTCGGGCGCGAAGGGGTGCACGCGCGAGAACTCGGGCCACGACACCGCCGCCATCTCGGTGGCCGCGTTGAGCTTCATGGTGCACGAGCCCAGCGGGATCATGCCGCGGTCCAGCGCATAGTCGCGGTCGGCGAGGGTCTTGAGGTACCGCATCATGGCGGTCTCGGAGCGGTGCGTGTTGAACACCGGATGCTCGAGGAACCCGCTCTCGCGCAGCAGCGTCGACGGGACGCCGGCGAGCGCCTCGGCGCCCTCGAACGGCAGCGCCCGCTCGCCCTGCTCCCCCGCACCGAGGAACTCGCCTTCGGGGAGGCCGAACGCCCACGCGACGGCGGCGAGGTCGTCGGCGGTCGTGGTCTCGTCCACCGAGACGCCGACGGTCGCGTCGTCGGCCCAGAACAGCTGGTAGCCGCGCTCGCGCGCCCGGTCGATGACGCGCTCGGACGGGCCGGGCGTGGTGACGCGGAGCGTGTCGAAGAACGCCTCGTGCGCGACCGACAGCCCGTGCTCGCGCAGTCGCTCCGCGAGGGCCTGCGCCTTCTTCGCCACCTCGGTCGCGATCGCGGTCAGCCCTGTCGGGCCGTGGTAGACGGCGTACATCGAGGCCATCACGGCCAGCAGCACCTGCGCGGTGCAGATGTTCGACGTCGCCTTCTCGCGGCGGATGTGCTGTTCGCGCGTCTGGAGCGACAGCCGGTACGCGGGGTGGCCGGCGGCATCCTGCGACACGCCCACGAGGCGACCCGGCAGCTGACGCTCGAGCCCTGCGCGCACGGCCATGTAGCCGGCGTGCGGGCCGCCGAACCCGAGCGGCACGCCGAAGCGCTGGGTCGTGCCCACCGCAACGTCGGCGCCCATCGAGCCGGGCGAGCGCAGCAGCGTGAGCGCCAGCAGATCGGCCGCGACCACGACGAGCCCGCCGGCGTCCTTGACCGCGGCGATCGCCTCGGTCGGGTCCCACACGCGGCCCGAGGCGCCCGGGTACTGGAAGAACGCGCCGAAGACGTCGAGGTCTGCGGGCGGCGACGTGTCGAACGACGAGTAGCGGATGCGGATGCCGAGCGCCGCCGCGCGGTGCTCGAGCAGCGCCTTGGTCTGCGGCAGCGCGTCGGCGTCGACCAGGAAGGCGTCCGACCGCGACTTCGAGGCGCGTCGCGCGACCAGCATCCCCTCGACGACGGCGGTCGACTCGTCGAGCATCGACGCGTTCGCCGTCGTGAGCCCGGTGAGGTCGGTGACCATCGTCTGGAAGTTGATGAGCGCCTCGAGACGACCCTGCGAGATCTCGGGCTGGTACGGCGTGTACGCGGTGTACCAGGACGGGTTCTCGAAGACGTTGCGCGCGATGACGCTCGGGGTGAGCGTGTCGTAGTACCCGAGACCGATCATGGGGCGCGCGGCACCGTTCTGCGATGCGAGCGCGCGCAGCTCCGCCAGCGCCTCGGCCTCCGTCGCCGCCGCGGGAATGTCGCTCGTGGTGCGGGGCTGGACCTGGATGGACGCCGGCACCGCGGTCTTCACGAGCGCGTCGACATCGGCGTAGCCGAGCGCGTCGAGCATGACGCGCTGAGCGGCCGCATCCGTCCCGATGTGACGCTGCGCGAAGGCGCCGGTCACGCCTCGCCGCCCGTGAGTTCGAGGTACGCCGCGCGGTCCATGAGACCGTCCACGGCGGCCGGGTCGACCGTGATCTTGATGAGCCAGCCCTCGCCGAACGGGTCGGAGTTCACCAGCGACGGGTCGTCGACGACGGCGTCGTTCGCGGCGACGATGTCACCGGTGAGAGGCGCGTACAGCTCGCCCACCGACTTGGTCGACTCGATCTCGCCGCACACGTCGCCGGCGGTGACGCCGTCGCCCTCGCCGGGGAGCTCGACGAACACGACATCGCCGAGCTTGTCGGCGGCGTAGTCGGTGATGCCGACGGTGGCGGTGTCGCCCTCGAGGGCGATCCACTCGTGCTCGGCGGTGTACTTGAGGCTGTTCAGGTCGGTCATTTCTTCCTCCGGTAGAAGGGCAAGGGGGTCACGGTCGCGGGGATGCGCTTGCCCCGCACGTCGATGTAGAGCTGGGTGTCCTCGGCGGATGCCGCAGGCGTCACGTAGGCCATCGCGATCGGGTGGCCGAGCGTCGGGCTGAGCGCGCCGCTCGTGATCTCGCCGACGCGGGCGGCGTCGGCATCCGCCCCGACGAAGACGCCGTAGCCGGCCCGTCCGGCGCGCCGTCCCTCGGCTGCGAGTCCGACCAGCACGGGGGCGTCGGCGGGAACCGCGGCGCCCTTGCCGACGAAGTCGTCCTTGTCGGCGGCGACGGCGCGACCGAGGCCGGCCTGTGCGGGAGCGACCTCGAGCGAGAGCTCGTGGCCGTACAGCGGCATGCCGGCTTCGAGCCGCAGCGTGTCGCGCGCGGCGAGGCCCGCCGGCACGAGACCGAGCGGACGGCCGGCGTCGAGCAGGGCGTTCCACAGCCCGGATGCGGCGGCCTGCGGGACGAGCAGCTCGAAGCCGTCCTCACCGGTGTAGCCGGTGCGGGCGATGAACAGGGGTGAACCCGCGAAGCTCGCCGCCGACCACGCGTAGTAGCCGAGTTCGTCCAGAGCCGGGGCGACGCCGGTGATCGCAGCGGTCGCCTCGATCACGGATCGGGCCACAGGCCCCTGCACCGCGATGAGGGCGAACTCGTCCGAGGCGTCCTCGATGGTCGCGACCTGCGGGTCGGCGCCGTCGATGCGCAGGAACGCGTCACCGGCGACCCGCGCGCTGCGGAAGACCGAAGCGACGGGCGCCTCGGCGGCCCGCTCGGCGAACGCGGCGGCCACGGCATCCCGGTTGCCGGCGTTGGCGATCACAAGGAAGCGGTCGTCGGCGACCCGGTAGACGATGACGTCGTCGACGATGCCGCCGGTCTCGGCGAGCACGAGCGAGTACTTCGCCTTGCCCACGCGCATCGTCGAGACGCGTCCGGCGAGCGCGTAGTCCAGGAACGCGCCGGCGGGCTCACCCTCGACGATGAACTCGGCCATGTGCGAGATGTCGAACAGACCGGCCGCCTGCCGCACCGCGTGGTGCTCGGCGAGGTCGGACGTGTAGCGGACCGGCATCATCCAGCCGCCGAAGTCGGTGAAGGCGGCGCCGAGCGCCTCGTGCACGTCCCTCAGGGACGTGTACGTCGCCGGCTCGGCCGGCGTCTGGTCGTCGTGCGTCTCGCTCATGCGGACCCCCTCAGCATTCCACCACGTTGACGGCGAGGCCGCCCAGAGCGGTCTCCTTGTATCGGTCGTTCATGTCGCGGCCGGTCTGGCGCATCGTCTCGATGACGGCGTCCAGCGACACGCGGTGACTGCGATCGCCCCACATCGCCATGCGGGCGGCGTTGATGGCCTTGCCCGCCGCGATGGCGTTGCGCTCGATGCACGGGATCTGCACGAGCCCGGCGACCGGGTCGCACGTGAGGCCGAGGTTGTGCTCCATGCCGATCTCGGCGGCGTTCTCGACCTGCTCGGGGGTTCCGCCGAGCACCGCGGCGAGCGCGCCGGCGGCCATGGAGCAGGCGGATCCGACCTCGCCCTGGCAGCCGACCTCGGCACCCGAGATGGACGCGCGCGTCTTGTACAGAGCGCCGATGGCGGTGGCGGTCAGCAGGAACTCCACGGCGATGTCGTCGCGGTCGCGTCCCGCGCGGGCGGCCGGCGAGTAGTGCACGGCGTAGTGGAGCACGGCGGGGATGATGCCCGCTGCCCCGTTGGTGGGCGCGGTGACGACGCGTCCTCCCGCGGCGTTCTCCTCGTTGACGGCGAGGGCGACGAGGTTGACCCACTCCTGCGCGAAGGCGTCGGAGCGGTCCGGATCCTCGCGCTCGAGCCGCGCGTGCCAGCCCGGGGCGCGGCGCTGCACGCCGAGACCGCCGGGGAGGATGCCGTCGGCGGCGATCCCCGCCGCGACGCACTCGTCCATGACGTCCCGGATGCGGAGGATGTCGGCCCGGAGGTCGTCGCCGCTGCGCCGAACGGACTCGTTGCGCCAGGCGATCTCGGCGATCCCGACGCCCTCGGCCTCGCACAGGGTCAGCAGTTCGGCCGCGGTCGAGTACGTGTGCGGAACGGACGGACGGTCGTCGGCCGCGGGCGCCTCGCCCTCGCGCACGACGAATCCGCCGCCGACCGAGTAGTACACGGCCTCGTCGACCATGCGCCCGTCGGCCGCCGTGGCGCGCAGGCGCACGGCGTTGGTGTGGACCGCGAGGACGGTGCGCGGCGAAAGGCGGATGTCGGACGTGCGCAGCGCGACCTCGCGCACGCCGCCGACGCGCACCGTGCCGTCGCGCTCGATCCGCGTCGCCCGGGCGGCGACCTCGTCCGACGCGATCTGCTCGGGGCGGCATCCCTCGAGTCCGATCAGGACGGCCGTGAGCGTGCCGTGGCCGGCGCCCGTCGCGGCGAGCGAGCCGTACAGCTCCACGTCGACGGCGGCGACGTCGACGATGCTCGCGCCCAGGCGCGCGACGAAGTCGGCGCTCGCCCGCATCGGCCCGACGGTGTGCGAGCTCGACGGGCCGATGCCGATCGAGAAGAGGTCGGCGACACCGATGTCGGTGGCGCTCATCGGCGGCAGGGTACGGCGGCGGTCATGAGGAACTCCTTGTCGAAGGCATCCGGATGGATGGGTGAGAGTTCCTCCCGCTCTGTCATTGGCCTGAGAGTTTCCGCGCAGGATACTGCGCTTGCCCCGTCGGCGGGAACCATGCGGTTCCGCTTTCCAGAGTGACCTGTCGCCACGGTACGTGGGCCTGAGAGATTCCGGGAGGGGTTGCTCCTACGGCAGCCGCGAAGCGGCGTTCTCCCGTGGCGGGTGATCGGTCGTGAAGTTGTACGTCGATTCTAGCGGTACGTCTCGGCTCCGACCGCGCGCGGCCGGCGTCAGGTCGTGCAGGCGCCGGTCGATACGGGCTGCTCCAGCGCATCGGCCTGCGCCAGCACGGGCAGCAGCTCGGTCGTCGTCATGGCGTAGCCGATGTCGCGGCCGTCGTCCGCGCGGGCGAACACGACGCCGACGACCTGCCCGGTCGTGCTCAGCAGCGGACCGCCGGAGTTGCCGGGGACGATCGTCGCCTGCAGCGCGTAGATGTCGCGCGGCGCGCTCGATCCCTGGTAGATGTCGGGCACGGGCGTGGTGGCGACCGACAGCACCCGCGCCGATCCCATCTCGAACGGGCCGCCGTACGGATAGCCCTGCACGACGGCGGCGGCACCCGTCCCGAGCGGAGCCGTGACCGTCAGCGACGTCGCCTCCAGATCGTCGACCTCGATCACGGCGATGTCGTCGACGGCGTCGAAGTAGACGACGCGCCCCTCGCGGGCGGCGCGTCCGGGCAGCTCGACGACGGGCGTCTCGACGCCGGCGACGACGTGGGCGTTGGTGACGACGAGGTCGGTCGCCGCGACGAAGCCGCTGCCGGTCGAGCTGGTGCCGCACGCGTACGCGACGCCCGAGATGCGGGCGACCGACGCCGCGGCCGACTCGAGGTCCGGGGAGTCCAGCGCGATGGCGGGAAGGGGCTCATCGACGGCGTCGGGCACGAGGAGGATGCCCAGGCGCGGGATGCCCTCGTCGAGCACCGCCGAGCGCAGCTGGGCGAGCGTCGTCTGCACCGGCGCCGGGGTCAGATCGTCGATGGTGCGCAGCACGACCGAGGAGCCCAGGGCCTGCGCGACGACGGGCATGCCTGTCGCGGCCAGTCCCTGCCCGACGAAGGATGCCGCCAGGGCGGCGACGATGACGCCGGCGACGCCGCCGAGGAAGCGCTCGAAGCCGCGCAGCGGAGTGCGGTCCACGCCGCTGCGCAGAGCCTCGCCCACCGCCCCGCCGATCGCGGCCCCGACGACGAGCAGGAAGATGGTCCCGCCGATCACCACGACGCCGCGCCAGGCCTGGCTCGGCAGCGCGTCGTTGACCAGTGGGATGACCCACAGCGCACCGAAGGCGCCGGCGACCAGCCCGATCAGCGAGCCCAGGCTCGCCAGGAGCCCGCGCTGCAGGCCGACGGCGAGCGCGATGACGAGCACCCCGATCAGGATGATGTCGATCACCTGCACGCCGTCTCCTTCCGGGACTGGTCACACTACGGCCCGAGGCTGGGAGAACGGCGGTGATTCCCCGCGATTTTGCACTTCTGGTCACCATGACACTAAGATCGGGTGCGAAGTTAGAGTCACCATGACACAAACAACCGCAGCCACCGCCACGCCGCTCGCCTCCGCACCGCCGGACGCGACGCGCGTCGCCGTGTCCACCGTGATCTTCACGATCCGGCGCGATCCGCGGACCGACCGCATGGAGCTGGCGCTGCCCCTCGTGCGTCGCACGCGGGATCCTCACGAAGGACTGTGGGCGCTCCCGGGCGGCTGGCTCGACGTCGCCGAGAGTCTCGAGGCAGCGGCATCCCGCACGCTCGCCGAGACGACGGGGCTCGAGCCGAGCTACCTCGAGCAGCTGTACGCGTTCGGCGCCGTCGACCGCTCTCCCGCGCGCGTGGTGTCGATCGTCTACTGGGCGCTCATCCGCGCCGACGAGATCCCGGATGCCGGCATCGAGAACACCGCGTGGTTCGACGCGGCATCCCTCCCCCGTCTCGCCTTCGACCACAACGAGATCGTCGGATACGCCCTGTGGCGCCTGCGCAACAAGGTCGGCTACAGCCGCATCGCGCACGGCCTGCTGGCCGACGAGTTCACCCTCGCCGAGCTGCGCGAGGTGTACGAGTCGATCCTCGGCCGGCGCCTGGACCCCGCGAACTTCCGCCGCCAGGCCGAGAACTCCGGAACCCTCATCCCCACCGACCGGTTCCGCACGGGAGCGCATCGCCCCGCGCGCCTGTACCGGTACGACCAGGACGTCGAGCTCGCCGAGCGCGGGCCGCTGTCCACCCGTCACTGAATCGAGTAGTGCCATGCCCGCTGTGAACCTGAACCTGCTGCCCCGTCCCGAGATCGATCCCTCGGTCGACCACGAGATCCAGGCCATCGTCTCGGGCGCCCTCGTGGGCGAGACCTGCAACACCGATCTCGCCGCCGGCCCCTGGAACTTCGATGAGCGCCCCGGCTACGGTCCCGGCTCGTCGATGGGCGACGTGATCCCCACGGGCGCGCCCCGCCAGGGCGAGCTGCCGCTGGAGTACCGCGAGGCCTCCGAAGAGGAGCTCGACGCACGCATCCGCGCCGCGAAGGAGACCCTCGGCGACCGCCTCGTCGTGCTCGGCCACTTCTACCAGCGCGAAGAGGTCGTCCGTCACGCCGACTACGTGGGCGACTCGTTCCAGCTCGCGAACGCGGCGCTCGAGCACCCGGATGCCGAGGCGATCGTCTTCTGCGGCGTGCACTTCATGGCCGAGACCGCCGACATGCTCTCGGGGCCGGAGCAGTCCGTGATCCTGCCGAACCTCGCCGCCGGCTGCTCGATGGCCGACATGGCCGACATCGACCAGGTCGAGGAGTGCTGGGAGCAGCTCGAAGAGGTCTACGGCGACATGGACGCGCAGGATGCCGACGGGCTCGTGCCGGTCATCCCCGTCACCTACATGAACTCGTCCGCGGCCATCAAGGGCTTCGTCGGCCGCCACGGCGGCATCGTCTGCACGTCCTCGAACGCGCGCACGGTGCTGGAGTGGGCGTTCGAGCGGGGCCGCCGCGTGCTGTTCTTCCCCGACCAGCACCTGGGACGCAACACCGCGAAGGCGATGGGCGTGCCGCTCGAGCGGATGCCGATGTGGAACCCGCGTCAGCCCCTGGGCGGCTCGAGCGAAGAGGCGCTGGCAGACGCCCGCGTGATCCTGTGGCACGGCTTCTGCTCGGTGCACCGCCGGTTCAGCGTCGACCAGATCTCCCAGGCCCGCGCCGAGCACCCGGGCGTGCGCGTCATCGTGCACCCGGAGTGCCCGATGGAGGTCGTGGACGCCGCCGACGAGGCAGGCTCCACCGACTACATCCGCCGCGCGATCGAGGACGCCGCCGAGCCGACCACCTTCGCGATCGGCACCGAGGTCAACCTCGTGCAGCGCCTGGCCGCCCAGAACCCGCAGCACGAGATCTTCTGCCTCGACCCCGTGGTGTGCCCGTGCTCGACGATGTACCGCATCCACCCCGGCTATCTCGCCTGGGTGCTCGAGCGGCTCGTCGCGGGCGAGGTCGTCAACCGCATCGAGGTGGCCGCCGACGTCGCCGAGCCGGCCCGTGTGGCCCTCCAGCGGATGCTGGCCGCCAAGCCCCCGGCAGGCCGCGTCGAGAAGTCCGGGGTCCCCGCGTGACGACGCCTCATGTCGTCGTCGTCGGCTCGGGCATCGCCGGGCTGACCGTCGCCCTGCACGCCGTCGAGCACGGGTGCACGGCGACGCTGGTGACCAAGGACGTGCTCGAGCACGCCAACACCCGCTACGCGCAGGGCGGCATCGCCGGCGTCATGTTCGACGACGACCGGGCCGAGGACCACGTCCGCGACACGATGACCGCCGGGGTGGGCCTCAACGACCCCGACGCCGTGCGCGTGCTCGTCGAGGAGGGCCCCGACCGCATCCGCGAGCTCGTCGCCCTCGGCGTCGCGTTCGACCGCGGCGACGACGGCGCGTTCGTGAAGGGTCTCGAAGCCGCGCACTCGTATCCGCGGATCCTCCACGCCGGCGGGGATGCCACCGGCACGGTCATCGAGAAGGCGCTGGTCGCGCGACTGCGCGCGAGCCGCGTCGAGGTGATCGAGCACGCGTTCCTGATCGACCTCGTGCGGGACGACGGACGCGTCCGGGGCGTCGACCTGCTCGTCGGCGAGCGCGACGAGACGGATGCCGCACCCGCGGTCACCGGCCACCGCCGCCGGATCGAGGCGGATGCGGTCGTGCTCGCGACCGGCGGAGCCGGCGAGCTCTACGCGCACTCGACCAACCCCGCCGTCGCGACCGGCGACGGCATCGCTGCGGCGCTGCGCGCGGGCGCGGCCGTCGCGGACCTGGAGTTCTTCCAGTTCCACCCGACGATCCTGGCGGTCGGCGAGGCGTTCCTGGTGTCGGAGGCCGTGCGCGGGGAGGGCGCGGTGCTGCGCGACGACAGCGGCCATCGCTTCGCCCTTGATGCGCACCCGGACGGCGAACTGGCGCCTCGCGACGTCGTCGCGCGCGCGATCGCGACCGCGATGGACCGCCAGGGCGGACGCCCCGTGGTGCTCGACGCCACCGGGCTGCACTCCGACGACGCCGACGAGCGCGCGGCGTTCCTCGCGCGGCGGTTCCCCACGATCGACCGGGCCGTCCGCGAGCGCGGTCTGGACTGGGCCCGCGAGCCGATCCCCGTGACGCCCGCGGCGCACTATCTGATGGGCGGCGTCGTCACGGACCTCGACGGCCGCACATCGGTCCCGGGGCTCTACGCGGTGGGCGAGGTCGCGCGCACCGGCGTGCACGGCGCCAACCGTCTCGCCTCGAACTCGCTCCTCGAGGGGGCCGTGTTCGGCGCGCGCGCCGGCGACGCGATCGCCGCCGACATCGCCTCGGGCGCATGGCCGGCTGTGTCGCACTTCGTCTCCCCCGCACCGGCTCCGGCGGCGGGCGAGCCCGCCGGTCGAGACGGTGCGCAGCCGTTCTCGCGACGCGCCCTGCAGGAGCTGCTGTGGGAGGACGCCGGCCTCGTCCGCGACGAGGCCGGGCTGGCCCACGCGGCCGACGTGATCGCCCGATGGCGCGCGGAGAGCCGCGCGCCGCGCAGCGAGCGCATGTACGAGGACGAGAACCTGCTGCTGGTCGCGGAGCGGCTCGTGGCCGCGGCCCGTGCGCGCCGGCAGTCGGCCGGAGCGCACTTCCGCTCCGACGCCGCGGACCTCGCTCAGCGGATCCCGGCCGCAGACGCGGTCTCCGCCGGGGCCGGCGACCACGCGCACGGGAGTCCGTGGGCGTCCGCACACGAGCCCCAGCGTCTCGGAGGCATCGCATGCTGACCCGCACCGTGATCGACCACACCGTGGCCGCCGCGCTCGACGAGGACGCACCGTGGGGTGACGTCACGTGCGAGGCCCTCATCCCCGAGACCGCGCACGCGCACGCCGACCTGATCGCGCGCGAGGCGGGTGTGTTCAGCGGCGGCGATGTGTTCGCCGCGGCGTTCGCCCTGACCGATCCGTCGATCGACGTCCGGCTGCTCGTGCGCGACGGCGAGAGCTTCGGACCCGGAGCCGTGCTCGCGACCGTGACCGGCCCGGCGCGCGCCGTGCTGACGGCCGAGCGCGTGGGCCTGAACTTCGTCCAGCGCATGGCCGGCATCGCGACGCTCACCGCCCGCTACGTCTCCGAGGTCGCCCACACCGGCGCCCGCATCGCCGACACGCGCAAGACCACGCCGGGCCTGCGCGCGTTCGAGCGGCATGCCGTCGTCAGCGGCGGCGGCCACAATCACCGCCACTCGCTGTCCGACGCGGTGATGGCCAAGGACAACCACCTGGCCGTGCTCGCGCAGAGAGGAGTGTCGGTGACCGCCGCGCTCCAGGGCGCGATCGCGCGCCTGCCGCACACGATGCACGTCGAGGTCGAGGTCGACCGGCTCGACCAGATCGACGCGGTGCTCGCCGCCGGCGTCGGCACGATCATGCTCGACAACTTCTCGCTCGCCGACCTTCGCGCCGGCGTCGCGCAGATCGCGGGCCGCGCGACGGTCGAGGCGTCGGGGGGCGTGTCCCTCGACACGGTGCGCGACATCGCCGAGACGGGCGTCGACGTCATCTCGGTCGGTGCACTCACGCACTCGGCGCGCGCGCTCGACCTCGGATTGGACGTGCGGGTCTCCGCGTCCTGACGCATCATGCTCTACCTCGACAACGCCGCGACCACACCCATCCGACGCGAGGTGCTCGAGGCGATGACGCCGTACCTCACGCAGGTGTACGGCAACCCCTCGAGCCATCACACCGTCGGCGAGCGGGCCGCCGCTGCCCTCGACGACGCGCGCCGACGCGTCGCGCGCGTCCTCGGGATGCGCGCGGGGGCCGTCGTGTTCACGTCGGGCGGCACCGAGGCCAACAATCTCGCGGTGAAGGGCATCGCGCTGGCTGCCATGGCCCACCGCGGCAGCCGGCACGTCGTGACCTCGCCGATCGAGCACGAATCGGTGCTCGCGTCGGCGGAGTACCTCCACCGGCTCCACGGGTTCGAGATCACGCACGTGCCGGTCGACGGGCTCGGCCGCGTGGATCCCGATGCCGTCGCCGGCGCACTGCGCGAGGACACGGCGCTCGTGAGCCTCGGGTACGCCAACAACGAGATCGGCACCGTGCAGGACGTGCCGGCGATCGCCGACGTGTGCCGCGCGCACGTCGTGCCGCTGCACGTCGACGCCGTGCAGGCCGCCGGGTGGCTGACGCTGTCGGCCGCCGACCTCGCCTACGACGCGATCTCGATCGCCGGGCACAAGATCGGCGCCCCCAAGGGCACCGGCGTGCTCGCGGTGCGCGGCCGCGTGCCGCTGGAGCCCCTGATCCACGGCGGCGGTCAGCAGCGCGAGCGGCGCAGCGGCACCGAGGACGTCGCCGGCGCCGTCGGGTTCGCGGTGGCGCTCGAGCTGGCCGAGGCCGAGCGCGCCGAGGCCTCGCAGCGCGTGACGCCGATCCGCGACGCCTTCATCGCGCACGTGCTCGCCGACATCCCTGCGGCCCGGCTCACGGGTGACCCCGTGAACCGGCTCCCCGGCACCGCGAGCTTCACGTTCGAGGGCACCAGCGGCGAGGCGGTGCTGCTCGAGCTGGAGCGCCGCGGGGTCGTGTCCTCGAGCGGCTCGGCGTGCGCCGCCGGCAGCGACGAGCCCTCGCACGTGCTCGTCGCGCTGGGGATCGATCCGGACGTTGCCCGCACGTCGGTCCGGTTCACCTTCCCGCGATCGCTCGCGGGGTCGCTGGAGCCGGTGGCCGACGCGCTGCGCGCCTCCGTCGAGGCCGTCCGCACCGGCGCCTGACCGCGCCCGACGCTCCGGCCGGCAGACGCCCCGCTCACGCGGATCGGCCGGACTCGGCGGCCTCCTCGGCGTCGATGATGCGGGATGCCGCGAGCTGCTCGGCGGCGAGATCGGCGTAGAGCCCGCCGGCAGCGAGCAGCTCCGCGTGCGTGCCGGTCTCGACGATGCGCCCCGCCTCGACGACGTGGATGCGGTCGGCGCCGACGACCGTCGACAGCCGGTGGGCGATCGTGAGGGTCGTGCGCCCGCGTGCGGCGGCGTCGATGGCGTCCTGCACGACGCGCTCCGACACGGTGTCCAGCGCCGAGGTGGCCTCGTCCAGCAGCAGCACCGGCGGGTCCTTCAGCAGCACGCGCGCGATCGCGATGCGCTGCTTCTCGCCGCCCGACAGCCGGTAGCCGCGCTCTCCCACGACGGTGTCGTAGCCCCGCTCGAATCCGGCGATCACGTGGTGGATGTTCGCGGCGCGGCAGGCGCCCTCGATCTCGGCATCCGTCGCCTCGGGCTTGGCGTAGCGCAGGTTCTCGCGGATGCTCGCGTGGAACAGGTACGTCTCCTGCGACACGATCCCGACGTGGTCGACGATCGACTCCTGGCGCAGCCCCCGCACGTCGGCGCCGGCGAACAGCACGCTGCCGCCCGAGGCCTCGTACAGGCGCGGCGTGAGGTACAGGATCGTGGTCTTGCCCGCACCCGAAGGCCCGACGAACGCCACGTGGCGACCCGGCTCGGCGACGAAGCTGACGCCGTCGAGCGTCGCGCGCGCGTCGGGGCCGGCATCCGGGTACCGGAACACGACGTCGCGGAACTCGATCCGCCCGACCGGGCCCGGCGCGTCCTCGACGCCGATCGCATCGGGGGCGTCGGTGATCGCGGGCACGAGGTCGAGGTACTCGAAGATGCGGGCGAACAGCGCCGCCGAGGTCTGCACGTCCAGCGCCACGCGCATGAGGCCCATGAGCGGCATCAGCAGCCGGGCCTGCACCGTCGTGAACGCCACGATGGTGCCCGCCGTGATGGTGTCGGCGCCGCCGGCGACGAAGTACCCGGACACGAGGTAGATGACGGCCGGGACGCTCGCCATCATCACCTGCACGACCGCGAAGAACCCCTGGCCGCTCATCGCGCGTCGCACCTGGAGCCGCACCTGGTTGACGTTCTCGTCGCCGTAGCGGGCCGACTCGGTGCGCTGACGGTTGAACGACTTCGACAGCAGGATGCCCGACACGCTCAGGGTCTCCTGCGTGATGGCGGTCAGCTCCGACAGCGACTCCTGCGTCTCGCCCGCGATGCGCGCGCGCACCTGCCCCACGCGCCGCTGCACGATCACGAGGAACGGCATCATCACGACCGCGATGAGCGTGAGGCGCCAATCGATGATCACCATCGCCACGAGCGAGGCGATGACGGTCACGGCGTTGCCCAGGATGCTCGTGACGGTGTTGGTCAGGACCCCCGACACACCGCCGACGTCGTTCTGCAGACGGGATTGGATGACCCCCGTCTTGGTGCGCGTGAAGAATCCGAGCTCCATCGCCTGGAGGTGGTCGAACAGGCGCACGCGCAGGTCGCCGGTCACGCGGTTGCCGACCGTCGAGGTCAGCCACGTCTGCACGACCCCGAGGGCGGCCGACAGCAGGAACAGCCCGATCATGGCCCCGACGAGCTCCCACAGCAGCGGCAGATCGGGACCGCCGCCCGAGAGGGGGAACAGCGCTTCGTCGAACACGCGCTGCACCAGCAGCGCAGGGATCACCGCGATCGCGGCGCCGGCGACGACCAGGAGCGCGGTGACGGCGATGCGGCCGGTGTACGGGCGGAACAGCGCGACGACGCGTGCGCCCAGGTGCGGGATCTTCGGCGCCTGCGCGTTCAGCCGCTTCTGCGCCTCGATGTCGACGCCGCGGAACGCCGGCGGACCGCCCCCGTGGCCGCCCCCGCCGCCCCGCATGCCCATGCTCATGAGGGCCCAGCCTATCCGCGCCCGAAGACACTAGGCTCGGCCGTATGAGCGGCACCGGCGACATCCCCGACGGCGAGGACCTCGAAGCCCTCCGTGACGAGATCGACGAGCTGAAGAAGATCCCCGAGGAGGAGCTGATCAGCCCGCTCCCCGCGGACCTGGCGAGGGAGGAGCCGACTCCGGCCCCCACCGATGCCATCGGCTCGGAGGAGTGGACCCCGCCCGGGGACGACTGACCCGAGCCCGGCACGTCCGGAATCGATGTCCCGCCCGGCGGACATCGGGAATGCCGTGCGCACGCGCGCGGTTATCCTGGAGGCTTGCCATCCTCGGGTGGCTTCGCCGAATCCGACGAGCCGAAAGAGGTGGGCATGACAGCCGCCGGGATGAGCCGCACGGGGAGCATTCCCGTGCCCCGGGGTGCGGGAGACGCGCTGCGCCCCGAGGAGAACCGGGTCATCTGGCTGCTGCTGGCCGCCGCCTTCGTCGCCATCCTCAACGAGACGACGATGGGGGTGGCGATCCCCCACCTGATCGACGACCTCGGCATCACGGCCCTCGCCGCGCAGTGGCTCACCACGGCGTTCATGCTGACGATGGCCGTCGTCATCCCCATCACGGGCTTCCTGCTCCGCCGCTTCACGACCCGCGCGATGTTCATCGCGGCGATGTCGCTGTTCTCGCTCGGCACGCTGATCGCCCTGCTCGCGCCCGGATTCGAAGTGCTGCTGGCGGCCCGCGTCGTCCAGGCCTCCGGCACGGCCATCATGATGCCGCTGCTGATGACGACGCTCATGGAGCTCGTGCCGCCCGCGTCGCGCGGCCGCATGATGGGCCGCGTCAGCGTCGTCATCTCGCTCGCGCCCGCGATCGGCCCGACGCTGTCGGGCTTCCTCCTGGACGCGGTCGGGTGGCGCTCGATCTTCGGCTTCGTGCTCCCGATCGCCGTGCTCGCCCTCGCCGCCGGTGCACGGTGGATGGTCAACCTCGGCGAGCCGACGCACGCCCCGATCGACGCCCTCTCCGTCGTCCTGTCGGCCCTCGGCTTCGGCGGACTCGTGTTCGGCCTCAGCCAGATCGGGGGCGCCGCGGCCCACGGCGGCGAGGCGGCCACGGCGGCCGAAGCCGCCGCCGGCACCGTGTCCACGGTGTCGCTGTGGGTGTCGCTGTCGGTCGCGGTCGTCGCGCTCGGCCTGTTCGTGTGGCGCCAGCTGGTCCTGCAGCGCATCGACGACGCGCTGCTGGATCTGCGCGTGTTCCGCTCGGGCAACTTCACGCTGTCGATCGTCCACATGCTCGTGATGTCGACGGCGTTCTTCGGCACGATCACGCTGCTGCCGCTGTTCATGCAGAGCGTGCTGGGCGTCTCGGCGCTCGAGACCGGGCTGGTCGTGCTGCCGGGAGCGCTCGTGATGGGCCTGGCCGGGCCCGTCATCGGTCGCATCTACGACCGCTGGGGCACGCGGGTCCTGCTGATCCCGGGGACCGCGCTGACCAGCGCCATGCTGTGGTTCTACACGACCTACGACGAGTCGACCACGATCCTCACGATCGCGATCGCCCAGACGGTGCTCTCGCTCGGCCTCGCGATGTCGTTCACGCCGCTGTTCACGGCCTCCCTCGCCTCGCTGGACCGGCCCTTCTACTCGTACGGCTCCGCCGTGCTCGCCACCACCCAGCAGGTCGGCGGCGCCGCCGGCATCGCGCTGCTGGTGACGATCTTCTCGGGCGTCTCCGCGTCCGAGGTCGCCGCCGGCGCCGCCGAGACCGCCGCGGGCGTGAGCGGCACCCGCGCGGCGTTCCTGCTCGCGGCGATCGTCTCGGTGCCGCTGCTGATCAGCGCCGTGCTGATCCGCAAGCCCGACGAGTCGGGCGCGGACCTGCCGGCCGGCTTCCACTGATCGGCTGCGCGCGGCGATCCGCCACGCGCACGCGCGCCGGTCAGCCGCCGAGCGGCACCCCTCCCGTCTGACACCCCGGGCAGTACTGGGCTCCGCCCTTCGAGCCGGGGAGATCCTCTATCGCGACGCCGCACACGGGACACGGCTCGCCGGTGCGGCCGTGCACGCGCATCGCGGCGACCTTGGCCGCCTTCTGATCGGAGATCGGGATGCCGCGGCGATCGCGCGCGGCGTCGGACAGCACGGTGCGCACGGCCGCGTAGAGCCGGTCGCGCTCGGCGTCGTCGAGGTCGGATGCGCGCACGACCGGCGACAGGCCGGCCGCGTGCAGGATCTCGTCCGAGTAGGCGTTGCCGATGCCGGCCATGCTCTGCTGCTCCTGGAGCAGCGCCTTCAGCTGCTTGCGGCGGGTGCCGAGCGCCCGGTCGAAGTCCGCCCGCGTGTACGTCTGCCCGAGGGGATCGGGCCCGAGCCGTGCGACGGAGCCCGCGAGCACGGGGTCCTCCGCGGCGGTGACCGCGATCGAGAGCCACTCCCCCGCATCCGTGACCTCGAGCGTCGTCCCGTCGTCGAAGGCGAAGCCCACGATCGCCGGCGGCTCGTCCTCGGCCGCGGCGGCGTCGCCGGTCGCCCGGATGCGGATCCACCCGGCGCGGCCGAGACCGATCACGAGATCGTCGCGGTCGGTCAGCAGCGCGACATGCTTGCCGAATCGCCGCACGCCGGTCACCGGGGCGCCGATGAACGACTCGGGCGGGCGGTCCCTGCTCTTCCACGCGCGGAACTCGACGACCTCGATGCCGGTGATGCGGCGTCCGCGCAGCGAGTCGTCGAGGAACCCGACGAGCGCGTCGACCTCGGGCGACTCCGGCATGAGCCCATGGTGCCACCGGGCCCGCGCTGCCGCACCCGCCGGTTCAGGCCAGCAGCGTCTCGCCGATGTAGCCGCCTTCGGCGCAGCCGGGCGGTATCGCGAACACGGCGGAGCCGATCGGCGTCGTCCACTGGTTCAGCAGGTCGAGTTCGTCCAGGCGGCGCTGGATCGGCACGAACTGACGGTCGACGTCCGCCTGGAACGAGACGAACACGAGCCCGGAATCGGAGATCTCGCCGGCTGCGGGCGACTCGTCGTAGTTGAACGAGCGGCGGAAGATGCGCTCGCCCTCGTCGTCGCTGCGCGATCGGCGCATGTGCGAGAACTCGGGGATCACCGGGAACCCGATGGGCGTGGTCGCCTCGAAGTCGGGCTCGTCGTGCTCGTCGGCGCCCGTGAGCGGCGCGCCGTTGGCGAGGGTCCGTCCGACCGACTGCTCGCGGCCCGAGCGGTCGAGCTTGTCCCAGCCCTCGAGGTCCATGGCGATGCGGCGCACGACCATGCTCGTGCCGCCCGCGAGCCAGCCGTCCGAGCTCCACACGACGCGGTCGAACTCCGCGGTGCCCGGCGTCGCATTGGCGGTGCCGTCCACCTGTCCGAACAGGTTGCGCATCGTCGTGCCGGGCGCCACCGACCCGTGGGCGCGGCGGAAGCCGCTCTGCGTCCAGCGCACCGACGCGAAGCCGCGCGCGTCCTTCAGCAGCATGCGCGCGGCGTGCGAGACCGTGAGCGCGTCGTCGGCGGCGATCTGCAGCAGCAGGTCGCCGCCGTCGTGGGTGCCCGCGAGCCGGTCGATCGAGAACGCCGGCAGCGGCTGCAGCCACGCGGGCCTGGCGCCGCCCGCCCGCTCGACGAAGCCGGGGCCGAACCCGAAGGTCACCGTGAGCCGCGCGGGCGCGACGGCGAGCTCGGGCTCGGAGTCCGCCAGTGCCGCTTCGCCCTGCGTGAGGCGGCGCGCGTCGTCGGTGAGGATGCTCATCATGCGGCGAAGCCCGTCGCGGTCGACGTCGTCGTGCAGATCGAGGGCGACGAACAGGCCGTGAGCCTGGGCATCCGTGTCGATCCCCGCCTGGTGGACGCCGTGGAAGGGAACCGTGACGGTGCCGTTGAGCGGCGCCTGCGCGGACGCGGTCGCCGCGGCGTCCTCGCGTCCGCCGTTCAGCGCGTAGTCGATGCCGATGGCGGCCGCCGCCCCGGCCCCGACGACGGCCCCTCCGAGGAGGAACTGCCGCCGGGTCGAGGCCGCCCGACCGGGGCGCGGCTCCCGGTCGGAGGGGGTCACTCGTCCATCTCCATGTCGTCCTCGCCCTCGTCGTAGTTCTCGTTCGCGCCGCTGAAGTCCTTGACGGGCGCGGTGAACTCGAGGGTCGACTCGTCGGAGAAGGTGAGCGTGATGGTGACCTCGTCGCCGGCGGCGAGGGGGCCGGTCAGGCTCATGAGCATGATGTGGTCGGCGCCCGGCTCGAGCACGTGGGTGCCGCCGGCGGTGACGACGAAGCCGCCGTCGACCTCGCTCATCGCCATCTCGCCGTCGTCGCCCATCGCGGTCTCATGCAGCTCGACCATGGCGGCGGCGTCCGTCGAGGCGGCCACGACGGTGACGTCGGCGCTGCCGTCGTTCTCCAGCTCGGCGAAGGCTCCGGTCATGCCCTCATCGGCGGCCTTGACCCAGGCGTCCGAGACGGTGACGACGTCGGCGGCGGCGGAGACGGCCTCATCGCTCGAGGCCGACGTGCCGGTCGCGCAGCCGGTCAGGGCGAGGGCGGCGACGGCGGCGAGGACGCCGAGGCGGGTGGTGCGTGCGATCACAGGGATTCCTTTCGGTCTTCCGACCCGGCGGAATTCGTGCCGGTGCCGGTGCCGCCGGCGACGCTCGCGCGGCGGCGGATGAGGGTGACGGCGGCGAATCCGGCCGCGGCCACGGCCGCCCCGATCCCGCCGATCAGGACGACACGTGGAATGCCGCCCTCCTGTGTGATCTGAGTTCCGGTGTCGCCCGACGCCTCCGCCTCGGAGTCCCCCGACGCGCCCGCGGCGCTCTCGCGCGCGAGCGGCTCGGCATCCCCGACGGTGAAGGGGATGAGCCCGCTGATCGGGTGGCCGTCGGCCGACACGACGCGCCAGCGCACCTCGTAGCCGGCGTCGGGCATGCCCTTCTCGAGGGGCGCGACGACGGTGCCCTCGCGGATCTCGAGGTCGCCGTCGACCCAGTCGGCGCCCGATGCGTCGACGACCACGATCACGGCTCCGACCGTGAGCACCTCGTCCGTGAACTCCAGCGTGACCTGGGCGGGGGCCGCGGCGAGCGCGGCGTCCTCGGCGGGGTCGCTGCGGACGAGGTCGTCGTGGGCGGATGCCGGGACGGCGGCCGACAGCGCGGCCGCGGCGGCCAGCGCGACGGCGACGCCGAAGCGCGAAAGGGAGCGGACAGCGGACATGAAGGGACCTTCCCCGTGCGTGAGCAGGCGGATCGGCCGCCCGGGGGCGGCGCGACGATCCGACCCCGGAGGGGTCGGTGCGACAGGACTCAGATCACAGGGAGGAGCGGGGGTCCGCGGCGCCGGACGGCGCCGACGCGCAGCCCGAGCGGCGTCGGCGCGTCGACGGTGGCGATGGCGACCCGCGGCCCGGTGCCGACGGGTGCCAGGGGCGTGAGCGCGCGCGTGACGGCGCGGCGAACCCACGAGCCGAGTCTCGCCGCGAGGTTCAGCAGGGCGACGAGGGCGCGCTCGCCGCGGTGGAGCATCGCGATCGTGATGACCGCGGCGATGCCGTGGGCGATCCACATGAGGGGATCCGCGGCGAGCGGGACCCCGAGTGACTCGGCCGACAGCGCGAGGGCCTCACCGTGATGGTGACCCGGGGTCGATGCGGCGGCGGGGTCGACGGCCCCGAGGACGAAGAGCCCGTGGAAGAGCAGCTGGCTGAGGATCACACCGGCCGAAAGCCGCGCGAGCGACAGAGCCCGCCCCGCGAGCATCGTGCAGATCGCCACCGACAGCACCCACGGCACGGCCACCCCGAGCCAGCCGGGGACGCCCCCGCCGCCGGCCACGTGCGACATCAGCGCGATGAACGTGGCGACCGAAGCCGCGACCGAGCCCCGCAGGACGCGGAGGGCTCGGGTCGGACGCATGTGGTCCATCCTCCCATGGACCGCCACGCGCCGAGGCGCGGCGGCGGACGGCCCCTCGCCGACGGCTCCGCGCTGCTCACCGAGGACGTTGACGGCCCGACTTCGCGCACGGCATAATCGCCCCAATCCCACGGGTCGCCGCGGATGGAACTGGGGCCGCGGCGAGAACCGATGGGTCACGTGAGGGGCGCACGATGGCACGCTCGGCTCGGTTCGTCGCGCGCGCGAGGATGCTTCCACGGATGGCCGCACACCCCGACGCGAGAGGCTGACTCTGTGACGATCCCACGAACGACGCGCACCGCCGCGACCGCCCTGGCCCTGCTGATCGCCGCCACGATGCTCCCCGGGTGCGTGCAGCCGGCGCCGGAGCCGTCCGCTTCGCCGTCGAGCAGCGAATCGGCGACGCCGACGCCCACTCCCGAGCCCGACCCCGAACCCGCCGCACTCGAGGTCTCGCTCGACGGGATCGACCTCGTCGACAGCGCGGAAGACGTCACCGCGCGGGCCTCCTTCGACGACGGCGCGGGGGTCCTGTCGTTCCTGGGAGACGCGCTCGGCACCACCCCCGAGGGCACCCCGAACGCCCAGGGCTACCCGATCACGTTCTACGACTGGGGCGACATGTCGGTCTCGGTGATCGACGACGGCCCTGCGACCGTGTGGATCGCCGCGGCCGCGACAGGCGGGCTCGAGCTGCGCACGACCGAGGGTGTGACGGTGGGGATGACGCGCGAGGAGGCGATCGCGCTCGGAGCTGTGCCGGATCGCGACGAGACCGGCGACGGGCTTCCCGATCTGCTGCGCCTGCAGGTGCGCGAGGCGCCGGGCACCGAGTCGTTGGAGAACCCCGGGGAGACGGGTGTGGACTTCATCCTCGTGATCCTCGAAGGCGACGCCGTCGTTCGGATGATCAGCCCCGCGAGCGACTGGGGCGATCTGTAGCGCCATCTCTGGTACCTCTGGTATCACGGTGCGGCCCCGTCCGCTCGTGTACTCGAAGAGGAGGTCACGATGGTCACCGACGCAGGCGACGCGCCGCCGGTCGCGCCCGCCGTCCCCACGCCCAGCCGCCGCGTGCTGCGCGCGTTCGCGTTCGATCCGATGTCGACGCGGCTGACCAGCCGGTACCTGCGCGTCGACGTGCCGTTCGAGACCGACCTGCAGCCCGGGCCCGCGGGCGGCCTGCTCGAGGTCGTCGACTACGACCCGTCCCGGCGTGTGTGGTACCGCCCCGTCGACCTCAACGACCCGTTCATCCTGGCCCAGCAGGGGATGCGCCCGTCGGAGAGCGACCCGCGGACGCATCAGCAGATCGTGTACGCCGTCGCGATGAGCGTCATCGAGCGGTTCGAGCGGTTCGGCGGCCGGCGCTTCCGCTGGGTGGGCGACGAGCGTCTCAAGCTCGTGCCCCACGCCTTCGAGGGCCGCAACGCCTACTTCGATCCGTCCCGCAACGCCGTGCTGTTCGGCTACTACCGGGCCTCGGCCAGCGACCCGGGCGCGAACCTGCCGGGTCAGCTCATGTTCACGTGCCTGTCCGTCGACATCATCGCGCATGAGGTGACCCACGCGATCGTGAACCGTCAGCGCCCGCTGTACCAGTACGCGACGAACCCCGACGTGTACGCGTGGCACGAGGCCTTCGCCGACCTCGTGGCGCTGTTCCATCACTTCCTGTTCCCCGAGGTCGTCACCGACGCGATCGCGACCTCGCGCGCCGAACTCAGCCAGGCGGACGCGCTGCTCGATCTCGCGAAGGAGTTCGGCGAGTCCACCGGTCGCGGTGAGGCGCTGCGCAACGCCATCCGGGGCGATCGCACGCCCGACGCCTTCCTGCAGGCGACCGAGCCGCACGCGCGCGGCGCGTGCTTCGTCGCGGCGGTGTTCGACGCGTACGTCGACACCTACAAGGAGGCCATCGCCGGCCTGCGGCGCCTGGCCACCGGAGGCAGCGGCGTGCTGCCCCCGGGTGCGCTGCCGCCCGACCTCGTCGACCTCGCCTCGAAGCAGGCCGTGCGCCTGGCGGACCGGTTCCTGGGCATGGTCGTGCGCGCCTTCGAGTTCCTGCCCGTCGTCGACGTCACCCTCGGCGACGTCGTGAAGGCGATCGTCACCGCCGACCGCGCTCTCTTCCCCGACGACGACAACCGCCTGCGGTCCACCCTCGTCGAGGCGCTGCGCCGCCGCGGCATCCGTCCCACCGGCGTGACGTCGCTCGCGGACGAGGCGCTGGCGTGGGACAAGCCGGCGCACCCGCTGAATCTCTCGACCGGGCCCGGCGGCGCCGATCTCAGCATGCTCATCATCGACGCCACGCGCCGGCTCGATGTGAGCGACCGCGGCTCGCACGACGAGCAGGCCGGTGCCGGCGATGACGACCCCGCGGTGCGCGGACGCCGGATCGCCTCGGATCTGCACGGCTGGGCGACCGCGAACGCGGCGACGCTGGGGCTCGACCCCGACGACGCCATCCAGGTCAGGGGATTCCACGTCGCGTACCTGAATGCCGCCGACGGGCAGTCACGGCCGGTGGCCGTCGTGCAGCTGCTGCAACGGCGCGAGGACCTCGAGGACGCGGGGGCGAGCAAGGACGAGCGGGTGCCGATGCACGCGGCGACGACGGTGATCGCCCGGGTCAACGGCACCGTCGAGCATCTGGTGCCAAAGCCCCTCCCGTTCGCCGCGATCCGCCGGGCGGAGGAGGCGGCGAAGGCGGCGAAGGCCGCACAGCTCGCCGCGCGCGACGCGCCGGACGCCGAGGTGGCGGCGCTGGCGCTCGAGGCCGAGAAGCGCGCGAACGACCTCATCGACGTGATCGCCGCCATCGCGGAGCGGTTCCATACGAGCGCGGATGTCGTGCGGCACTTCCACGCCATGGGCAACGAGCGGCTCCGGCGCCTCGAGAGCTGGCAGGAGAAGGTCGCCGAAGACGATCCCCTCACGCCGTGGTTCACCGAGCCCGCCGTCAACCGGCTGAACTTCGCGCGGTTCCACGCAGCCGAGGCGGTGGCGGCCCAGCCCGAGCCGGCGGACGTCGGGCCTGCAGAAGCCGAGGGGGCAAGGCCATGACGAGGGCGAAGACCACCGCGACGGTCCGCATGTACGACGTGGGGTTCGGCGACGCGTTCGTGGTCACCGTCACGCGGTCCAAGAAGGTGTGGCGGATGCTGGTGGACTGCGGCGTCTCCCGGTCGAGCCAGACCCGCCCGATCGCCGAATCCGTGCGGGCGATCATCGACGATCTGACGGCCGTCGCCCCGGCCGGCTCGCCGCCCCGCCTGGACGTCGTCGTCGCGACGCACCACCACGCCGATCACATCGCCGGATTCGCCGATCCCGCGTGGGAGGAGGTGGACGTGGGCGAGGTGTGGGTCCCGTTCGTCGAGGATCCCGATGACGCCGACGTGCGGGCGCTGCGATCGGGCCAGTCGCGTGCCGCGCACGCGCTGACCGCCCTCATCGACGACGCGACGCGGCGCCTGGCCGCCGACGACGACCCGCACGCGCGTGACGCGCTCGCCATCGCCGCGGTGTTCGCGGCCAACTCGTCGGGGAACGACGTCGCGAGCGACCGGCTGCTCGGGCGCAACGGGCTGTCGTTCCGCAACGCGCCGCCGGTGAGGTATCTGCCGGACGTCGAGCCCGACCGGAACGTGATCGCCACGACGATCCCGGACACCGTCGTGCACGTGCTCGGGCCCTCGCGGGAACGCGAAGACCTCCGGCGCATGAATCCGCCCAAGGCCGTGCGGTGGCTGCAGCTGGCCGCCGACGAGCGGATGGACGACGTCGACGACGAGCACCCGCCCTTCGAGCCGGCCTACACCGTGCCGATCGGAGCGCTCGAGACAGAGGTCCCCCAGGTGCTGCGCGACGCGCAGCGGGCGCTGAACCTCAGCCCGATCGCCGACGAGGCGGACGAGCTCCTCGCCGCGTCGTCGCTGCTGGAGAACGCGGTCAACAACACCAGCGTGTACTTCGTGCTGGACGTCGACGGCACCCGGCTGGTGTTCGTGGGCGACTCCCAGTACGGCGCGTGGCGGCATGTGCTCGACGACCCGGAGTCGCGGGCGCTCGTGACCCAGCCCGCCTTCTACAAGGTCGGGCATCACGGGTCGCACAACGCCACCCCCAAGGAGTACGTCACCGAGGAGCTCCTCGGGCGCGGCCACGTCGCCATGATGCCCTTCCGCCTCGTGCCGCAGTGGCCGTCCATCCCCGAGCACAAGCTGCTGGACGAACTGGAGGACCTCGACACCCACGTCATCCGCGCCGACGATCCCGAGGGGCCCGACGTGACGGTCGACGAGGACGGGCTGTGGAGCGAGGTGACGTTCACGGCCTGATCCGAGCGGCCCGTCTCGTCACGGTCTTCCCGCTGTCCACAGGGCGTCCGGACGCGGTGTCGCCACAGGCTACCGTCGGAGCCATGCGCGCACCGTCACGGCTCCTGTCCCTCGTCGGCGTTCTCGGTCTCTCGCTGGCGCTCGCGGCGTGCGCTTCCGCCCCGCAGGCCTCGGGCGCGTCGCAGTCCCCGTCGCCCGCGGCGTCCGCCGACGCAGCGCCGAGCCCCAGCCCGACCCCCACCGCCGAACCCGAGCCGGACGCGATCGTCGTGTCCTCCGCGGGCATCGCGCTCGAGCGCGCCGACGAGACGGAGTGGGCGACGTACGACGACCCCGACGCGGTCGTGCAGCTGGTCACCGGCGCGACCGGTTCCGCTCCCGAGTACACCCACGAGGAGCACTGGGGCGCCGAGACCGGCTACGACTTCGGTCCGCGCGACCTGTACGAATGGGCGGGGTTCTCGGTGAGCGTCAACGGAGAGCGGGCCTCCGTCGCGGTCGACGCCGCGGCCACCGGAGGCATCGGGATCCGGACCGATGCGGGCGTCGCGGTCGGGAGCGATCGCGAGGTCGTCGTGGCCGCGGGCGCCTGGGACGAGTGGGACTCCGACGGCGACGGCGCCGCCGACTACCTCGGTCTCGACCCCCTCGAGGTGCCGGGGACGACCTCGCTGACGCGCCCCGACGCCGTCGGCATCCTCTACGTCCTGCTCGTCATGGACGGCGATGTCGTCAGGCAGATCCAGGCGCCGGGCAACGACTTCTCGGACCTGTAGGAAGGCACGCCGCGCCATGGCCGGCCGGCGCCATCACATCCGGGTGGACGGCGCCTCGGTGCCCTGGTGGTACAGGATCCGCCACCCGGTGTCGGTGCGCCTCCACAGCGTCGCGCGGCGCGTCACGCGCGGGCCCTGGTGCAGCACATACGTGGCGAGGTATACGACGGCGTCCACACGTCGCACCGCGAAGTCCGTGATCGACCAGGGATCGTCGGCGCCCTCGGCGTACCGGGGTTCGAGCATCGCCCACACCTGCTCGCGGTCGTACACCGCGCCGGATGCGCCCACCTCCCAGAACTCGTCGTCGGTCTCGTGCTCGAACCATTCGCGGCTCGTGCCGAGCTCGACGCGGTGGAACAGCGGCTCGCGTGCGCGCAGCTGCTCGCGGACGACCTCGTCGCTCACGTCGTCGATGGACACGCGCCCACCCTGGCACGCGAAGGCGGCGCGCGGAACCGTGCCCGGGCCGTCGATCGGGGATCGCGCGACGAGCGACTAGCCTCGTCGTCGTGACCGGACGCGCAGACGCACCTCGAGCGGAGAAGGCCCGCTCGCCCGAGGGTGCGCTCGACGCGCGCCGCGCGGACGCCGAGGCCCGCCTGTCCCGGATCGAGCGCGAGATGGCGGTTCTGCGCGCCGATCGCGCGGGCGAGTCGGCCGATGACGAACACGACCCCGAGGGCGACACGCTCGCCGCCGAGTGGTCCCGTCTCGAGGGTCTGCGCACCGCCGTCCGCGCCGAGCTGACCGACATCGACGGAGCGCTCGTGCGCGTGAGAGCCGGGACGTACGGGGCGTGCGCCGACTGCGGCCGCGCCATTCCGGCCGCTCGGCTCGAGGTCCGGCCGACGGCGACCCGGTGCGTCTCCTGCGCGTCGCGCGCCGGGCTGTGACGGCGCGCGACGATCAGGTTCCGGCGATGATCTCGGCGACCTCGCCCGCACCGCCCATGAAGCCCGCGAGGTCCGTCTCCTCCTCGCGCGGCTGCAGGATGACCGACGTGGCGCCGGCCGCGAAGAACGGCTCGATCGCCGCGGCGACGCCCGCCGCGTCACCGGCGACCAGCAGAGTCGGGTCGACGGCACCCAGCATCCGTTCCAGGTCTCCTGCGAGCCGAGCGCGCGCGTCGTCGCCGCCGAACGCCGTCGCGACGAAGACGGTGAGCTCATGCGCGCCGTCGCGCCCGGCATCCGCCCTGCCTTCGAGGGCGAGGGCGAGGGTGCGCGCGACGCGTTCGGGGCTGCTGGTCGCGGGCAGCACGGTCCCGTCGCCGACCTGCCCCGTCAGCCGTACGGTCTTGGGCCCCTCACCGGCCACGACCACGGGAGGCGCGGTCACCGGCGGCCAGTCGAGCCGCACGCGGTCGAGCGTGACGTAGCGGCCGCTCGTGCTGACCTCCTCACCGGCCAGCAGCGACCGGAGGGCGGGAACGTACTCGCGCATGAGCGTGAGCGGCGACGCCGCGCGCGCCCCGACCTGCGCCATCCACGGCAGGACGCCGTGACCCACGCCCGGAATGAGCCGCCCGGGGAACAGCCGCTCGATCGTGGCGATCTCCATCGCCGTGAGGGCGACGTTGCGCAGCGGCATCGGCGCGACCCCGATGCCCACGCGCAGCCGCGCGGTCCAGGCCAGGACGGCGGATGCGGCCGCGAACGCCGACTCGCGGAAGCAGTCCTCCCACAGCCACAGCTCGGGAACCCCGGACTCGTCGGCCGCCTGCGCGGCATCGCGAAGCGCCTCGGGCGGCGAGAAGGGCGTGAAGATGGCACCGATGCGTCGCATGCGACCACTCTGACACGGGCGGCGGACGCGCTCGGGATCTGCGGCCTGCGTGCCGTCAGGCCCTGCGCCGTGCCCTTCTGCCGGAGCCGCCTGCGCGCGTTCGCACCCGTTGACCTCGCACACGGCCGAGAGGACAATGGCGGCACACGGGCGCATCGGGGGGCCGGAGTGCGCTCGGCTGGGGAACCGAGGAGCCGACATGGCCTATCGACGTGGGCGATTCTTCGCCCTTGCCGCCACTCTCTCGCTTGCCGCGCTCGTCGCGACGGCCGCGACCGCATCGCCCGCGATCGCCGCGCCGCCCGGGGACAAGGGCAAGCCGACCGCGACCGCGGCCGACTCCGTCACGGTCTCGGGCGCCTCGATCGAGGCCGCGGGCTCGGACTACGCCGTGATCGGCGACCTCTCGAACTCGTCCAAGAGCGCCGTCACGATCTCGTCGGCGTCCGCCGACGCAGGAACGGCCGAGCTCCACGACGGCACGGGAGTGGTCGCCGAGCTCACGGTCCCGCGCCGCAGCACCCTCACCCTCGCGGTCGACGGCGAACACATCCGGCTCTCCAACCTCCCGGAGACACTGCCCGCCGACGTCACGATCACCCTGACGTTCTCCGACACCTCGACCCTCGAATTCACCGCCCCGATGCCGGCCACCCCGCCGCCGCCCCCACCGGCACCCGTGGCCGACTCCATCACCGTCTCCGCCGCCTCGATCGAGGCCGCCGGCTCGGACTACGCCGTGCTCGCAGACATCGAGAACTCCTCCGCCACGGCCGCCACGATCTCGTCGGCATCCGCCGACGCCGGGACCGCCGCACTGCACGACAGCACCGGCGCGGTCACCGAGCTCACCGTCGCCGGCGGCAGCACCCTCACCCTCGCGCCCGACGGCGAACACATCCGGCTCTCCAACCTCCCGGAGACACTGCCCGCCGACGTCACGATCACCCTGACGTTCTCCGACACCTCGACCCTCGAATTCACCGCCCCGATGCCGGCCACCCCGCCGCCGCCCCCACCGGCACCCGTGGCCGACTCCATCACCGTCACGAGCGCCTCGATCGAGGCCGCCGGCTCGGACTACGCCGTGCTCGCAGACATCGAGAACTCCTCCGCCACGGCCGCCACGATCTCGTCGGCATCCGCCGACGCCGGGACCGCCGCACTGCACGACAGCACCGGCGCGGTCACCGAGCTCACCGTCGCCGGCGGCAGCACCCTCACCCTCACGGTCGACGGCGAACACATCAGGCTCTCCAACCTCCCCGAGACACTGCCCGCCGACGTCACGATCACCCTGACGTTCTCCGACACCTCGACCCTCGAATTCACCGCCCCGATGCCGGCCACCCCGCCGCCGCCCCCACCGGCGCCGTCCGTGTCCGTGATGGCCGCCGTCGGCGACTCGATCACCGTGGCCTACGACGCGGCCGGATACGGCTCGTACCCGCAGTACAGCTGGGCGACGGGCTCCTCGACCACCGTCGACTCCCACCTCCTGCGACTGCAGGACACGCTGCAGTCGAGCGTGACGGCGACGAACCTCGCCGTCGTCGGGGCGTCGTCCGCCGATCTGGCGTCGCAGATCACCTCAGCCGTGAGCGCGCGTGCCGACTACCTGACCATCGAGATCGGCGCCAACGACGCGTGCACGAGCACCGTCGCCGAGATGACGTCGGTCGCCGACTACGACCAGCGCATCCGGGCCGCGCTGCAGACCTTCCACACCGCTCGCCCCGACGCTGAGATCTTCGTCGCCAGCATCCCGAACCTCTACCAGATGTGGAATGTGTCCAAGGGCAAGTTCGCGGCACGATTCACCTGGAGCATCGCCGGGATCTGCCAGTCGATGCTCGCGAACCCGACGAGCACCAGCCAAGCCGATGAGGACCGCCGGCTGAGCGTGCAGCAGCGCGTCGACGACTACAACGCCGCCCTCGCGGCGGCGTGCACGGCGACGGTGAACTGCACGTTCGACGGCTACGAGGTCGCGGACTACGTCTTCAGCTCGAAGGACGTGTCGACCTCCGACTACTTCCACCCGAGCGTCGAGGGCCAGCGGGTGCTCGCGGAGATCACGTGGCCGCTCTCGCCGTTCGCGAGCGGCGGATGATCCGAGTCCCCGCGCGCCTTCGCGGAATCGGGGGAACGCCGGATCAGTCCCAGTCGAGGTAGTCCTCGATCGGCCACGCCGTCTCGCCGATGTGCGTCGCCGGGAACAGGTGGCCGCCGCCGGCGATGCCGACGACGCTCACGCGGTCCGGAGCCGAAGCCTGCAGCGCCTCGCCGTTCGCGGGCGGTGTGATCGTGTCGTCGTTGCCCTGCACGACGAGCACCGGGACGCCCGCGGCCAGGCCCGCCCACTCCTCGACGGGCGTCGCCTCGCGCGCGGCGAGCTGCATCGCCTCGACGCCGGCGTCGCGGGCGTTCGGCGGCAGCTCCGACAGGTCGGACTCGTGCGTGTCGGCGGCCTCGACGCCGAGCAGCAGCACGCCGCTGGCGCGTCCGGCGTGGTCGAGCGACACCGTGCGCGCGATCGCGCCGCCGAACGCGTGCCCGCCCACCCAGGCGCCTGCGAGCCCGAGATGGTCCATGACGTCCACGACGTCCTGCGCGAGGTCGTGCATCGTCAGGTCGCCCTCGGTCGCGCCGTGCCGAGACCCGATGCGGACGATGCGGAAGTCCTCCTCGGCGAGCGCGCCGGCGAGCGGTCCCAGGTACCGGACGTTCAGCCCCATGCCGGGCACGAGCACGATCGCGGGACCGCTCCCCTCGTCGACGTAGGGGATGGCACGGCCGTCGGGCTCGAAGGTGGTGATGTCGGTCATCGCGGTGCGCTTCCTTCGCATAGGGGGATGTCCGCGTGCGGGCGATTCATCTCGCCGCGCTCGCTCAGCGATCGGGGGGACCGGGAGAACGCGCTCCGCTCGCTCCGCGTCCGAGCGGACAGCGGGAGCCGGAGCGGCCTCGGATCCTCGAGGAATTCTATCCCGCGCGTGCCCGCCCTCCTGTGGCCCGCGCCCGGGACTGGTACCGTCGGCCGGCATGAGGCGCCGCGGTTTCCTTCTCGCTCCGGCCGTCGCTGTGATGCTGGGCCTGATGACGTCGTGCACCGGCACCGCGACCGTCGACCAGAGCGCTCCGCCCGCGGAGTCGAGCAGCCCGGATGCAGCCTGCGACGTATCGGACGTCGACCCGCAGCAGCAGTACCCCGACGTCCTCGCGGCCGAACTCGCGCCCGGCAGCGACGGGTTCACCGTCTCGGTGACGATCTGCTCGCCGTACGACACACCCGAGCGCTATGCCGACGGGTGGCGCGTGCTGACGCCCGACGGCGAGGTGCTCGCCGAGCATCAGCTCACCCACGACCACGCGAGCGAGCAGCCCTTCACGCGCACCAGCAGCCCCTTCTCGATCCCCGACGACATCGACCAGGTCACGGTCGAGGCACGCGACCAGGCGAACGGCTACGGCGGCGAGACCGTGACGATCGACGTGCCGCGGTGAGTCGCTCCCTCCCGTCGTGATCGGGCGGGCGGATCAGTCCCCGTACGGCGAGGGCACGACCTCGACCTGCTCTCCCGTGCCCGCGTCGATCACCGTCCGCGATCCGAGCGGCTCGCTCAGCTCGATCTCGAGCGCCTTGAGGCAGTCCGCGCCATCGTACGGATTCGTGCGGCGGGCGTCGATCGTGACCGCGGCGTCGGTCTGGGTCACGTCGTCCTCGAACTCGGCACCGCACGTCGGCTCCTCGAAATAGACCCAGAGCTGCGTGCCGGAGTCGACGCCGACGACCCGAGTGATGGTCAGCTGCCCTGGACCCCCGAGAAGCTGATAGCACCCCGAGAGCAGAAGGACCACGACCGCCGGCCCCGCGAGGGCAGTTGCGCTCCGGGTCACGGCCATCACCCCCTCGACTCGCCCGCTATCAGCCGGTCCGCTCGGCGCTCGGCATCGCACCGGGTCGGTGCGTCGCCTTGACGGAGTGCGACCGACCCATCGTTCACGCGACCTTCAGCGGTGTGATCGCAGCGACCTTGTCGCGCAGCGCGCGACGCTCCATCCGCAGCTCGTAGTGCGACTGGAGGTTCATCCAGAACTCCTCGGACGTGCCGAAATACCGCGCCAGACGGATCGCCGTGTCGGCGGTGATCCCCCGCTTGCCATGCACGATCTCATTGATGCGCCGCGGCGGGACGCCGATCGACACGGCGAGCTTGTTCTGCGTGATCCCGAAGCCCTCGAGGAAGTCCTCCTTCAGGACCTCCCCCGGATGAATCGGCTCGATCAGGTCACTCTCAGTGATCGTCGACGAGTTCGACATCTTCCGCACCTCCATCTCTCCAGACGAAGCAGATGCGCCATTGCGCGTTCACTCGGATACTGTGCTGACCGCGACGGTCCCCCACCAGCTGCTCGAGCCGATTGCCCGGTGGGATCCGGAGATCTTCGACATCCTTCGCCGCGTGAACGAGTTCCAGCTTGCGCAGCGTCGCCCGCTGCACCACACGGTCGACGCGCTTGACGTACTGCTCGTGCCAGATGCGCTCGGTGTCCTTGTTCCCGAACGATCTGATCACACGACCAGAATATAACGCCGTGCGTCAATAACGCTACACGTTAAACCGAAACTCGACGACGTGAAGATTCAACGCCCGATCCATCCCATCGAGCCTGCGACTACGACACCTACGCCCGCGACGGCAACCAGTATGCCGCTGACGCGGAAGAACGTTGTCACGATACGCGAGGTGGAGAATCGGGTGTACATGCGCCAGGTGGGACGGAATCGGGCCATGTCCGTGCGGTAGGTCTCCTCGAGGTAGTTCGCCTTCCATGCGAACACGGTGCCGAAGCCAATCGCGAAGACTCCCCATACGACCGCGATCACCTGACTCACCGTCAACCGCCCCGGCCCAACGAGCAACACTCTCCCGGTTCGCGCACGATCACTTCTTCCCGCTCCCAGATGTTCCTCCGTGACGGAACTCCACCACGTCGCCGTCCTGCATGACGTAGTCCTTGCCCTCCAGGCGCGCCTTGCCCTTCGCACGAGCCTCGACGACCGAACCCGTCTCGACCAGGTCGTCGAACGAGATGACCTCGGCCTTGATGAAGCCCTTCTCGAAGTCGGTGTGGATGACGCCGGCCGCCTGCGGGGCCTTCCAGCCCTTGCCGATCGTCCAGGCGCGGGCCTCCTTGGGGCCGGCCGTCAGGTACGTCTGCAGCCCGAGCGTGTCGAAGCCGATGCGGGCCAGCTGGTCCAGACCCGACTCCTCCTGGCCCGTCGACGCCAGCAGCTCGGCGGCGTCCTCGGGGTCGAGGTCGATGAGCTCGGACTCGATCTTCGCGTCGAGGAAGATCGCCTTCGCCGGGGCGACGAGCGCCTCGAGCTCGCCCTTGCGCGCCGCATCCGTCAGCACGCCCTCGTCGACGTTGAAGACGAAGATGAAGGGCTTGGCGGTGAGCAGACCCAGCTCCTTGATCGGAGCGAGGTCGATGCCGGATGCCGACAGCAGCACGCCGCGCTCGAGCGCGTCCTTGGCGGCCACCGCAGCGGCGAGGACGGACGGGTCGAGCTTCTTGCCCTTGACTTCCTTCTCGTAGCGCGTGATCGCCTTCTCGAGCGTCTCGAGGTCGGCCAGCTGCAGCTCGGCGTTGATCGTCTCCATGTCGCCGGCGGGGTTGATGGCGCCGTCGACGTGCACGACGTCGTCATCGGCGAAGCCGCGGACCACCTGCGCGATCGCGTCGGCCTCGCGGATGTTCGCGAGGAACTTGTTGCCGAGCCCCTCGCCTTCGCTCGCGCCGCGCACGATGCCGGCGATGTCGACGAACGACACCGCGGCGGGCAGGATCCGCTCGCTGTGGAAGATCTCGGCGAGCGTCGCCAGGCGCGGATCGGGCAGGTTGACCACGCCGATGTTCGGCTCGATCGTCGCGAACGGGTAGTTCGCGGCGAGAACCTGGTTCTTGGTCAGGGCGTTGAAGAGGGTCGACTTGCCGACGTTCGGGAGTCCGACGATTCCGATGGTGAGAGCCACGGGCACCCAGTCTACGTCGCGGGATGCCGCTCCCCCGTCGCTCTCTTCTCAGTCGGGGTCGACCCGCCAGCGCATCAGGACGTTGCCCGACTCCTCCCAGGCGTGGGTCCCGAGGAGCTTGAGCGCAACGGGCGGCCTGTCGTCGAACAGGCCCACGCCGCCGCCGGCGATGAGCGGGAAGGTCACGAGGTGCAGCTCATCGACGAGCCCCGCGCGCATGAGGTCGTTCCACAGCACGCGCCCGAGCAGGATCAGGATGCCGCGGCCGTCTGCGGCCTTCAGACGCCGAACCTCTTCGCGCGCGTCGGCGACCCCCACGATCCGCGTGTTCGGGTACGGAGCGATGTCGGCTTCGGTGACGGCGTCCGACACGACGATCTTCTCGATGCCGGCGAACAGCCTCGCGAACTCCCGGCGGATGTCGGTCGCATCGGCGCTGTCGCGGACGCTCGCCCAGTACGAGAGGTTCGCCAGCGCCGAACGCCGTCCCGACAGCAGCAGCACGTCCGATGCCGCCACGAGCGACGCCGTGTAGTGGTCGAAGGAGTCGGCACCGGCATAGTCCGGATGCTGATGCTCGAAGAACGAGGCGATGTCGTGGTCGTCATCCTCGTACCGTCCGTCGACGGTGACGAAGTTGCAGACGGTGAGGGTGCGCATGCGACGTCACGGCCGCGCGGCGCGGTACGCGTGCGTGACGTAGGGCAGTTCGACGGCGTCGTCGCCGACGGCGCCGATCTGATCGAACAGCGCCGCGAGGCCCTCCTCGACCCGCGCCCGCTCGTCGTCGGGGGCGGTGATCAGGGTGCTGCGCGACCGCGCGAGGGCGAACAGGTCGTCGCGACGCATCGGGCGGCGCCATGTCCACCGCGCGTGCTCGACGGAGGTGAACGGAGCCGCGACCGGCGGATCGCCCGCGGCCAGCATCCGCTCGGCGCTGCTGGGCGTCATGACCTCGCCGAGCCGCCGCACCCACGGCTCACGCTCGTCGCGGATGTTCCACACCAGTCCGAGCACGCCGCGGCTGCGCAGCACGCGACCGGCCTCGGCGGATGCCGCGACGGGCTCCGCCCAGTGCCACGCCTGGCCGTAGAGCAGCGCGTCGAGGGAGGCATCGGGCAGCGGCAGCGACTCCGCCGAGCCCGCGAACGTCGGAACGCCGTGCACCTGCTCGCGCAGCTGCGCGAGCATCGCCGGGTCGGGGTCCACCGCGACCACCTGCGCCCCGAACTCCACCGCCGCGCGCGTGAGCTTGCCGGTGCCGGCGCCGGCGTCGGCGACCCGCAGAACACGGCCCTCGCTCCGCACCGGCTCGAGGAGCCACGCCACCGCTTCGGACGGGTACTCGGGGCGTCCGGACTCGTACACGTCGGCGACCGCTCCGAACGATCTCGACAGCTCTTCTCGACCGGCCATGCACCGAGCCTAGGCGGGATCGGCGCCGTCGGCGCGGCTCCCGCGGCGGGATCGGCGGCTCCCGGCGCGCCTGCCCGGCACGTGCGACCAGGCGGGCGAGGGTGGGAGCGTGCCACTGGACTTCACCGCGATCGACTTCGAGACGGCGAACTCCAGCAACGCGTCGGCGTGCGCCGTCGGCCTGGTCCGCGTCCGCGCGGGGCGCGTCGTGGCGCAGACCGGATGGCTCATCCGCCCGCCCGCGGGGTACGACCGGTTCTTCGAGCTCAACACGCGCATCCACGGCATCCGCGAGGAGGACGTCGCGGACGCCAAGACCTGGAGCGAGCAGCTGGGCGACCTCACCGCGTTCGCGGGCGCCGACGTCCTCGTCGCCCACAACGCCGGCTTCGACATGGCGGTTCTCCAGCGCGCGTCCGAGGCCTGCGCCGACGTCGTGCCGCCCTATCGCTACGCGTGCAGCCTGCAGGCCGCGCGCAAGGTGTACGACCTGGCCTCGTACCGCCTGCCGTTCGTCGCCGCCGAGGCCGGGTTCGCCGAGTTCGCCCACCACAACGCCGTCGCAGACGCGCTCGCGTGCGCGCACGTGATGATCGACATCGCCGGCCGGCTCGGCGTCGACGACGTCGACGATCTCGCCGCCGCGGCGCGCATCCGCGTGTCGCGGATCGCGGTGGCCGCCGCGCCCGAGACGTCGTTCCCCGCCGCCGTCGCCTGATCCGACCGCACCGGGGCGCACCGGAAGGTCGACGTCGCGATGTCGGAGGCCTGCGGCACACTGACGGCATGGACGCACTCGCAGTCGCAGGCCTGGTCATCGGCAGCCTTCTCGTCGGCGCGCTCGCGGGCTGGGCGATCGGGCTCGCCCGGGGGGCGGCGCGAGCGGCCCGCGGCGAAGCCGACCTGCGCGCGCAGCTGGCCGCCGGCGACGCCGCGCGCCAGGGCGTGCAGGCGCAGCTCGATCACCAGCAGCTGCTGTACCGCGAGCTGGCGTCGCAGACGCGGGCCGAGCAGGCCGTCCGCGACGAGCGGGAACGCCGCGAGCAGGCGGTGCTGCGGGCGCTGTCGCCCGTGCAGCAGTCCCTCGAACTGATGCAGACCAAGGTCGACCGGCTCGAGCGCGACCGCACGGAGCAGTTCGGGTCGCTTGCCGAGCAGCTGCGCCGCGCCCACGAGAGCGACGAGGCGCTGCGCGCGACCACCGAGTCGCTCGCAGGCGCGCTGCGGTCGGGCACGACCCGCGGGGTGTGGGGCGAGACGCAGCTGCGCCGGGTCGTCGAAGCGGCCGGCCTCACCCGGTATGTCGACTTCGACCTGCAGTCCTCGATCACGACGGATGCCGGCACCGGCCGGCCCGACATGGTCATCCGGCTCCCCGGCGAGAAGGCGATCGCCGTCGACGCGAAGGTGCCGCTCGATGCCTACATCGAGGCCAGCGCCATCCCGCCGAGCGCATCGGGGGCCGAAGCCGACCGCCGCCGCACCCTCCTCGAGAAGCACGTGCGCGCCGTGCGCGCCCATGTGGACGCGCTGGCGAAGAAGACCTACTGGAGCGGCATCGGCTCCAGCCCCGAGTTCGTCATCTGCTTCGTCCCGAGCGAATCCCTGCTGGCCGCGGCGCTCGAAGAGGACCCGGCGCTGCTCGACCACGCGTTCGGCAAGCGCGTCGCGCTCGCCTCACCCGTGAACCTGTGGGCGGTGCTGAAGACCATCGCGTACACGTGGACGCAGCAGGACGTGACGGAAGAGGCCCGCACGCTCTTCGACCTCGGCAACCAGCTCTACGAGCGGCTCGGCTCGCTCGCCGGTCACGCCGACGACCTGCGCCGGGCCATCGAGCGGACCGTCGACAGCTACAACAGGTTCGTGGGCTCGCTCGAATCGCGCGTGCTCGTCACAGCGCGCAAGTTCCCGGGCGTCGACGACACCAAGCTCGACGCCGTCGCGGCCCCCGATGCCATCGAGAACGCTCCGCGACGCCTCACGGCTCCCGAACTGCTCGAGAGCGAGGCGGAGGGGGCGGACGCCGGCCCCGTCGTGGCACGAGCGGACGTCGACGACATCCGGGCGCGCATCGACGCCGATCGCTGAGGGCGGCCGACGGGGCGGAAGGCGTCGGTTCAGGCGCCGCCGGGCACGAAGCTCAGCAGCAGGATCACGGCGGCGGACACGCCGACGAACGCGCCGACCATCCACCAGGCGTTGAGCTCGTGGCCCTCGTCGCGTCGCTTGCGCAGCAGGACGTCCGGACGGCGCGCGGGGTCGCCTGCGTCGGCGACGACGGCGATCGCGCCGGTCTGCGGTGCGGTTCCGCTCTGTGCGGACATCACGAACCCCCTGGGTATCTACGGACGGCAAGCATCACCATTGACACCGCTCCCGATTGTGCCAGAGATGCCTGAGAGGTACGTCACGACGCGGTCACGATCGCGACATTCGCAACCGATCCCGGGTGCCGCGTCGCCGGCTTCGCGCCGAGTGGGAGCCGACCTTGCGGGAACAGCGAAGGGGAGGGAACGCCTGCGGCGCCCCCTCCCCCGAGTCCGTTCAGACCGTCACAGCCACTTCGAGGTCAGGTGCTCCGACGTGATGCGGCGGAGGGTGCCCGAGGCGCTGCGCAGCACGACGCTCTCGGTGTAGACGTAGCCACCCTCGCGACGCACGCCCGCGACCAGCTCGCCGTTGGTGACGCCGGTCGCGACGAAGATCGTGTTCTTGCTCTTGACCATCTCGTCGGCCTCGTACACGTAGCCGTCCATGTTCAGGCCCGCGTCCTTGCCCTTCTGCAGCTCGTCATCGTCGCGCGGCCACAGGCGACCCTGGATGTGGCCGCCGAGCGCCTGGATCGCGCACGTGGTCACGATGCCCTCGGGGCTGCCGCCGATGCCGACGCACATGTCGGTGCGGGCGTTGTGGCGAGCGGCGTTGATGCCGCCGGCGACGTCGCCGTCGCTCATGAGGCGCGTTCCGGCTCCCGCCTCGCGGATGTCGTGGATGAGCTGCTCGTGACGCGGGCGGTTCAGCACCGACACCACGATCTCGTCGACCGGCTTGCCGAGCGCCTTCGCGAGCAGCCGGATGTTCTCGCCGATCGGCAGGCGGATGTCGACGACGCCGACGCCGGCGGGCCCGGTCACCAGCTTGTCCATGTAGAAGACGCTCGACGCGTCGAGCATCGTGCCGGCATCCGAGATGGCGATCACCGAGAGCGCGTTGTTGCGGCCCTCGGCCGTGAGGGACGTCCCGTCGATGGGGTCGACGGCCACGTCCGCCTTCGGACCGCGGCCGTTGCCGACGCGCTCGCCGTTGAAGAGCATCGGCGCTTCGTCCTTCTCGCCCTCGCCGATCACGATCGTGCCGTCGAAGTTGACCGTCGTGAAGAAGGCGCGCATCGCGTCGACGGCGGCACCGTCGGCGGCCTCTTTCGCCCCCCGTCCGATGAACGGAACGGCGCGGATCGCGGCGGCCTCGGTGGCGCGAACCAGCTCCAGTGCGAGGTTTCTATCGGGGTGCAGCGGGCTCATGTCCGCGGTCAGACTAACCATGGCGTCAGCCTATCCAGGATGCCCCCTCCGCCGCCGTGCATGTCATGCTCGCGCCGCGAAGGATTCGCGATTCTTATCCCGGTGTCATGCGAGTCGCGGCTGCCGCGGCGTCCGGGACCGAAGTCCCGTTCGAGACACCGGGCGCCTTCGCTAGAGTGAGCCTGCAGAACCGCTACGACCAAGGAGCAACCATGCCCGTCGCCACCCCTGATCAGTACGCAGACATGCTCGATCGCGCGAAGGCCGGCGGATTCGCCTACCCCGCGATCAACGTCTCGAGCTCGCAGACCATCCACGCCGTTCTCCAGGGCCTGACCGAGGCGGGCTCGGACGGCATCATCCAGGTCACCACCGGCGGCGCCGACTACTTCGCCGGCCAGTCGGTGAAGGCGCGCGCGACCGGCGCGCTGGCCTTCGCCAAGTTCGCGACCGAGGTCGCCAAGAACTACCCCATCACGGTCGCGCTCCACACCGACCACTGCCCCAAGCCCGCGCTCGAGGACTTCGTCCTGCCGCTGCTGGCCGCCAGCGAGGAGCAGGTGAAGGCCGGCGGCGAGCCGATCTTCCAGTCGCACATGTGGGACGGCTCGGCCGTGCCGCTCGACGAGAACATCGCCATCGCCGGTGACCTCCTCCCCCGCATGAAGAACATCAACGCGATCCTCGAGATCGAGGTCGGCGTCGTCGGCGGCGAGGAGGACGGCGTCAAGCACGAGGGCTCGAACGAGGCTCTCTACACCACCGTCGGCGACGTGACCAAGGCCGTCGAGGCCCTCGGCCTCGGCGAGAACGGCCGCTACATCTCGGCGCTCACGTTCGGCAACGTGCACGGCGTGTACAAGCCCGGCAACGTGAAGCTGCGCCCCGAGCTCCTCGGCGAGATCCAGGAGGGCATCGCCGCGAAGTTCGGCACCGGCGCCAAGCCCCTCGACCTCGTCTTCCACGGCGGCTCCGGCTCGACCGAGGAGGAGATCGCCCTCGCGGTCGCCAACGGCGTCGTGAAGATGAACATCGACACCGACACGCAGTACGCGTTCACCCGCTCGATCGCCGGCTACATGTTCTCGAACTACGACGGCGTCCTGAAGGTGGACGGCGAGGTCGGCAACAAGAAGCTGTACGACCCGCGCGCATGGGGCAAGGTCGCCGAGAAGGCGATGGCCGCGCGCGTCGTCGAGGCGACCCAGCAGCTCGGCTCGGCGGGCAAGAGCCTCGGCGTCTGACCGAACCGCCTCGAACGCCCCGGACCGCGCCTCGCGGGACGGGGCGTTCGCCGTCGGGGACCCGAGCGGCCGACGTGCTCACTCCGGGTCGACGTACCCGTCGAGCAGCCCCGGAGCATCCGGGTCGGTGCGCACCACGACCACCGGGTCGCCCGCCTGGATGCGCCCTCCCCGCACGACGCGCAGGTACGGCCCGAGCCGGCGCTCGGCCGAGAACCGCTTGACCCAGCCTCGCTGGTCGGGACCGCCCACCCAGCGCGCGAACGTCTGGCACGGCGTGCGGGGCACGGTGACCTCCACCTCGACGGTCTCGCCGATGCGCCACACGTCGCCGACACGCGACGCATTGACGTCGAAGCCCGCCACCCGCAGGTTCTCCCCGAAGAAACCCGGCGCAAGGTCGCGCCCGAGCTGCGCCCCCCAGAAGTCGGCATCCTCCTGGCCGTAGGCGTACAGGGCCTTGTCGAATCCGCCGTGGTGTTTGCGGTCGGCCTGCACGTCGGCGTACGCGCCGTACGGGCCCACCCGCACCGGACCGTCGACGGGGCCCTTGTCGATCGCGGTGACGCCGATGCTGCCGGCATCCGCATGGAGTTCGCGGACGACGCAGACGGCGAGCAGTGTTCCCGAGGCGGTCATGGCCCCGAGTCTGTCACCCCGCTGTCGCGATGAGCGCGTCCCACACGGTCGGGTCCGACATGATCGGCACGAGCATCAGCATGCCGGAGGCCATGTTGAACACGGCGCCGCCCACGAGCGGGATCCAGAAGCTGATGCGTCCGGCGCGAAGGCTGAACCACGACAGCACCGCGGTGAGGATCCAGCCCAGCGCCAGCACGACCGCGGCGCCGATCCCCCAGCCGGTGCCCGCGGACGGGTCGGCGAGCTCGGCGTCGACGCCGAGGATCTCCAGGAACGTCGCGGCGAACGCGCCGTAGTCCATCAGGGCCGTCACCGACGACAGCACCGTGATGAAGCCGTAGCCCAGCAGCGCCCACGTCAGCAGCCGGTCCCACAGCCGGCCGCGGCGCTGTCCGCCGGCGGCCTCGGCCACGGGCGCGGGGGACGGTGCGGATGCCGGCTCCGCCGCGACGTGCGGCACCGGGTCCATGAGGGCCGGGTCGGGCACGCGGATGCGCGCCCGCTGCTCCTCGGGCGTGGCGTACTCGCCGTACCGCGGGCGCGGCCGGTGGTCGTCCGCGGAATCGCTCACGCGTTCACCCGGCCGGCGGAGCGGCCGCCGCGACGCGCCTCGGCGTCCTGGCGGAGCTCCTTGGGCAGCGAGAACATCAGGTCCTCCTCGGCCGTGCGCACCTCTTCGACGTCGCGGAAGCCCGCGTGGGCGAGGTCCTCGAGCACCTGCTGGACGAGCACGTCCGGCACCGATGCCCCGCTGGTCACACCGACACTCGTGACGCCGTCGAGCCACGCCTGCTCGATCTCGTCGGCGTAGTCGACGCGGTAGGCGGCCTTCGCGCCGTACTCGAGCGCGACCTCGACCAGGCGCACGCTGTTGGACGAGTTCGCCGAGCCGACGACGATCACGAGATCGGCGTCCTTCGCGACCTTCTTGATCGCCACCTGCCGGTTCTGGGTGGCGTAGCAGATGTCGTCCGAGGGGGGATCCTGCAGCTCGGGGAACCGCTCGCGCAGGCGACGCACCGTCTCCATCGTCTCGTCCACCGACAGCGTGGTCTGCGACAGCCACACGACCTTGGACGGGTCCTTCACCTCGACCGTGGCGGCCTCCTCGGGCGAGTTCACGACCGTGACGTGGTCGGGCGCCTCGCCGGCCGTGCCCTCGACCTCCTCGTGCCCGTCGTGGCCGATCAGGAGGATCTCGAAGTCGTCGCGGGCGAAGCGGACGGCCTCGCGGTGCACCTTCGTCACGAGCGGGCACGTGGCGTCGATCGCCTGCAGCTGCCGATCGGATGCGGCGTTCACGACGGCGGGCGACACCCCGTGCGCGCTGAAGACCACGTGGGCGCCCTCGGGCACCTCATCGACCTCGTCGACGAAGATCGCGCCCTTGCCCTCGAGCTCGGTCACGACATGGATGTTGTGGACGATCTGCTTGCGCACGTACACGGGCGCGCCGAAGCGCTCGAGCGCCTTCTCCACGGCGATCACCGCCCGGTCGACGCCGGCGCAGTAGCCGCGGGGAGATGCCAGCAGCACCTTCTTGCGTCCGGGCACCGGGATATCCTGAAGGCGCTCGCGCCGCTTCGGGATTCGCGGCACGGGCATGCGGACGGCCGGGTTCGCTGGCGATGCACTCACGCTGACGATTCTACGTGCGAGGCGCGCACCCGGCCCGCCGACGAGAAGCGCACACCGCAGGAGGACGATGACCACCTTCGAGCCCGTCGCCGTCCCCGGCGAGGCGCCGCCGCCTGATTCGGTCGCGCCTCGCGCGTCCACCGCCGAGGCGCCCACCTCCGTCGCCCGGCTCAACGACACGATCCGCGGCTTCATCCAGGGGTGGGGCTCGGTCTGGGTCGAGGGCGAGATCACGTCGTGGAATGTGCGCGGCGGCAACGTCTTCGGGCGTCTGAAGGACCTCGTGACGGACTCGACGATCTCGTTCCGCATCTGGTCTTCGACGCGCAATCGCCTCCCCGCGGACCTGAAGGTCGGCGACCATGTCATCGCGTGCGTCAAGGCCGACTACTTCATCAAGACCGGCGACCTCACGTTCGCCGTCTCGGCCATGCGTCACGTCGGGCTCGGCGATCAGCTCGAACGGCTCGAGCGCCTGCGCGCCCAGCTGCGCGCCGAGGGGCTGTTCGATCCGGCCCGCAAGAAGCCCCTCCCCTTCCTGCCGCACCTGATCGGCCTCATCACCGGCGAGAAGTCGGATGCCGAGAAGGACGTGCACCGCAACGCCGAGCTGCGCTGGCCGCAGGTGCGGTTCCGCACCCGCTACGCAGCCGTTCAGGGCGACCGCTGCGTGCCCGAGACGATCGCCGCGCTGAAGGCGCTGGACGCCGACCCGGACGTCGACGTCATCGTCATCGCCCGCGGCGGCGGCGACCCCCAGACGCTGCTCGGGTTCAGCGACGAGCGGCTGCTCCGCGCCGTCGCGGCGGCGTCCACGCCGGTCGTGAGCGCCATCGGCCACGAGAACGACCATCCGCTGCTCGACGATGTCGCGGACGTGCGGGCGTCGACGCCGACGGATGCGGCCAAGCGCGTCGTCCCCGACGTCGCCGAGCAGCGGGCGCTCATCTCGCAGCTGCGCGCTCGTCTGACGATGCGCCTCACGCAGCGCATCACGCACGACATCGCGGGTCTCGAACAGCTGCGCTCGCGACCGGTGCTGCGCGACCCGTGGTCGATGCTCACGGCCCGCTCGCACGAGGTGCATCTGCTGACCGCTCGGGGACGGGACCGGGTCGGCCGCGACCTGGACTCCCGCGAACGGCGCACCGGCGAGCTGACCGCGGCCCTGCGCGCCCTTTCGCCCGCCTCGACGCTGGAGCGCGGGTATTCGATCACCCAGCGCGGCGACGGGGCGATCGTGCGGGACGCCGAGCAGGCTCCCGAGGGCGAGGAGCTGTTCGTCACGGTCGCGCGCGGCAGATTCTCGGCCCGGTCGGAGGGCGCGGTGGCCGATCCCCGCCCCGCGGGCGATGGTCCGCGCGCGGAATAGGATGGAGATCATGACCGACTCGCGCGAACCCGCCGCCGACGTCGCGGCGATGACGTTCGAGCAGGCGCGCGACGAGCTCGTGCAGGTCGTCGCCGAACTCGAGCAGGGCGCACCGACCCTCGAGCACTCCCTCGCCCTGTGGGAGCGCGGCGAGGCGCTCGCCGCGCGCTGCGAGGAGTGGCTCCTGGGCGCCAAGCGTCGCCTGGACGAGGCCCGGCGCGGCGCGGACGAGGCGGAGGCGTGATGGCTCGCGGTCCCCGCGTAGTCGCCGAGCTCGGCCGACCCGAGACGCCCCAGGAGACGGCCGACCGCAAGGCGGAGTCCTCGCGCGTCTACCGGTCCAGCCAGAACGTGCGGAACCTGCTCGCCGCCCTCATCGTCACCGTCGGCGTCGTCGCGATCGTCATCCTCGCCGTTCCGCGCGGCACGCCCCCCGAAGCGGAGCCGATCGACGTGGCCGCCGTGGCCGAGCAGGTCTCGTCGGCGCAGGGCCGCGTCGTCGTCGTGCCCGACGCCCCCGAGGACTGGCGTGTGAACGCCGCGTCGGTCACCGGCGACTCGGTGCGCGCGTGGACGATCGTGTACGCACCCGCACAGGGGTTCCTGCGCGTCGCGCAGGGCTTCGACGCCGATCCGGCCTGGCCGACGCGCGTGCTCAGCGGCGCCGATGCCGGCCAGACCGTCGTGATCGACGGCATCGAGTGGGACCGCTACGACATCGTCAATCCCGAACGCGCCGGCAACATCTCGGGCGCGCTCGCGACCCAGGCGGGGAACGACATCGTGATGGTGTACGGAGCCGTCTCGGACGAGACGCTCGAGATCGCGGCCGCGTCGGTCGCCGATGATGTGCGAGAGCTTCGCGAGGAGGACGAGTGAGCGTGACCCAGCCGATGCCGGCCGAGGCCTGGCAGGAGATGGTCGAGGGCAACGGGAGATTCGTGTCGGGTGCTCCCCGTCACCCCCGACAGGACGTCGAGCGCCGCAGCTCGCTCGCGGGGGGCCAGCGTCCGCGAGCGGCGCTGTTCGGCTGCGCCGACTCGCGCCTGGCGGCCGAGATCATCTTCGATCAGGGCCTGGGCGACCTCTTCGTCGTCCGCAATGCCGGTCAGGTCATCTCGGACTCGGTCGTCGGCAGTCTCGAGTACGCCGTGGCGGTGCTCGAGGTGCCGCTGATCGTCGTGCTCGGCCACGACGCATGCGGCGCCGTCGGCGCCGCCATCGAGAGCACCCAGCTGGACGCCCCGCCGCTGCCGGCGCACATCTGGCGGCAGATCGCGCCGATCGTCCCGGCGGCCCGCCGCGTGCTGCGCCGGAACGGCTCGGGCAGCACGATCAGCCCCGAAGAGGTCGGCCGCGAGCACCTGCGCGACACCGTCGGGGAGCTGCTGCACTCGTCCGAGCTCATCAGCGACGCCGTCGCGAACGGGCGCCTCGCGATCGTGGGCGCGAACTACCGGCTCGCCGAGGGAATGGCCGTCCCGGACCTCATCGTGGGTCTGACCGGCGAAGACAACTGACAACCACCATCGGAGGAACGACGACGTGACCGACATCGAATACCGCATCGAGCACGACACCATGGGCGAGGTGCGGGTCCCCGCCGCCGCGCTCTACAGCGCTCAGACCCAGCGGGCCGTGGAGAACTTCCCGATCTCGGGCCAGGGCCTGGAGTCGACGCAGATCGCCGCCCTCGCGCGCGTGAAGAAGGCCGCCGCCCTGGCCAACAAGGACCTCGGCGTCCTGGCCGGCGACGTCGCCGACGCGATCGCCGCGGCAGCCGACGAGGTCATCACGGGCGTCCACGACGCCCACTTCCCCGTCGACACGTACCAGACCGGCTCGGGCACGTCGTCGAACATGAACATGAACGAGGTGCTCGCGAACCTCGCGACGGCCCGCCTCGGCTCGCCGGTCCACCCCAACGACCACGTCAACGCGTCGCAGTCGTCCAACGACGTCTTCCCGACCTCCGTGCACATCGCCGTGACGCAGGCGCTCATCGACGACCTCATCCCGGCGCTGGACCACCTGTCGGTCGCCCTCGAGGCGAAGGCGGAGCTGTGGAAGGACGTCGTCAAGTCCGGCCGCACGCACCTGATGGACGCCACGCCCGTCACCCTCGGCCAGGAGTTCGGCGGCTACGCACGCCAGATGCGCCTGGGTATCGAGCGGGTCCAGGCCGCGCTCCCCCGCGTCGGCGAGGTGCCCCTGGGCGGCACGGCCACCGGCACCGGCATCAACACGCCGCTCGGCTTCCCGCAGAAGGTCATCGCGCTGCTCGCGAGCGAGACCGAGCTGCCCATCACCGAGGCGAAGGACCACTTCGAGGCGCAGGCCAACCGCGACGGCCTCGTCGAGACCTCGGGCGCGCTGCGCACGATCGCCGTCTCGCTGACGAAGATCAACAACGATCTGCGCTGGATGGGCTCGGGCCCCAACACCGGCCTCGGCGAGCTGCACATTCCCGACCTCCAGCCGGGATCGTCGATCATGCCCGGCAAGGTCAACCCGGTCGTCCCGGAGGCCACCCTCATGGTGTGCGCGCGCGTCATCGGCAACGACGCGACCGTCGCGTGGGCCGGCGCCTCGGGCTCGTTCGAGCTCAACGTCGCCATCCCCGTCATGGGCACCGCGCTGCTGGAGTCGATCCGCCTGCTGTCGAACGCGATGCGCGTGCTCGCCGACAAGACGATCGACGGGCTCGAGGCGAACGTCGAGCGGGCGGCCGCGTATGCGGGGATGTCGCCGTCGATCGTGACGCCGCTGAACAAGCTCATCGGGTACGAGGCGGCCGCCAAGATCGCCAAGCACTCGGTCGCCAAGGGGATCACCGTCCGCGAGGCCGTCCTCGACCTCGGGTACGTCGAGCGGGGCGAGCTCACGCTGGAGCAGCTGGACTCCAAGCTCGACCTGCTGTCGATGACGCACCCCGGCTGAGTCCCGCTCCCGCGTGCCGCGCATCCCGACCCGACCCCTCCGCCGGAGGACGACCTCGGCGCGACCGCTGTCGGCGGCCGCGAGGATCCTCGGCGCGATCCTCGCGGTCGCCTTCGTGGGTCTGGTGCTCGTGGGCGGGATCACGTTCGTCGTCCAATGGAGCCAGGTGCTCGACGCGGTCGATGACCGGCTGACGCAGCAGGTCGACCGCCTGAACACCGTGGCGGGCGCCGGCGACGCCGCCGAGGCGCTCGAGGACGACACCGCGTCGGAGACCCTCGCCGTCGAGGACTACACGACCGTCGAGGCGTACCTGTACGACGTCGTGGCGTGGCTGGTGCCCGCCCGCAACGAGGGCTCCATCGCCGTCATCGACGGCGTCGTGCGGTTCCGCCCCGGGACGCTGTCGGGGTTCGAGATCCCCGACGCCGATCCGCTCGTCGCACGCGTCGTCGAGGAGACCGAGCGCACGGGCGGCACCGTGCTCGGCACGGCCGCGACCGCCGCGGGGGCGCTGCGCTACATCGCGATCCCCGTGACCGTGCCCGGCGATGCGCACAGCGGCATCTACGTGCGCGCGGTGAACCTCGGCGCCGAGCTCGCGCCGGTGACCTCGGCCATGCGCACCTACGCGATCGCCGCGACGATCGTGCTGCTGGCCACCGGCGTCGTCGGCTGGTTCGTCGCCCGCCGCCTGCTCCGCCCCATCCGCCACCTCAGAGAGGCGGCGAGCGCCATCACGCTCGACGACCTCTCGCCGAGGCTGCACGCGCACGGCGACGACGACATCGCAGACCTGTCGCGCACCGTGAACTCCATGCTCGACCGTCTCGAGGACTCCGTGGACGGCCAGCGTCAGCTGCTGGACGACGTGCGGCACGAGCTGAAGACGCCGATCACCATCGTGCGCGGCCACCTCGAGCTGATGGATCCCGCCGACGCCTCCGATGTCGCCGCCACGCGCGACATCGGCATCGCCGAGCTCGACCGCATGTCGCGCCTCGTGGCCGACATCGACCTGCTCGCGGCGGCCGAGGACGACGCGTACACGATGGCAGAGGTGGACCTCGGCTCGCTCACCGCCCGCGTCGGCGAGCTCGTGACCGTGATCCCGGGGCATCGCTGGACCATCGAGAGCGCGGCGCAGGGCGTCGTGCCGGGCGACGCCGATCGTCTGCTCCAGGCGTGGCTGCAGCTCGCCGACAACGCCGCGAAATACACGCCTCGCGGCGCGCCGATCGAGATCGGCAGCGCGCTCGACGACGTCGGCGCGAGCCTGTGGGTGCGCGACCACGGCCCCGGCATCCCGCCGGCCGCGCGCTTCAGCATCTTCCGGCGGTTCGACCGTGCCGACACGCGACGTGAGGTGGGCGGCTCCGGGCTCGGCCTGGCGATCGTGGACGCGATCGTGCGGACCCACGGCGGCGCGTGCCGCATCACCGACACCCCGGGGGGCGGCGCGACGTTCACGATCCACCTGCCGGGCTTCGCCGAGAGCGTGTCCGGGCCGGTGAGCGCCGGCGACGTCGTCCTCCAGCGGAAGGCATCCGAGTGACCCGCATCCTCATCGTCGAAGACGAACCGCGCATCGCCGCCTTCGTCGCCCGCGGTCTCCAGCACGCCGGCTACGAGACCCGGACCGTCGAGGACGGTGCCGAGGGGCTCCGACTCGCGCTCGCCGGCGGCGCGGACCTGGTTCTGCTCGACGTCGGGCTGCCGACGCTGGACGGCTTCGACGTGCTGCGCCGCATCCGCTCCGCCGGCAGCGCGCTGCCGGTCATCATGCTCACGGCGCGCACGAGCACGCGCGACACCGTGGCGGGGCTGGATGCGGGCGCGAACGACTACATCCCGAAACCCTTCACGGTGGAGGAGCTCCTCGCGCGCGTCCGGTCACGGCTGCGCGAGCACGCGTCCACGCCCGAGGTGACCCTCTCCCACGGCGGCGTCGTGCTCGACGTCCTCGCGCGCCGCGCGATCGTCGACGGCCGCGACGTCGAGCTGTCCTCGCGCGAGTTCGCGCTCGCCGAGCAGTTCATCCGCAACGCCGGGCACGTGCTCAGCCGCGACATGCTCCTCAGCCGCGTGTGGGGGCTGGACTTCGATCCGGGCTCGAACGTCGTCGACGTGTACGTGCGCTACCTGCGCGGCAAGCTCGGCGCCCACCGCATCGTCACGGTGCGGGGCGCCGGCTACCGCTGGGAGTGAGACCGGAACAGAAGCGGCCCCCGGTGCTGGGGGACACCGGGGGCCAGGCGGCCGGCTTGGGGAGATCCGGCCTCATCAATCGCGACGGTCTGGGGAATCGCGCGATTGGTCTGCGCCGTCGCCGGATCCGCGGTCCCAGGACCAGTCGGAAGAGCCGGTGACGGAAGTCTGCGATGACGTCCAGCCCGAGTGGACGTCCTCCGCGTCTGCGGCGTCGGAGCCTGCGCGCAGACGCTCGATGTTGTCGAGCCAGCGCTCGATGCGCGCGCTGCTCCAGTCGTGCTCCTCGGCCCAGGCGCGCAGGGTCGCCGCGTCCCACGCGCTCATCTGGCTGTCGTCGGGCACGACGGTGACCTCGATGGGAGAGGGCGCCGCGACCGTCTCGGAGGGATCCGCCACCGGGGCGGCGGGCTCGGCGGTCTCGGGCTCTTCGGGCTCCGGCTCGGGGGTCGGCGGGACCTCGGGCGTCGGCACCGCCGGCGTGGCGTCGGGGACGACGATCCCGGCGTGACCGAGGGCGTCGCCGGGCGAGTCCTCGAGCGCGGCTGTGTTCGTCATCGCGACGGCGATCACCAGCGCGGCGCTCGCCGTCACGATGGCTGCGCCCCCGAGGGCGTACCGTCGCCGACCGTCCACGCGCTTCCCTTCACCGCGCGCCGGTGCGCGCAACCCATCCATGGTGACAGACGTTTCGGCCCTCCCCCGACCGGATGAGAAGGCTCTCATCCCAGGACGACGATGGACGTCGTCAGCACCCCCGAGCGCCGCGTCCACGCGGGCATGACGAGGGGCCGGGATGCGGCATCCCGGCCCCCTGGTCCGATCTCAGGCGAGTTCGCCGGCCTCGAGCAGGTCGGTCACGAGCGCCGCGATCGCCGAGCGCTCCGAGCGGGTCAGCGTGACGTGGCCGAAGAGCCCGTGCCCCTTGAGCGTCTCGATGACCGAGGCGACGCCGTCGTGACGTCCGACGCGCAGATTGTCGCGCTGGCCGACGTCGTGGGTCAGCACGACCCGCGAGTTCTGCCCGATGCGGCTGAGCACCGTCAGCAGCACGTTGCGCTCGAGCGACTGGGCCTCGTCGACGATCACGAAGGAGTCGTGCAGCGACCGGCCGCGGATGTGGGTGAGCGGCAGCACCTCCAGCAGCCCCCGCTCGATGACCTCGTCGAGCACGTTGGCCGACACGACGCTGCCGAGGGTGTCGTACACGGCCTGACCCCACGGGTTCATCTTCTCCTGCTGGTCTCCGGGCAGGTAGCCGAGCTCCTGGCCGCCGACGGCGAACAGCGGGCGGAAGACGATGATCTTCTTCTGCTGCTGACGCTCCAGCACCGCTTCGAGTCCGGCGCACAGGGCCAGCGCCGACTTGCCGGTTCCGGCGCGTCCGCCCAGCGACACGATGCCGACGTCGGGATCCAGCAGCAGATCGATCGCGATGCGCTGCTCGGCCGAGCGGCCGTGCAGACCGAAGACCTCGCGGTCCCCGCGCACGAGACGGTAGTCGCTGTCGCCCGTCACGCGCCCCAGGGCGGACCCGCGCTCGGAGTGGATGATCAGTCCGGTGTTGACCGGCAGCCCGCGGACGTCGTCGCTGGCCCCCACCTCGGTCTCGTAGAGGTCGCTGATCTCGTCGCCGGACACGTCGATCGCGGCGATGCCCGTCCACCCCGAGTCCACCGCCTGCTCGGCGAGGTACTCCTCGGCGTTGATGCCGATCGAGGCGGCCTTCACGCGCATCGGCAGGTCCTTCGAGACCACGGTGACATCGTGGCCGTCGTTCGCGAGGTTCATCGCGACGGCGAGGATGCGACTGTCGTTGTCGCCCAGGCGCATGCCGTCGGGCAGCACCGTGGCGTCGGTGTTGGTCAGTTCGACGCGCAGCGTGCCGTCGGCGCCGACGGGGACCGGGAAGTCCAGCCGGCCGTGCTCGATGCGCAGTTCGTCCAGGTGGCGCAGGGCCTGCCGGGCGAAGTAGCCGATCTCGGGGTCGTGGCGCTTGCCCTCGAGCTCGGTGATCACCACGACGGGGATCACGACGTTGTGTTCTGCGAACCGGAAGAACGCGCGCGGATCGCTCAACAGGACCGAGGTGTCCAGAACGAAGGTCATCAGCTGGATGCCCTGCTCGTCCACCTCCTCCTCGAGGCTCCGGCTGCGCTGATCCTGTGGTGCTCCTATGGTCACAACCCACTCCCGCCCCGGGTGGATCACCCGGTCAGTCTCGAGTCGACCATGGGCCACGAGTCGCGATCCGTGAGGCCGACTCGACCGGGCGCCTTGCCCGATGTCTTGAAGCTACGACGCCGAGGGCCTCCGTAGGCTTCCGACACGCGGCAGGTCGGTTACGGTCCGGTTAACGGGATCCGGCGGCCGGGCGTCCGGCAGGCGGCTCACCACACGCGCGCGGACGCGAACGCCGCCAGGGCGTCGCCGAACAGCCGCAGGGTGCTCGCGCCGGTGCCGACGTGCGGCGCGACGCGCACCAGCCCCGAGCGGACGGTGACGGCCAGACCGTGGTTCGCCAGCGATGCGGCCAGCGGCGCGGCGTCCTGGGGCGCCGGCGCGAGCGTGACGATGCCCGCGCGCTGGGCGGCCTCACGCGGAGTGATCACGGGCACCTCGTAGCGGTCGGCGATGTGGATGACATCGCCGGTGCGCGCCGCCAGCTCGTCCTCGATCTCGGCGACGCCGACCTCGACGATGGGGCGCAGCGCCGCGGCGAGGCGCGCGGCGGCCAGCGCGTCGGGCTTCGAGACCGTGAAGGCGTGCGCCGACGACGACGGCTGCGGCACGACGTCCACCGGAAGGTCGCCGTCGACGCCCGCGAAGCCCGACAGCACGGGGGCGATGCGCTCGAGCGCGCGCTCGCCGAACCACGCGAAGCCGGTGCCGCGCCCGGCGCGCACCCACTTGTAGCCGTTGCCGCACACGACGTCCGCGGCGGTCCAGTCCGCCTCGATGACGCCGAATGCCTGGATCGCGTCGACGATGAGCAGTCGGTCGCCGATGACCTCGCGCAGCGCCGTGAGGTCGGCGCGGTAGCCCGTGCGGAAGTCGACCAGGCTCACCGCCAGCGCGCGCGTGTCGTCGGTGAGGGCGTCGCGGACGACATCCGGGGTCACCATGCCGTCGGCGGGCTCCATCCACTGCACCTGGAGCGAGCCGAGGGCGTCCGCCGCCCGCGTGGCGCCGACGGTGAGGCTGGGGTACTCCGCTCGCGAGACGAGCAGTCCTCCCGCCACGCCGTACAGCGCCTGCATCAGCCCGTACGTCGTCGACGGCTGCAGCACGACCTGGTCGGACTCGACGTCCATGACCTGGGCCACCAGCTCGCGTGCTTCGCGGACGTTGTCGGCGACGAGGCCGATGCTGGTCGGACGACCCGAGCCCAGCAGCTCGGTGTCGGCGTTCACCTCGCTGCGCACCGCCGGTGCGAGGGGGCCGAACGCCGCCCAGTCGAGGTATCCGGGCTCACCGTCGAACGAATCGAGGAACGTCTCCATATCCGCCACGGTCACATTCTGGCACGCGCGACGCGCCGCGCGCGGGGGCCGAAGGACCCGCCCGCGGGAAGCGCTCGCTAGCCGCCGTACCGGCGGTCGCGCGTGGCGTAGTCGCGGATCGCCCGAAGGAAGTCCACTTCGCGCAGGTCCGGCCCGAGCGCCTCGACGAAGTAGAACTCCGAGTGCGCGCTCTGCCAGAGCAGGAAGTCGCTCAGGCGCTGCTCGCCCGACGTGCGGATCACCAGATCCGGATCGGGCAGGCCGCCCGTGTACAGGTGCTCGCCGATCTGCTCGGGGGTGAGGTTCTCGGCGAGCTCTTCGAGCGAGCCGCCGACGCCGCCGTGTTCGGCGATGATGCTGCGCACCGCGTCGACGATCTCGCCGCGCCCGCCGTACGCCACGGCGAGGTTGACGTGCAGCCCCGTATGCCCGGTGGTCCGCTGCTCGGCGGCGGCGAGGACGGCGGCCAGGTCCGCGGGAAGCAGATCCGCGCGCCCGACGTGCTGGATGCGCCAGTCGCGCTCGCGCGAGAGCTCGTCGGCGAGATCGGCGATGATGCCGAGCAGATCGGCGAGCTCCCCGGTGTCGCGCTTGGACAGGTTGTCGGTGGACAGCAGGTACAGCGACACGACCTTGATCCCCAGCTCGTCGCACCAGCGGAGGAACTCGCGCATCTTCGCCGCTCCGGCGCGGTGGCCGTGGGCGGCGGTGTCGTACCCGAGCTGACGCGCCCAGCGGCGGTTGCCGTCGATCATCATCGCGACATGGTGCGGGACGTCCTCAGGTCGCAGCTCACGCCGCAGTCGGCCGATGTAGAGGCGATAGAGGGGGCCTCTCCCCTCGTTCGATGACGCGTGCACCACACGAGTACGGTACTCCTCAGCGAGCGCGCTCGCGGGCTCCTGAGACTGGGTCTCATTTACAGTGAGACCGAGTATGTGCCTCCGGCGGCATGCGGGCGGGTCTAGCCTGGGAGCATGAGTCGACGCAGCGGCCTTCCCGCCGCCCCCGAGGTCCCCGTCCTTCCCCTCATGGACGCGGCGGCCGCGGACGCGGCCGTCGAGATCAAGCCGAGCTGGCGCGGCTGGATCCACGCGGTGACCTTCCCGGTCGCCATCGCCGCCGGCATCGTGCTGATCGCGCTGGCCCAGGGCGGGCCCGCCAAGGCCGCCTCGGCGGTCTTCATGGCGACGTCGCTGCTGCTGTTCGGCAACTCGGCCCTCTACCACCGCTTCAACTGGGGCCCCACGACCAAGGCGGTGCTCAAGCGCATCGACCACGCCAACATCCTGCTGCTGATCGCCGGCACCTACACGCCGATCGCCGTGCTGGCCCTGCCGACGCAGAAGTCGATCGTCCTGCTGTCGCTGGTGTGGGGCGGCGCGATCCTCGGCATCCTGTTCCGCGTGTTCTGGATCCACGCGCCCCGATGGCTGTACGTCGCGCTGTATCTCGTGCTCGGATGGGCCGCGGTGATGTACATCGTCGACCTCGTCATGGCCAACGTCGCCATGATGGTGCTCGTCGTCGTCGGCGGCCTGCTCTACACCGTCGGAGCGGTGGTCTACGCCCTCAAGCGCCCGAACCCGTGGCCGGGCCACTTCGGCTTCCACGAGATCTTCCACGTGTGCACCGTCCTGGCGTTCCTGTGCCACTGGACGGCGTGCCTGCTCATCGCGCTGAACCCCGCCTATCACGGCGGCTGACGGCCGGGCGCTCCGGCCGCCGCGCGAACGGCGGCGATCCGCGGGTCAGTCGCGGTCGCGCGGCTCCCGGGGCGCTTCGCCGTCCTCGTCGACGCCCTCGGCGCCCTCGCTCTCGCGGCGCGCGGCCTCCTCGGCATCCAGCTCCTCGGCGATGTCGGCGCGCACACGCCCCCGACGGATGCGCCGCAGCATGTCCCACACCAGCAGGATCACCGCGAGCGTGACGAAGACGATGATCGCGAAGCCCCACACGCCCGGCGTCACGAGATCGGGGTCGACCTCGAGCGTCGGCGTGGGCGTGGATGCCGCGGTGGCGGCGGAGACGAGCAGGTGCATGGTGTCCTCGATCGGGGCCGCACGCGCACGGGGGCGGCGCACGGCAGCGCGTAGGCTGGGGACTCCAGCCTAATGTTCGGATCGGACCCCGCATGACGACCCCCGAGATGCTCGACGAACGCTACGGCCGCACGCGCCCGGCGATGCCGCGGTGGGTCGTCGTGGCCGTCATCGTCGTCGCCGCCGTGGGCTTCGGGGCCGTCGGCTGGTCGATCTTCGCGGCGAACATCGACGCCGTCGACGCCGACACCACCGGATTCGAGGTCGTCGACGAGCACTCCGTGGCCGTCAGCTTCCAGTTCTCCGGGCCGGTCGGGCGCAGCATCGCGTGCGCCCTCGAAGCGCAGGACCGCGAGCACGGCGTCGTCGGCTGGAAGGTCGTGGAGTACCCGGCATCCGACCTCCCCGCCCGCGCCTTCCGCGAGGTCCTCGCCACCACCGGCGACGCCACGACGGGTTTGGTCAACTCCTGCTGGGTGACGTAAGGTATCGCCAACGACCTGACGAGACGCCCTGGCGGGAGCCGGGGCGTTTTGATATCCGGGCCCCGGCCACGCCGCCTCGGCCCATCCGCAACCGAAGGAGACAGACGTGTCCAACGACGCTCAGGTGACGTTCCTCACCCAGGACGCCTACGACCGGCTCGCCGCCGAGCTCGAGCACCTCTCCACGACCGGGCGCGACGAGATCGCCAAGCGCATCGAAGCGGCCCGCGAGGAGGGCGACCTCAAGGAGAACGGCGGGTATCACGCGGCCAAGGACGAGCAGGGCAAGCAGGAGGCGCGCATCCGCACGCTGCAGTCGCTGCTCAAGAACGCCACGGTCGGCGACGCCCCCGAGAGCACGGGGACCGTGGAGCCCGGCACCGTCGTGACCGCCACGATCGCCGGCGGCGAAGAGGTGTTCCTGCTCGGCAACCGCGAGATCGGCAACGGCAGCGAACTCGACGTGTACAGCGAGGCGAGCCCGCTGGGCGCCGCCATCCTCGGCCTCAAGGAGGGCGACGAGACGTCGTACACGGCCCCGAACGGCCGCTCCATCGCCGTCGAGATCATCAAGGTCGAGACCTACAACGGCCAGTGACCTGTCCCCCGGGCGCGCGAGCGCCCGGGGGTCTCAGTCCGGCATGACGCGCGGGGCGAAGCCGGCGTCCTCGAGCACCGAGATCACGTGCGCGCGATGCTCCTCGCCCCGCGTCTCCACGCTCAGCTGCAGGATCACCTCGCTGATCTGAAGCCCCTGCCCGTGACGCGTGTGCAGCACCTCGATGACGTTGGCGCCCGCGAGAGCCAGCAGCTCGGACACGCGCGCGAGCTGCCCCGGCCGGTCCGGAAGCGGGATCTGCAGGGTCATGTACCGGCCGGATGCCGCCAGGCCGTGCGCCACGACGCGCTGCAGCAGCAGCGGATCGATGTTGCCGCCCGAGAGCACCGCAGCCGTCGGCCCCGACGCCGTCACCTTGCCGGCGAGGATCGCGGCGACCCCGACGGCGCCGGCGGGCTCGACGACCTGCTTGGCGCGCTCGAGCAGCATCAGCAGGGCGCGCGCGATGTCGTCGTCGCTGACGGTGACGACGTCGTCGACGAGTTCGCTGATCATGCGGAACGGCAGGTCGCCGGGCCGGGCCACCGCGATGCCGTCGGCGATCGTCGGCGACGTCTCGATCTCGACCGGATGCCCCGCGCGCAGCGACTCGGGGTACGGCGCGGAGTTCTCGGCCTGGACGCCGATGACGCGCAGCGTCCGTCCCTGCTGCGCCGCCCGCGCCTTCGCCGCGGCCGCGACGCCGGCGATGAGGCCGCCGCCGCCGATCCCGAGCACGATCGTCTCGAGGTCGGGGATGTCCTCCATGAGCTCGAGACCCAGCGTTCCCTGCCCGGCGATGACGTCGGGGTGGTCGAACGGGTGGATGAAGACGGCGCCGGTGCGCTCGGCGAACTCCGCCGCGAGACGCAGCGGCGTCTCGACGGTGGCGCCCTCGAGCACGACGTCGGCGCCGTAGCCGCGCGTGGCCAGGAGCTTGGGCACGGGCACGCCCAGCGGCATGAAGATCGTCGCCGGGATGCCCAGGGCCTCGGCGGCCAGGGCGACGCCCTGCGCGTGATTGCCGGCCGATGCCGCCACGACGCCGCGTCGGCGCTCCTCCGGCGTCAGCCGCGACAGACGGTAGGTGGCGCCGCGGATCTTGAACGAGCCGGTCCGCTGCAGGTTCTCGAGCTTGAGGTGCACGGGGACGCCGAGCACCTCTTCGAGGCTGCGCGCCTCCTCGAGGGGCGTGCGCAGGATGAGTCCCGACAGCGCAGCGGCGGCGTCCTCGAATTCGGCGAGGCCGGGAGCGACCGGGGCGGGGACGGTGGAGCGATCAGTGGTCACGCGCGGTTCTCCTGGAGCGAGGGACGGTGGCCCATATGAGGTCCTCCGGTTCGGGTCGGGCGCCGGTCTCCCAGGCGCGCTCGCCGAGATAGACGCCGACGACGTTGACGAAGGCCGCGATGGGAACGGCGAACAGGGCGCCGGGGATCCCGGCGATCAGCGCACCGCCGGCGACGACGAGCACCACGGCGAGCGGGTGGACCTTGACCGCGGAGCCCATCAGCAGCGGCTGCAGGATGTGACCCTCGATCTGCTGGACGGCGAGGACGACGATGAGCATCCAGAGGGCGATCCAGGGACCGTTGTAGACGAGCGCGAGGAAGACCGCCAGGGCGCCGGTCACGATGGCGCCGATGAAGGGCACGAACGCGCCGAGGAACACCAGCACGCCGATGGGGATCGCCAGCGGCACACCGAGCAGGAACGCGCCCAGACCGATGCCGATGGCGTCGATCGTGGCGACGAGCAGCTGCGTGCGGGCGTAGTTCTTGACGGTCCACCAGCCGGCGCGCGCCGCGCCGTCCACGGCGGGCCGCGCCGCCCGCGGGAAGAGCTTGGTCGTCCAGCGCCAGATGCCGGCGCCGTCGGCCAGCAGCGTGATCAGGATGAACAGCGACAGCAGCACGCCCGTGCCGACATGGCCGATCGTCGTGCCGATCGCGAGCGCGCCCGACCACAGCAGCTCGGCCTGCTGCTGCATGAAGGTCCACGCCTGACCGAGCAGCCCGTCGATCTGATCGGCCGTCAGGTGCAGCGGACCGTCGATGAGGTACTGACGCAGCCCGTCGATCGCGTCGCCGGTCCGGATCTGCACCGAGCTCCACTGCTGCGTGATCTGCCACACCGCCAGCCACAGCAGACCCGTCACGATCGCGAGCGTGCCGATGACCGAGACGATGATGGCGAGCCACCGCGGAACGCGGTGTCGCAGCATCCAGTCGAACGCGGGCGACAGCAGGGCCGTGACGAGGATCGCCACCAGCAGCGGGATCACGAGCAGCTTCAGCAGGATGACGAGCCAGACGGCCACTCCGACGGCCGCGCCGATCAGCAGCAGCCGCCACGAGTAGGCGGCCCCCACGCGGAGCCCGCGCGGAATCGTCTCGCCGATCTCGGACGAGACGACGCGACTGCGGTCGGTCAGCGCGCCGAACCATGATCCGCGGGGCTTTTCCTCCGGGCCGCTCATCCCGCCAGTCTAGGCGCGCCGCATGCCCGCGCGGGCATGGCCCGAACGGGTTGTCGGCGGTCCTGACTAGGCTGTGGGCCGTGAGATCCAGCCTCAGCGCGCCGCAGGCGCGAGCGGTCGCGCTGGCCGCGCAGGGCTTCGCGCGCCCGCGCCCGGCGGCACCGGGTACGCGTCAGCTCAACACGGCGCTCGCGCGCATGGGCACGCTGCAGATCGATTCGGTCAACGTGTACGCCCGCAGTCACTACATGCCGCTGTTCTCGCGGCTCGGCCCGTACGACCCCGCGTCCCTGGACCGCCTGCTCTTCACGCGGCGCGCCCCGTACGTCGAATACCTCGCACACGTCGCCGCCTTAATCCCGATGCGGGACTGGGCGCTGTTCCGGTTCCGCATGGACGACAACCGCGCCAAGCACGGATCCGATCCCGACGGCTGGTTCCGGCGCCACCGCGAGATCGTCGACTGGGTGCTCGGCGAGCTCGCCGAGCGCGGACCGCTGCGTCCCGCGCAGATCGAGCACGACGCGAAGCAGGCGCGCCGCGGGCCGTGGTGGGACTGGGACGTCGTCAAGCAGGCGCTCGAGCTGCTGTGGATGTTCGGCGACGTCGCCATCGCGGGACGTCGGGGGTTCGAGCGGCGGTACGCCCTCGCCGCAGACGTCATCCCCCACGAGGTCCTGGACGCGCCCGCTCCCCGCGCGGACGCGATCCGCGAGCTCGTCTCGCGCGCCGGGGCCGCCTACGGCGTGGCGACGGCCTCGGACCTCGCCGACTACTGGCGCCTGCGCGACCGGCGCGCCGTCACGACCGCCATCGGCGAGCTCGAGGACGCCGGGATGCTCCAGCCCGTCGAGGTCGAGGGCTGGGTCTCGGCGGGCCGTCCCGCGCGCGCCTGGCTCCACCGGGACGCCGTGGTCCCGCGACGCGTCGACGCGGTCGCCCTGCTGACCCCGTTCGATCCGATGGTGTGGTTCCGGGACCGCGCGCAGCGCCTGTTCGACTTCGACTACCGCATCGAGATCTACACGCCCGCGGCCAAGCGCCGCTTCGGCTACTACTCGCTGCCCGTGCTCGTCGGCGACGACATCGTCGGACGCATCGATCTGAAGGCCGATCGGCCGGGGTCGACGCTCCTCGTGCAATCGGCGTGGTGGGAGCACGGCCGACCGGCCGACGCACCCGAGCGCCTTGCCGAGGAGCTGCGCGCGGCGGCGCGCTGGCAGGGCCTGGAGCACGTATCGGTGTCGCGGTGGGGCGACGCCGTCGAGGACGTCGCCCGGGCGCTCCCCGAGGCGCGCCGGCACGAGACCTCGTCGCGCGAGCCGGTCGAGCTCGCCGAGGACGAGCCGTCGGATAGCGTGGAGCGGTGAAGCGCGCGACGATCATCGGGATCTCGGTCGCATCGGCCGCGCTGCTGGCGGCCGCCTGCACGGCGGCGTGGGTCCTGACTCGGCCGCCCGGCCCGGCCGACGCGGCAGAGCAGTACCTCGCCGCGCTCGCCGACGGTGACGGCCGGGCCGCGCTCGAACTCATCGACCCGCTGCCGGCCGACGCCGACGACCTGTCCGCGGCGTTCGACGGCGCAGACGCCATGATCGCGTCGCCGCGGGTCGACGAGGTCGCCGAGTCCGGCGACACCGCATCCGCGGACGTCTCCTTCGAGCTGGCCGGATCCGAGCACAGCGCGACCTTCTCGCTCGTGCGCAGCGCGTCCGGCTGGAGCGTCGCGTCCGACGCGCTCGGCACCGCGACCACGACGACGACGCTCGGCGACACCGTCCTGATCGGCGGAGTGGCCATCGTGGCCGATGGCCCCCAGCCGCTCCTGCCGGCCGCCTACACCGTCGCCGCGGCTCCCGCGGGGATCCTCGGCGGAGACGCGGCGATCACGGTGCTCCCCGGCGAGGACGCCGAAGCCGCGATCGAGGCACAGGTCCTCGACGAGGCCACGACCGTCGCCCAGCGGCAGCTCGACGCGTACGCCGATGCGTGCGCGGCGGCGACCGACGCCGTGCCCGAGAACTGCGGCATCCGCATCCCGTGGGCGGCCGACCTCGAGACCCTCGCCTCGGTGGCGTTCCGGATCGACGGGTATCCGCAGCTGCGGCTGTCGGAGGACGCCGATGCGTTCATCGCGACCGACGGCGTCCTGGTCGCGACCGTGACCGGCGACGCGCGCGCCGGCGGCGCCGACGCGTTCACCTACCGCACGACGCAGTGGACGCTGCGCGGGGACGTGTCGTTCACGGGCGGGCAGATGGTGCTCGCGGTGCGCTGACGACGGATCGGGCCCCGCGCGCCTCACCCGGCGCCGGACCCGCGTCGGACCTCGACGCCCCGCCATCGCGCGAGGTCGTCGATCTCGGCCTCGACGGCGGCGGCGATCCGGTCGGTGAACGGCACGTCCTCGTGCACGGCGTGGACGACGAGGACGCCCGCCTTGCGGTCGACCTTCGCGTCGAGCTTCCCGATGAACCGGTCCCCGTGCAGGATCGGCAGCGCGAAGTAGCCCCAGCGCCGCTTCGCGGCCGGCTTGTACATCTCGAGGATGTACTCGAAGCCGAACAGCTCGGCGAGCCGATCGCGGTCGAACACCAGACGGTCGAACGGCGACAGCAGCGCGGTGCGCGGACGGAACTCCTCGGCCGCCTCCAGCGCGGTCGGATCCACGCGCCACTCCCCCTCGACGCCCTCGACCACGGCGGTCTCGCCCACATCGCCCGCCGCGATCGGCTCGACCGGCTGTGCGACCCCCTTCGCGCGGGCGATCCCCAGCGCGCCCAGGCGCCGCTCGGCGCGCTCGCGGGCCGCCTCCTCGTCGCCGAGCACGGGCACGTCCGCGGGATATACGCGTTCGGCGAGGTCGAAGCGGCGCCCCTTGCCGTCGCGCGACGAGATCGCCACGTCGCCGGTCATGACCAGGATCTCGAGCATCTGCTGCGCGTTGCGGTTGTTCGTCCACCCCGATGAGCGCCACGACACCTGCGCCGTGTCGGGGATCTCGACCGGTCGCAGCTCCCCCTCGGCGCGCAGGCGTGCGAGCACGTCGCGGCGGAACCGGTCGTTGGCCTCCAGCCAGTCCCGTGCCGCCTGCGACGCGGGCCGCCGGCGCATCTCGGGCACCACCAGCGGCAGATCCGCCATCGTGCGGTAGAACCCGCCCCATTCGAACACCGCACGGTCGTGCTGCTCGAGGCGCGCGAGATCAGCCGGCTGATACGGCCAGCCGAGGCGCGACCACAGGATGTGGTCGGCAGAGGGCGCGATCGCCGCGGTCGGCTCGATGTTCACGATCGTGAGGGCGTCGACCGTCTCGACGATGCCCGCGGGACGGTCGGCGGTGAGCGCCTGGCCGCACACGGCCACGCGCCGCGCCTGCTCGCGGCTCAGACGGATCGTCACGGATCCCGACGCTAGCGTCCCGGGAGGCGGATCAGAAGCGTCCGCCCATCTCGTGCAGCCGCTCGATGCGCTCGGGGATGGGCGGGTGGGTCGCGAACAGGCGCGCGAGCGCGTTGGGCTTGAGCGGGTCGGCGATCCACAGGTGCGCCATCGACGTGTTGGCGCGGCGGAGCGGCCGCCCGTGCGCCGCGAGCTTCCCGAGCGCCGACGCGAGCCCTTCGGGGTCGCGCGTGGTCATGGCGCTGGTGGCGTCGGCGAGGTACTCGCGCTGGCGCGAGATCGCCGCCTGCACCGCCCCCGCCAGCAGCGGCGCGACGATCGCCGCGATCAGCCCGAAGGCCAGGAAGATGATCTGCTGCTGGCCGCCGCCCCCGCGACGGCCGAAGAACGCCGCCCGCATGAACATGTCGGCGAGGATGCCGACGGCCACGACCAGCCCGAAGACGATAAGCGACACGCGGATGTCGTAGTTGCGGATGTGGCCGAGCTCATGTCCGAGCACACCCTCGAGTTCGCGGTCGGTCATGATCTCGAACAGCCCGGTCGTGACCGTGATGGCCGCGTCCTCGGGCTTGCGCCCGGTCGCGAAGGCATTGGGCGCGGGGTCGTCCACCACGTAGAGGCGCGGCATGGGCGCGCCGGTGGTGATGCAGAGGTTCTCGACGATGCGGTGGTAGCGCGGCGCGTCGGCCTTGCTCACCTCGACCGCGCCGGCGAGAGCGAGCGCCTCCTTGTCGGCGAGGAAGTACTGGAAGGTGGCGTACCCGCCCGCGAACAGCAGCACGAACGCCGTCACGAACCAGTTCTCGCTCATGAGCCAGCCCGCCAGCAGCCCGATCGCGCCGATGAAGAGCACGAAGGCGATGAGGATGAACCACGTGTTGCGCTTGTTCCGCGCGATCGCCGAGTACACGGCTCAGCCGGCGCGGATCAGAACTGAACGCGCGGCGGCTCCGAGATCGCCGCGCCGTCGACGACCTCGAAGAACTCGCGCTCATGGAACCCCAGGTTGCGCGCGAAGAGGTTGTTCGGGAAGACCTTGATCTTCGTGTTGAGCTCGCGCACGCCGCCGTTGTAGAACCGGCGCGAGGCCTGGATCTTGTCCTCGGTGTCGACGATCGACTGCTGCAGCTGCAGGAAGTTCTGGCTCGCCTGGAGCTGCGGGTAGGCCTCGGCCACCGCGAACAGCGACTTCAGCGCCTGCTGCATGTGCCCCTCGGCGACACCGGCGGCACCCGGGGTCTGCGCGGTCAGGGTCTCGGCTCGGGCTCGCGTGACGTTCTCGAACACCGCCTTCTCATGGGCGGCGTAGCCCTTCACGGTCTCGATGAGATTGGGCAGCAGGTCGGCGCGGCGCTTGAGCTGGACGGTGATGTCGCTCCAGGCCTCGTCGACGCGCACGTTCAGCTGCACGAGCGAGTTGTACGTCGCCCACAGATAGATGCCGACGATGATGGCGAGCGCCACCACGATGAGGACGGGGATCAGCCATTCCATTGCCCAGGACTCCGTTCGCGCTGTCCCCTCATCCTAGCCATCGGCACGTCCGGGCCGGGGGTCGAGTGGGCCATCTCCCAGGCGTTACCCACCCAGTACGCGGGCGAGGTACGGGTTGCCGAAGACGCGATCGGGGTCGACGTCGTCGCGCAGCGCGGTGAAGTCGTCGAACCTCGGGTACCGCGTGCGCAGCAGGTCGGCGTCCAGCGTGTGCATCTTGCCCCAGTGGGGCCGCCCGCCGAGCCGGACCATGATCTCCTCGACCGCCTCGAAGTACTCCGCCGGGTCCTCGCGGTAGTACCGGTGGACCGCGATGTACCCGCTCGCGCGTCCGTGGGCCGTCGAGAGCCAGATGTCGTCGGCGGCCGCGAAGCGCACCTCGACGGGGAAGGAGATGCGCCACCCGCGCTCGTCGATCACGCGCCGCAGCGCCGCGAACGCGGTCGGGATGTCCTCGGCCGGCAGCGCATACTCCATCTCGCGGAAGCGCACGGCGCGCGTCGTCGCGAACACGCGCGCCGACGAATCGGTGAACTCGCGGTCGCCCCACAGCCGCGCCGCGAGCCCGTTGATCGCCGGGACGGTCGCCGGCACCGTGCGCGCGACGCTGCAGGCGACCTGGTGCAGCGCCGAGCCCACCAGCACGTCGTCGACCCACCGGCCCACGGCAGGGAGCGGATGCCGCGGTGCGGACTCGGGCAGTCGCGTGTTGGTCTTGGTCAGCGCCGTGGCGGTGTGGGGGAACCAGTACAGCTCGAAGTGGTCGGCCGCCTCGACGCGCTCCGCGAGCGCGCCCACGACGTCCTCGAGGGGCTCCGGCGCCTCGAGAGCGTGCAGGACGAAGGCCGGGACGCACTGCAGCGTGACCTCGACGAGGACGCCGAGAGCCCCGAGCCCCAGCGCCACGGCCGGCAGCAGATCGGGGTTGCGCTCGTCGTCGACCACCAGCAGCTCGCCGTCGGCGGTCACCATGGTCACCCCGACGACCTGCGTCGCGATGCCGCCGAAGCGCGCGCCGGTGCCGTGCGTGCCGGTCGAGATGGCGCCCGAGATGGTCTGGGCGTCGATGTCGCCGAGATTCTCCATCGCCAGCCCGTGCGGTGCGAGCAGACGCGGGATCGTGTGCAGGTGCGTGCCCGCACGCAGCGTCACGCGCCGCCGCTCGCGGTCCACGCGCACCAGACCCGTGAGGTCGCGGAGGTCGAGCAGGACTCCCGGAGCCGCCGCGATCGCGGTGAAGCTGTGCCCGGCGCCCACCGCCTTCACGCCCAGTCCGCTGCGCGCGGCCGCCGTGACGGCCCGCCGCACCGCGTCCACGGTGCGCGGGAACTCGATGCGCACCGGACGCACCGACACCGATCGCGACCAGTTCCGCCACACTCCTCCCGGACGGGTCACAGGAACACCTTCCCCTCACCGCGGTATGTCGGCATCTCCCCCACGCGCTCGCCGCCGGAGACGAGGTGGAACCGGTCGACGTGCTCGCTGAGCTCGCCGCTCTTGGCGTGGCGCAGCCACACGCGGTCCCCGATGCGCAGGCGCCGCGCCGCCTCGCCCTGCAGGGGCGTCTGCACCTCTCCGTAGCCCTCGCGTGCGAGGGGCCGCAGCCCCTCCGGCCAGACGGCGAGGGGCTCGCGCGAGCGCCCCGCCGGTCCCGATGCCGCCCAGCCGCCGCCGAGGAGCGTCACGATGTCGTCGGCGGGCTTGCGCACGACCTCGAGCGAGAAGGCCGCCGCGGGCAGCGGATCGAATGCCCGGTAGCCGTCGAAGAGGTGACCGGCGAGCAGTCCGCTCCCGGCGGTCAGCTCGGTGACCGCCTCGTCCGCGGCGGTCGTCTCGAGCGAGCCGGTCCCGCCGCCGTTGACGAACTCGAGAGGGGCGATGCCGCGCAGCGCCGCGGTGATCGCGGCGCGCCGGCGCCGCAGCTCCTCGGCCGAGCGTCCCTGCATCCATCGCACGACGGCGTCGGCGCCCGAGCCGGAGGCGTCGGGCTGTCCCGCGATCTGCGCTTCGTACATCATGAGCCCCACCAGCCGGAAGCCCGGGCGCGCGACGATCGTCCGCGCGAGGGCGGCGACGTCGGCGGGCTCCCGCAGCGGCGAGCGGTGCACGCCGATGTGCCCGAGGCCGGGCGTCCGCCAGCTCGCGTCGGCGTCGATCGCGAGCCGCAGCGCTGCGCGCTGGGTGGGCGCGGCGACGGCGTCGACGAGGTCGAGGTGGGCCGCATCGTCGACCATGAGCGTGATGCGCGACGCCGCCCGCTCATCGGCGGCCAGCTGCGCCAGCGCCGCCCGGTCGGCCGTCGGGTACCCGACCAGCACGTCGTCGAAGGTCTCGGCCAGCCACAGCGCCTCGGGGAGCGTGTAGGCCATGATCCCGCGGAATCCGGGCAGGGCGAGCGTCGCGGCGAGCAGTCCGCCCACGCGCACCGACTTGCTCGCGACGCGGATGGGGACGCCGCCTGCGCGCACCACGAGATCGAGGGCGTTGCGCCGGAGCGCGGGCAGGCTGATCGCCGCGACGGGACCGGACAGGTCGGCGACCGCGGCGGACATGGCGCTCCAGTGGGCGGCACGATCGGTCGTGCTCTGGGGCGCCGTCGGCAGGTTCAGCAGATCGAGAGTCATCGGGCTCGCTTCGGGTGCGCGCTATCCCCACACTCTAGAGGCATCCGCGCCCCGGACCCGTCCACCTGTGGATGCGCGTGAGGGCGGTGTCCGTGGACACCGCCCTCATGCGTACCCCCGCCGGGATTCGAACCCGGACTGGAGCGGGTTTAAGCCGCCTGCCTCTGCCGGTTGGGCTACGGGGGCGCCGTCGTCCGGCGCCTCCACGCTAGCCGGTCAGCCCTTGGCGCCGACCTTCTCGGTCGCAGCGCTCTTCTTCGCCGCCGCGGGCTTCTCGGCGGTCTGCGCCGGACGCGGGCGCGCGGCGAACTCCTCGAAGACGTAGCGCGGGTTCTGCACGGTCGACAGGTTGACCATGTCGCGGCCGAGCCACAGGTTGTTCCACCAGCCCCACAGGACGCGCCACTTGCGCTCCCACGTCGGCATGGCCAGGCCGTGGTAGCCGCGGTGGGCGAGCCACGCGATGAAGCCGGTCAGGCCGATCTTGCCCGACTGGAACGCGCCGTTGTAGAGGCCGAGGCCCGCGACCGCGCCGAGGTTCTTGTGGAAGTACTCGTGCGGGAGCTCGCCGCGCAGCACGGCGACGAGGTTCTTGGCCAGGAGCTTGCCCTCGCGAACGGCGTGCTGGGCGTTGGGCACGCAGTAGCCGCCCACGCCGCCGCCGGTGAGGTCCGGCACCGCCGAGACGTCGCCGGCCGCCCACGCGCCCTCGACGACCTCGTCCTCGGTGCCCACCCGCAGGTCGGGGCGGGTCAGGATGCGGCCGCGCTGCTCGACGGGCAGGTCGCTGCCGCGCACCACGGTCGGGTTCGCCATGACGCCGGCGGTCCAGATGATGAGGTCGCTCGGGAGCGTCTCGCCCGTCGAGAGCTCGATGTTCCCGCCGACGGCACCGGTGACCTGGGTGTCCAGGTGCACGTTCGCGCCGCGCTTGGCGAGATCCTTCAGGACCCACTCGGCGGTCTTCATCGAGACCTCGGGCATGATGCGCCCCATCGCCTCGATCAGGTGGAAGTGCGTGTCCTCGAACGTCAGCTGCGGGTAGAACTTCAGCAGGGCGGATGCCGCCGAACGCAGCTCGGCGAAGACCTCGATGCCCGCGAACCCGCCGCCGACCACGACGACGGTCAGCAGACGGTCCCGCTCGGGGCCGGGGGGCAGCGTCGAAGCCTTGTCGAAGTTCGACATGAGGCGGTCGCGGATCGCGACGGCCTCCTCGATCGTCTTCAGTCCGATCGCGTTGTCGGCGATGCCGGGGATCGGGAACGTGCGCGAGACGGCGCCGGCGGTCACGACGATCTGGTCGTACTCGAACTGGTACGGCGAGCCTGCGATCGGGGTGATCGTGGCGACCCTCTTCGCGTGCTCGATGCCGGTGACCTTGCCGGCGATGACGGTCGAGCGCTTGAGGTGCCGTCGCAGCGCCACGACCGAGTGGCGGGCCTCGATGGAGCCGGCGGACACCTCGGGAAGGAACGGCTGGTACGTCATGTACGGGAGCGGATCGACGACGGTGACTTCGGCCTCACCCTTGCGGAGCAGCTTCTCGAGCTTCCATGCGGTGTAGAAGCCCGCGTAGCCACCACCGACGATGAGGATCTTGGGCACGGTGTTGGTCACGATTTGGAGTACTCCTCGTGTGTTCGGGGGCTCGGCGCGCGGGACGCCAATCGGACGCGTCGGACAGCAGCGGTGACGCCGAGCCCGACCAGTATAGCCGTGGCGGTGACGACGATCAGCGGCACGGTTCCGTACACGAGCGTCTGCTGGGACGGGAGCAGCGGAGATGCGGCCTTCACGACGGTGTCGGCGGGCGGCAGCGGATCGATCTCGACCGGGGCGACGGTCGGCTCGGGAAGCGTCACGCCCTCGGCGCGACGGTAGATCCGGATCCAGTCCTCGAGGCTCCCCATCGGGTTCGTCGAGACGAGCGGGACGGATGCGGTCACGGCGCCGTACGCGTCGACCAGCCCGTAGCCGTACAGCGCGACGGATCCGGCGCCGTCCGCGCCCGCCGGCGTCGCGGTGCGGATGATGCGGTTGATGACGTTGTTCGCGTCCAGCTCGGGGTGGGCGCTGCGCACGAGGGCGGCGATTCCGGCGACGATCGGCGCCGCTCCGCTCGTGCCGTTCCAGCGCACCAGCCGTCCGTCGGCGGACACCCCGATCAGCTCCTCGCTGGGCGCGGAGACGCCGATGGAGATTCCCTGCGTGGACGCCTCGACGCTCGCCCGGCCGTCGGGATCGACGCCGGCGACGGTGAGCACGCCCGGGATCGTCGCGGGGGCGCCGACCGTGTCGGTGCCGCTGCCGCGGTTGCCCGCCGCCACGACCACGACGACGTCGTTGTCGAACGCGTACAGGAACGCGTCGTCCCAGCTCGTGTCCCAGTCCTGCGTGTTGGTCGTGAGCGAGAGGTTGATGATGTCGGCGCCGTTGTCGACGGACCACCGGATCGCCTCGGCGATCTGGTCGCTGAACGGCACCGAGGACGCCGTGCCGAAGCCGACCGACACGCTCAGCAGCTCGGCTTCGGGCGCCACGCCGATCATCCCCTCGTCGGGGCCGGTCCCCCGCCCCGCCGCGAGCGAGGCGACCCAGCTGCCGTGATTGGCGTCGACCGCGCCCACCGGCGTGCGTCCGTCGTCGGAGCCGACGCCCGACACGTCCGTCCCGCCGACGACGGCGCCGGCGAACTCGGCGGGGCCGCGCCCGATCCCCGTGTCGATGACGGCGATGCGCACGCCGGCGCCACGGGTGACCTCCCACGCGTCTTCGATGCCGTAGTCGGCCAGCCAGTACTCCGCCGCGCGGACGGGGTCGTCCGTCGTGGCCTGGGGCGTCGCCTCGGGCGTCGTCGCCGCGGCGGCGGGCGCGCTCGCGGTCAGCGCGAGGCCGATCGCGAGTGCGAGCGCGGCGGCGATCCTCATCCGGCGGCGCCCGGCTCCGCGCACACGCAGCGCTCGGGCGACCAGTCGCCGCGGGCGAGCGCGCGGTCGCCGATGGGGTTGACCCCGGGACCCGCCGCGAGGGCGTGCGCGGCGAGCGCGTGCAGGCACTTCACGCGCGTGGGCATGCCGCCCGCCGAGATGCCCTCGATCTCGGGGACCTCGCCGAACCGGGCGCGATCGCGCAGGTACTGCTCGTGCGCCGCGCGGTATGCGGCCGCGAGCTCCTCGTCCTCGGCGAGCTCGTCGCCGAGCTCGCGCATGACGTGCGTCGCCTCGAGGGACGACATCGCGGCCGTCGCCGCGGGGTGGGTGAGGTAGTAGAAGGTCGGGAACGGCGTGCCGTCGGACAGCCGCGGGGCCGTCGCGGCGACCGTCGGGTTCCCGCAGACGCAGCGGGCCGCGACCCCGACGACGCCGCGCGCGGGCCGGCCGAGCTGCTGCCGCATGACAGCGAGATCGGCGTCGGTCACAGGAGCGAAGGGCGGCGTCGTCACGCGGCCACACTAGCGCCAGCACCTGGGACGCGCCTGGAACGCCTCCCGGTCACGGCGACGGTGTCGGCGTCGCCGATCCGGTGCCGCTCGGCGACGGATCGGGGACGCCGATCGTCAGCGGCGCGACGGCCGACTGCGCGAGGCCGGCCTCGGTCACCGACCGGACGAACTGGGCCATCCAGTCGGTGCGCGTCGGCTCGACGTCCTCGCTCACGTCCTCCTGCTCCTGGGGGAGCAGCTCGGGGGGCAGGTCGTTGTCGACCAGGTACACGACCTCGCCCGGACGCACGTAGTACAGCCGCTCGCGGGCCTGCGTGGTGATGTAGGCGGGGTCCTGCCACCGCGCGCGCTCGGCCTCGAGGGCGGCCACCTGCTCCTCGCTCAGCTCGACGCTGGCCTCGAGCGCCGCCAGCTGCTGCCGCTGGGCGACGTAGGTGCCGATCGTGGGCACGAGCACGAAGGCGGCGAGCACGACCAGGCCCAGCATGATGACCATGAACCCGGACAGGCGGATGCCGGCGAGCCAGCCCCGCAAGTCGACCGGGCCCCGCTCCCGGCGGGTGCGGGGAACGCGAGAGGGGGGAGCCTGACGCTTCGCCATGCTCCCCCCTCTCGTCGGTCGATCAGCCCTGGTAGCGCGGGAAGGCTGCGCGGCCGATGAACGCCGCCGCGTCGCCGAGCTCCTCTTCGATGCGCAGAAGCTGATTGTATTTCGCGACGCGCTCGCTGCGGGCGGGCGCGCCGCTCTTGATCTGACCCGCACCGGTGGCGACGACGAGGTCGGCGATGGTGGTGTCCTCGGTCTCGCCGGAGCGGTGCGACAGCATCGCGGTGAAGCCCGCGCGGTGCGCCATGTCGACGGCGTCCAGCGTCTCGGACAGCGTGCCGATCTGGTTGACCTTCACGAGCAGGGAGTTCCCGACCCCGAGGTCGATGCCCTTCTTCAGTCGCGTCGGGTTGGTGACGAACAGGTCGTCGCCGACGAGCTGCGTCTTCGCGCCGAGCGCGTCGGTGAGGGCCTTCCACGCATCCCAGTCGTCCTCGGCGAGCGCGTCCTCGATCGTGACGATCGGGTAGTCGGCGACGAGCTGCGAGAAGTAGTCGGTGAGCTGCTCGGCCGTCCAGGGCTTGCCCTCGACCGTGTAGACGCCGTCGGAGAAGAACTCGGTCGCGGCCACGTCCAGGCCGACCGCGATCTCGGAGCCCGGCGTGAAGCCGGCCTTCTCGATCGCCTTCATGAGGAAGTCCAGGCCTTCGCGGTTGCTGGGAAGGTCGGGGGCGAACCCGCCCTCGTCGCCGAGCCCGGTGGCGAAGCCCGCCGCCTTCAGCTCGCCCTTGAGGACGTGATAGACCTCGGTGCCCCAGCGCAGCGACTCCGAGAAGGTCTCGGCGCCGATGGGGGCGAGGAAGAACTCCTGGAAGTCGATGCCGTTGTCGGCGTGCTCGCCGCCGTTGATGACGTTGAACAGCGGCACGGGCAGCACGTGCGCGTTCGGACCGCCGAGGTAGCGGAACAGAGGCAGGTCGGCGCTGTCCGCGGCGGCCTTGGCCACCGCGAGGCTCACGCCGAGGATCGCGTTCGCGCCGCAGCGCGACTTGTTCTCGGTGCCGTCGGTCTCGATGAGGATCTCGTCGATGATGCGCTGCTCGCTCGCGTCGACGCCCTCGATGGCGGGGCCGAGCTCATCGATGACGGCGGCGACGGCCTTCAGGACGCCCTTGCCGCTGTACCGGCTCTTGTCGCCGTCGCGCAGCTCGTACGCCTCGAAGGCGCCGGTGGATGCCCCCGAGGGGACGGCCGCGCGCTGGACGATGCCGTCGTCGAGCAGCACCTCCACCTCGACGGTCGGGTTACCGCGCGAATCCAGGATCTCTCGCGCGCCTACAGCCTCGATCTGTGCCACAGGAATCTCCTTGCTTGTGGAGGGTGGTTCGTGGAGCGTCGTCGGTCCGGTCCCACTCTAGTGACGACCGGCACCGCGCACACGCCCCCTGCCCGCCGAGAGGCCCGCGACGGGCCGTCAGGCCCCGGCCGCCTCGTCGCGGGCCGACTCGGCGCGACGCACGAGCGCCTGCAGCAGCGCGGCCGCCGTCGCGGCGTCGTCGACCGTGACGGCGAAGCGCCGTCCGCTCCGGCGCGTCACCTCGAGGGCCTCGCCGCCGCGCAGGATCACCCCGAATCGTCCCGGCGTCGAACGCAGCCCCCAGCCGCCGAACTCCCCCATGGGGTTGACCGTCACGACCGCCGCCGAGGAGACGTCGCGCAGCGGCACGCCCATGCGCGGCAGCCCGAGCACCGAGTCCACGTGCAGCCCGTCCGTGTCGACGCGGACGTGGAACGCGACGGTGGTGGCCGCGAGGATCAGCAGCAGCAGCGACAGCCCCACGAGCAGCCATACCGCGCCGGCCGGTGCGCCGAACAGCGCGGCGCCGCCGGTCGCGGCCAGCATCACCAGGCACGCGCCGGCGATGAGCGCGCCGCCCGTGCGGGACATCGACGCCGAGCGCATCCACACCGCGCGCTCTCCGTCGCCGAGCGCGAGCGGCGCTGCGGGAGCGGCCGGCGGGGGCGCCCACGACGCGCGCGGCTGGACGAACCAGGCCGCCGCGCCCGCTGCGGCGGCGAGCGCGTACGAGAGCAGGAGCGCGGGGAGGATGCTCGGCGCGTCGGCGGCGTCGTCGAGACCCGCCTGCAGCGCCAGCGACCACGTCATGAGCACGGCCGACATCGTCGACAGGCCAGCCGCCGCCGCACCCAGCAGCCGGTAGGTCGCGCCGCGGTCGCCGCGCCGCAGTCCCGGCAGCGCCGCCGCGGCGAGCAGGAGCGGCAGGCCGAGACCGACGGCGACGCCGATGAGCAGCGTGGACCACGCCGGTCCGAATCCGTCGGGCCGGCCGGCCGCGTCCCAGTGGATGGCGACGGGGTCGGGAAGCGCGGGAAGCAGCGACAGCTGGATCGCCAGCGCGACCGCCGTCAGGACGGCGGGCGCGATCACCCCCACGAGCACGAATCGGCGCAGCGGCAGGGTGTCGGTCATGCGGAGGTCTCCTTGATGAGTGAGGCGAGTGTGTCGGGTGACAGGCCGAGGGATCGTGCACGCGTCACGAGCGCGGCGATGTCGTCGTGCAGCGCCGCGAGCGGCTCGACGGCGGCGGTGAGCACGGCGCCGCGCCCGCGTCGCATGTCGACGAGTCCTTCGTCGCGCAGCTCCTGGTACGCGCGCAGCACGGTGTGGAGGTTGACGCCGAGGGCCGGGGCGACCTCTCGCGCGGCGGGCAGGCGGTCGCCGGCGCGCAGCCGCCCGGCCGCGGCGTCGGCGCGGACCGACGCTGCGACCTGCTCGAACAGCGGCTGGTCGCTCGTCGGATCGATGCGGATCAGCATGTCGGACCCTCCTGGAGCCTGGCGGCGAACGTGACGAAAAGTATTCTATATGAACTAGAACTGTGCGCACCATCTCGCGGCACCGCCCCAGCGGTTTGGCGACTCGGGCGACCACCGGCCACACTGGCCCGCATGCGCATGACACCGCGACGTCTCGCCCTGGGCATGAGCCTGTGGGTCCCGAACCTGTTCAGCGGCATCCGCGTGAAGGAGTTCGCCGACGACTGGACGCACGCCGAGGTGCGGCTGCACGTCAATCCCCTCACACGCAACTACGTCGGGACCGCGTTCGGCGGATCGATGTCGGCGATGACCGATCCGTACTACTTCATGCTCGTGATGCACCAGCTCGGCCGCGACTACGTCGTGTGGGACACCCGCGGCGAGATCGAGTTCGTCAAGCCGGGGCGCGGAATGCTCACGGCGCGGTTCGAGGTGCCGCGCGAGAAGGCCGCGGAGCTGCGCGAGCGGGCGCGCGGCGGCGCGAAGGTCCTGGAGTGGTTCGAGACCGACATCACCGACGCGACCGGCGAGGTCGTGGCGCGCGTCCGCCGCGAGGTGTACGTGCGCGAGAAGCGCCGCGTCACGCAGAGTCCGGCCGGGACGGCGTAGCCGTCGCGCCCAGCGCGGTCTCGACCGCGGGCACGAGGGCATCGGCGGTGCGCCGGTACCCGAGCGCGCTCGGATGGAACCGGTCGAGGCTGAACATCTCGTCGGGGTTGGAGATGAACACGGCCCCGACCGCGCGACGCAGCGACACCGGGGTCGCGCCCGCGGCGGTCGCGGCCTCGGCCTGCGCCTCGGCCAGCCGGCGCGAGATGCGCGAGCCGAGCGAGCGCAGCGGCTGCGGCACGGGGCGCAGCGCCCCCAGGTCCGGGCACGTCCCCACCACGACCTCGGCGCCGCGCCCGCGCAGCCGGAGGATCGCGCGGCTCAGATGCTCGACCGACTCCGAGACGGGGATGCGGTGGGTCACGTCGTTGCCGCCGACGACGATCACCGCGACATCGGGCCGGTAATCGGCCTCCAGCGCATCGATCTGCGGCGCGAGCTCGGACGACTCGGCGCCGACGACGGCGGCCGTCCGCAGCCGGACCGGGCGGTGCAGCCGCCGGGCGAGCAGCTTCGCCAGGCGTCCGCCGAGCGTGTCCTTGCGCCGTTCGGCGCCGAGCCCGGCGGCGATCGAGTCGCCGAGCAGGAGGAGCTCGACCGGCTCGCCCTCCAGGCGCCGCAGCCACACGCGGTCCGCGTCGAGCGCGTCCTCGCCGAGCGGCTTGCCGATGCGCCGTCGCGCCACCGCGGCCTGGCGGGTCAGCGTCACCCGCAGCGCCACCGCTCCGACGGCGCCGATCGCCGCGAGCACGCCGACCGACACGGCCGCCGCCGTGACCCGCCGCGCCCCACCCATGGATCCGATCCGACCCCATGCGGGTGAACGGCGCGTTTCCGACCGGTGAAGCCGCGTGGGCGGCCCGCGGCCGCGCGATATGGTTCGCCGGTGACGTCCCCCGCGCTCGCGCGCCGCCTCTCGCTCGGCGACGCCGTCTTCATCGGCCTCGGCTCGATGATCGGCGCCGGCGTCTTCGCCGCCTTCGCCCCGGCCGCGGCCGCCGCCGGCACGGGGCTCATCGCGGGCCTGGCGATCGCCGCCGTCGTCGCGTTCGGGAACGCCACGTCGTCGGCCCAGCTGGCGGCCGCCCACCCGACCTCGGGCGGGACCTACGCGTACGGGCGCGCCGAGCTCGGCCCGTGGTGGGGGTTCTTCGCGGGGTGGGGGTTCGTCGTCGGCAAGATCGCCTCGAGCGCGGCGATGGCGCTGACCTTCGCCGCCTACGCCGCCCCGGCCGGCTGGGAGCGGTCGGTGGCGATCGCGGCGGTCGCGGCGCTCACCGCCGTGAACGGGTTCGGCGTGACCCGCACGGCGGCGGCCGCCCGTGTGATCGTCGTCGCGGTGCTGCTGAGCCTCGCGGTGGCGGTCGCCGCGATCGGCTCGACGCCGCGCGCCGACCGCTGGCTGAACGCCGACGCGCTCTGGAGCGACGGCTGGTACGGCATCCTGCAGTCCGCCGGCCTCCTCTTCTTCGCGTTCGCGGGGTACGCGCGCATCGCGACGATGGGCGAGGAGGTGCGCGACCCCTCACGCACGATCCCCCGCGCGATCGTGCTGGCCTTCACGGGCGCGCTCGTCGTCTACGCGACCGTCGGCGTGTCCCTGCTGGCCTCGCTCGGCCCCGAGGCGACCGCCGCGTCCACCGAGCCGATCGCCGACGCGGTCGCCGCCTCGGGCTGGGCGTGGGCCGAACCCGTCGTGCGCGTGGGCGCCGCGGCGGCCTCGCTCGGAGCGCTGCTCGCCCTCATCGCCGGCATCGGGCGCACGACCTTCGCGATGGCCCGTGAGCGCGACCTGCCGTCGTTCCTGTCGGCCGTTCATCCGCGCCGGCACGTCCCGCACCGCGCCGAGATCGCCGTCGGCGGGGTCGTCATCGCGCTGGTCGCGCTGGTCGACCTGCGCGGCGCGATCGGGTTCTCGTCGTTCGGCGTCCTGCTGTACTACTTCGTCGCGAACGTCGCCGCCTTCCGGCAGCGCCCTGACCGCCGACGGTATCCGCGGGCGCTGCAGCTGATCGGCGCGGCGGGGTGCGTCGTCCTCTGCGCGACGCTGCCCTGGCAGGCCGTCGTCGCGGGCGTCGCCGTGTTCGCGGTCGGCGCCGTCTACCGGGCGGTCCGGCTGCGCGTCAGCCGAGCGGCTTGACCTCGAGCGCGTCGCGCGACTGCCCGGCCGACACGGTCGCGAACGCCGCGTAGCCGTCGGCGGTCGCGCGGTCCAGCAGGGCCTTGAGGTTCTTGGTGCGCTGCTCGAGCCGCACGCGCGCACCCTCGGCGACCAGCTGGGCCTTCAGCGCCGCGAGCTCGGCGAGCGGGACATCGCGATCGTGGACGAGCACGACGGATGCCGCCGAAGCCCCGTCGTGGTCCTCGACGAGGTCGACGATGCGCTCGAACCCGATCGAGAACCCGACGGCGGGCACCTCCTGGCCGAGGAAGCGCCCGATCATGCCGTCGTACCGGCCGCCGCCGCCGAGTGAGTAGCCGACGGACGGGTGGGCGAGCTCGTAGATGGTCCCCGTGTAGTAGCCCATGCCTCGGACGAGGAACGGGTCGAACACCAGCGGCACCGATTCCGCGTCGCTGTGGACCCGTGCTGCGGCCACGGCCTCGCCGATGCCGGCCAGGTGCGCGACGATGTCGTCGGGGACGCCCGCCGGCAGCGCCGCGCGCACGGCATCCGCCCCGAACGCGCCCGGCTCGGGCGCGCTCCGCGCGAGGTGGGCCGCGAAGGCGTCGACGGCGGCGGGGTCCGCGCCGCGCTCGCGGAGTTCGGCGACGACGCCCGACGGGCCGATCTTGTCGAGCTTGTCGATCGTGATGAGCACGCCCGGTCGCTCCTCGGCGGCGAAGCCGAAGTGCTCGAGCATCCAGTCGAGCGCCCGCCGGTCGTTGATGCGGACGTTCGCGCCGGACAGGCCCAGCGCGTCGACGGCGTCGAGGGTCGCCACGATCAGCTCGGCCTCGGCGCGCGGCCCGGCGTCGCCGATGATGTCGATGTCGCACTGCACGAACTGGCGGTAGCGGCCCTTCTGGGGGCGCTCGGCGCGCCACACCGGCGCGATCTGGATCGCACGGAACACCGTCGGCAGCTGCGCGCGGTTCGTGGCGTAGAAGCGCGCCAGGGGCACCGTGAGGTCGTAGCGCAGGCCCAGGTCGGTGAGGGCTGCCGGGTCGTCGGCGGCCGCGCGGATGGCGTCGGCGTCCAGGCCCCGCTTGAGCAGGTTGTAGGCGAGCTTCTCGTTGTCTCCGCCGATGCCGGCGTGCAGCCGCCCGTAGTCCTCCACGACGGGCGTCTCGATCTCGTCGAAGCCGTGCGCGAGGTAGCGCTCGCGGATGACGGCGAGCACGCGCTCGCGGCGGGCCTTGTCGGCGGGGAGGAAGTCGCGCATGCCGCGCGGCGGGTTCACGGTGGGCACCGGACTAGTCTTCCAGATCCGCCCCCGCGGACCGGTCCGCCGTCGGCCCCAGGGCCGCCGCGCGGGCCGACTCCACCGCGCGGATCTCCTCCTGCACCAGCCGCAGTCGCTCGCGCAGGGCGCGTTCGGCGTCCCAGCCGTTCGCGCGGGCCGTGGCGACGAGCGCGAGGAGCGCGTCGCCGAGCTCGCCCTCGGTCGCGGCCGGCGCCGACTCGCCTCGGCCGGGCCCGCCCGCGACGACGCCGACCTGCGCCGCCCTGCCGACGAGCTTCTGGGCGAGCGCGAGGGTCGGCATCCGCTCGCTCACCCCGTCGAGCACGCTCGTGCGCGAGCGCTTCTCGGCGGCCTTGGCGGCGTTCCAGTGGATGAGCACCTCTTCGGGCGTGGTGGCGACCTCGCCGGCGAAGACATGCGGATGCCGGCGCACCATCTTCTCGGTGAGGCCCCGTGCGACGTCGTCGATGTCGAAGGGCGCGTCGGGGTCGCGCGAGGCGATCTCGGCGTGGAAGAGCACCTGCCACAGCACATCGCCGAGCTCTTCGCGCAGCTCGTCGCGCGTGCCCGCCTCGACGGCGTCGATGAGCTCGGCGGCCTCCTCCTCGAGGTACGGCACGAGCGCGCGGTGGTCGATCTGCTGCGTCCACACGCACGTGTCGCGCACGGCGCGCATGATGTCGGCCGCCTCGCGGAGCGGATCCGTCAGGTCGTCAGCGCTTCGATTCTGCGGTATCGCCATGCCCGCAAGGATACGAGCGTCGCGGCGGCGACGACCGAGATCACCGAGCCGGCCAGGACGCCGAGCGTCGCCTCGTCGCGCAGTTCGTCGGCGCCCGCGAACGCCAGTTCGCTCAGCAGCAGCGAGACGGTGAACCCGATGCCGCCGAGGGCGCCCGCGGCCAGCAGGTCGGGGAACACCAGCGGCGGCGCGGTGTCCTTGGGCCGCCCCACGCGCAGGGCGATCCATCCCGAGACGGCGATGCCGACGGTCTTGCCGACCGGAAGGGCGACGAGCACGCCCCAGAAGGCCGGCGACAGATCCGACGGCGACACCTGGGGGATCGCCACCAGCGCGGCGGAGAAGGCGAAGAGGGGCAGCACGATGGCGTTGATCCACGGCTCCATGGCGTGCCGCGCGTGCAGGGCCGGGCGCTGGCTCATCGCCAGGCCCAGGGCGACGCCGGCGATCGTGGCGTGGACGCCCGACTCGTGGACGAGGAACCACACGGCGATGCCGACCGCGATGAGCGCGATCGTGAACGGGACCGCGTTCTCGGGGCGGAGCCGCCGGCTCAGGAAGCCGAAGACGACGACCAGCACCGCGGCGGCGCCGAGCATGCCGTAGTTGACGTCGGCCGTGAACAGCACGGCGATGAACACGATCCCGACGATGTCGTCGAGGATCGCCAGCGCGAGCAGGAAGACCCGCAGCGCCGAGGGCAGCCCGCGGCCGAACACCGCCAGCACCCCGAGCGCGAAGGCGATGTCGGTCGCCGTCGGGATCGGCCAGCCCGCCGCCGACTCGGTGCCCCACGCGAACACGAGGTACAGCAGGATCGGCACCAGGACGCCGCCGGCGGCGGCGATGGCCGGCTGCAGGGCCTTCTTGGCGGAATTGAGCTCGCCGTTGGTCAGCTCGAACTGCAGCTCCACCGCGACGACGAAGAAGAACAGCGCCAGCAGGCCGTCCTGGATCCAGTGCCCCACTGACAGCTCGAAGACCCCGGGGATGCCGACGTACGCGTGCTTGATCTCGCTCGCGGCCTCCGCCAGCGGCGAGTTCGCGACGATGAGGCCGAGGACCGCGGCGCCGAGGAGGACCATCGCGGGGAAGCGTGCGGAGCGCAGCAGTGACATGGAGTCCTTCCGTTCGCCGGACGGTGGGGGAACCGCCGCCGACCAGTCTTCCCGGCACACCAAGAGCGGCCAGTCTACCGGCGGCGGGCTGCGCGCCCCGACGTGCGTCGTCGCATGACGGCCGCGTCACGAGGGTGAAACACCTGGACGCTAGCGTTGAGCGCATGCGTGAGCTCACCCGAACCGAAGCCATCGACCTCGTGGGCCGATTCGAGGCCGGACAGGAGATCCCCGAGCAGATGCGGGCCGATGTCCGCCTCCTCGGATCGCTGCTGGGCCGAGTCCTCCGCGAGAGCGGCTCCCCCGGACTCTACGAGGACGTCGAGCGCCTGCGCATCGCGACGATCCAGGCGTACACCGACGAGACGCCGGCGGCGTTCGAGCGGGCGACCGCCATCGCCGACTCCTTCACCGTCCAGCGCGCCGACGAGGTGGCCCGCGCCTTCACCTCGTACTTCCACCTCGTGAACCTCGCCGAGGAGCACCAGCGCGTGCGGATCCTGCGCGAGCGCGACGGACGCCCCGAGAAGGAATCGGTCACCGACTCCGTCGCGGCGGCATTCGTCCGCCTCGCCTCCGAGGTCGGCGACGACACGGCGCTGTCGCGCCTGCAGGCGCTGCGCTTCCACCCCGTCTTCACCGCCCACCCGACCGAGGCGCGCCGTCGCGCGGTGTCGTCCAGCATCCGGCGCCTCTCGACGCTGCTGGACGAGCACGACGCGTCGCTGCGCAACGGGGCCGACCAGCGCCGCGCCGAGCGGCGCATGGTCGAGGAGATCGACACCATGTGGCGCACGGCCCCGCTGCGCGCCGAGAAGCCGTCGCCCGTCGACGAGGTGCGCTCGGTCATGGCGGTGTTCGACGAGACGCTCTACACCGCGATCCCGCACGTGTACCGCCGCATCGACGACGCTCTGCAGGGACCGGCGGCCGGCAGCCGCGCGCCTGTCGTGCGCCCCTTCGTGCGCATCGGCTCCTGGGTCGGCGGCGACCGCGACGGCAACCCGTTCGTGACGGCCTCCATCACCCGCAAGGCCGCGAAGATCGCCAGCGAGCACGTGCTGCTGGGGCTGGAGCGCACCGCCAACCGCATCGGCCGCACCCTGACGCTGGATGCCGCGACCACGCCGCCGTCTGACGCGCTGACCGCCCTGTGGTACGCCCTGCGCGCCGCCGACGAGGACGCCGCCGACGAGATCGCCAAGCGCTCCCCCGACGAGCCGCACCGGCGCATCATGCTGCTGATCGCCCGGCGCATCGAGGCGACGCGCGTGCGCGACGCCGATCGCGCGTACCGCACGCCCTCGCAGCTGCTGGGCGACCTCAAGGTCGTGCAGGACTCGCTCGTGGCCGCCGGAGCCCCGCGCCAGGCGTACGGGCACCTCCAGCAGATGCTGTGGCAGGTCGAGACGTTCGGGTTCCACCTCGCCGAGCTCGAGGTCCGCCAGCACTCGGCGGTCCACGCCAAGGTGCTCGCCGAGCTCGACGCCGGCGGCGAGCGCAGCGAGCTGACCGAAGAGGTGCTCGACGTCTTCCGCTCGATCGCCTACCTGCAGGACCGCTACGGTCCGCGCGCGGCAGGACGCTACATCGTCTCGTTCACGCAGTCGGCGCAGGACCTCGCGAACGTCCACCGGCTGGCCGCGTACGCCGCCGGACCCGAGGGCACCGCGCCGGTGCTCGACGTCATCCCGCTGTTCGAGACCTTCGCCGACCTCCAGGCCGCGCCCGGCATCCTCGCCGAGATCGTCGAGCATCCCGAGTTCGCCGCACGCCTGGCCGACACCGGCCGCCGTCTCGAGGTCATGCTCGGCTACTCGGACTCGTCCAAGGACGTCGGACCCGTCGCGGCGAACCTGGCGCTGTACGCCGCACAGGAGCAGATCGCGCAGTGGGCGGACGAGACGAAGATCGAGCTCACGCTGTTCCACGGCCGCGGCGGCGCGCTCGGCCGCGGCGGCGGCCCCGCCAACTCGGCGATCCTCGCCCAGCCGCCGCACTCGGTCGACGGGCGCTTCAAGCTCACCGAGCAGGGCGAGGTCATCTTCGCGCGCTACGGCGACTCGAGCATCGCGATGCGCCACATCGACCAGGTCGCCGCCGCCGTGCTGCTGGCCTCGGCGCCGTCCATCGAGGACCGCAACTCGCAGGCCGCCGCGCGTTTCGCGGCGGTCGCCGAGACCATGGACGCCGCGTCGCGCGAGCGCTTCTACGCGCTCGTGAAGGCCCCCGGCTTCGCGCCGTGGTTCGCGCAGGTGACGCCGATGGAGGAGATCGGGCTGCTCGCCCTCGGATCGCGCCCGGCGCGCCGCGGCCTGTCGGTGGAGTCGCTCGAGGACCTGCGGGCGATCCCGTGGGTGTTCGCGTGGACGCAGGCGCGCATCAACCTGGCGGGCTGGTTCGGCCTGGGCACGGCGCTCGAGGCCGTCGGCGACGCGGACCTGCTCACGGACGCGTACGACCAGTGGCCGCTGTTCCGCACCATGATCGACAACGTCGCGATGAGCCTCGCGAAGGCGGACGCCCGCATCGCGCGCCGCTACCTCGACCTCGGCGACCGCACCGACCTCGCCGACCTCGTGATGGAGGAGATGGAGATCACCCGCAGCTGGGTGGTCCACCTCACCGGCGGCACCGAGCTGCTCGGCAACCGTCCCGTCCTCCAGCGCGCCGTCAAGATGCGCAGCCCCTACGTCGACGCCCTGTCGCTGCTGCAGCTGCGATCGCTGCGCGCGCTGCGCGAGGCGGCGCTCGAGGGCCGGGACGCCGATCCGGATCAGCAGCGCCTGCTGCTGCTGTCGGTCAGCGGCGTCGCCGCGGGCCTCCAGAACACCGGCTGAGGCTCAGTAGCCCATGTAGCGGCCGGGGCGGTGGTTGAGCGCGATGATGCCGTTGAGCGCCACCGCGCCGGCCGCCGACATGAGCACCAGCAGCGGCGAGACGACGATGAGCGACAGCAGCACGACGACGCCGTCCAGCGCCATCTGCACGTAGCCGGCGCGCCAGCCCAGGCGCTCCTGCGCGATGAGCGCGACGATGTTGAACCCGCCGAGGCTCGCGGAGTGGCGGAAGAGGATCAGCAGGCCGACGCCGGCGAGGACGTTGCCCAGCAGGGCGGCGTACAGCGGGTCGATGGGCACCTCGCCCAGCACCGCCCGGTGCAGCGGGCCCAGGAGCGACACCGCCACGACGCACGCGAGGCTGCGGAGGATGAAGGGCCAGCCGCGCTTGGCGACGCCCAGCGCGAAGAACGGGATGTTGACGGCGACGAAGATCACGCCGAACGGGATCGGCACGGCGTAGCTGATCAGCAGCGACAGTCCGGCCGTGCCGCCGGTGACCACTCCCCCGGTGCTGAGCAGGTACAGGCCCAGCGACGCGACCAGGACGCCCGAGAGGAGTCCTGTCAGATCGTCGAGGATGCTGTGGCGGACGCCGACGGGTTGGGGAGCGGTACTCATCCCCTCCATTGTCGCCGACGCGCGCGCCGGCCCCGACCGGGCGGGTGCCCGCGGCTCAGTCGAGTCGGGTGTCGTGGACGTGGCGGGCCAGGCTGCTGCCGTAGCGCTCGGTGAGCTGCACCATGAGATCGGGGGTGTCGCGATCGAGCCCGAACACGTACCCGGGGAAGTCGAGCTCCTTCTGGGCGTCCCAGATCTCGTCGTGGCGCTCGGGCGGGAGGATGCGGACGGGGTCGCCCACGGCGACCCACCCGATCGGCACGACGGTCGCCTCGGCCAGGTGCGTGCGCAGATGGACGACGGCGTTGATGCGCACTTCGCAGCGCGCGTCGATGTGCGCCCCGTTGAACACCCGCGTGCCGGTCGCGAGGAACACCTCGTCGCCGATCGTCGCGCCCGACACGCTCGCCATCGGGCCCACGAGCGTGTTGTCGCCGATGTGCACCGGGTTGGTCGCGCTCGCGCGGATGAGCGCGTTCTCCATGACGATGACGCTCGCCCCGAGGGTGATCGGGCCGCCTTCGCTCGTGATCACGGCGCCGTGCAGCACCTGGCAGTCCGGCCCGATGGTCACATCGCCGCTGATGACCGCCGTCGGCGCGATGACCGCCGTCTCGTGGATGCGGGGCTCGGCCCCCAGATGCTCGAAGCGCATGATGCATACGCTAGCCTCCCGGCGCGCCCCGCCGGGAGAGCCGGGCGGATCGGTGGAGAGAGCGTCGCGCCGGGCGGCGACGGAGCGTCGCGGCGGAGTGCGGCGACGGCATCCGTCGGCATCCGTCACTCCATCGCGATGACGAGGCTGCCGCGCGATCGGTCGGCGCGCAGGTCGTCGAGAGCCGCATCCACCTCGCCGAAGGGGTACGCGGTGACCTCGGGGGCCAGGTCCAGCCGGTGCGCGAGGCGCAGGAACTCGTCGCCGTCGGCGCGCGTGTTGGCCGTGACGCTGCGCAGATCCCGCTCGCCGAACAGCAGATCGTCGTAGCTGAACTCCGGGATCGGCGACATGTGGATGCCGGCGCTGACGACGGTGCCCCCGCGCACCGTGGCCGCGAGCGCCGTGGTCATGAGCTCGCCCGCGGGCGCGAACACGATGGCGCTGTCGAGGAGGTCGGGCGGGACGGCATGCGACTCCCCCGTGAACGCCGCCCCCAGCTCGCGCGCCAGCTCCCGGTTGCGCTCGCCCCGCGTCATGGCGAACACGCGGGCCCCGGATGCCATCGCCAGCTGCGCCGCGATGTGCGCGCTCGAGCCGAACCCGTAGATCCCGAGCGTGCCGCCGGGCGGCAGGTTCGCGCGCGTCAGGGCGCGGTAGCCGATGATGCCGGCGCACAGCAGCGGGGCGATGCGCAGCGGATCGGCGCCCGGCGGCAGGGCGTAGGCATAGGCGGCGTCGACGACGGCGTACTCGGCGTACCCGCCGTCGGCGTCCCAGCCGGTGAACGTCGCACGCTCGCACAGGTTCTCGCGTCCCGAGCGGCAGTGCCGGCACTGGCCGCACGTGGCTCGCAGCCACGCGATGCCGACGACGTCGCCGACGGCGAAGCCGGTCACGTCCTCGCCGGTCGCGGTCACGTCGCCGACGATCTGGTGCCCCGGGATGACCCGGTCGCGATGGGGTGCGATGTCCTCGTCGACGACGTGCAGGTCCGTGCGGCACACGCCGCACGCGCGCACGCGCACGAGGAGGTCGCGGGGCCCCGGCTCGGGTGCGGGGACGCTCCGTCGCACGAGAGTGCGGGAGCCGCGGTCGACGGTCCAGGCGTCCATGAGGGCGACGCTACTCCGGGCGCTGCGACGGTGCACGGGATCGGGTCGCGGGGCGCCGCAGCGGGTGCCTGCCGAGCATGTCTCCCTGCCGCCGCGGGACGCCGGCGATGTCGGAAGCCGCTCGTACTCTCGAACAAATGAACGAATCAGCGCACGGCGAGCCCGCCGAGAACGTTCCGGCCGATGTGACCTACCCCGATGCCGTCCTGGCCCAGCCCGACGAACCGTGGCCGGACGAACCGTGGCCGGACGAGCCGTGGGACGTCGCGTGGGCTCCGCTGCTGCGAGACGACGACCCGGACGGACCGCGCTTCACGCCCGAGTCGAACCACGGCGCGGCGATGCGCGAACTCGAGGCGGCCGCGTTCCGGGCGCGCGTCGCGGCGGCCGACCAGTGGCACGTCATCGACGAGGTGCTCTCGGCGGCGCGCGCCGAGCCCGAGCTGTGGGTGGGCCCCGATCCGACGCTCGCGCCCGACTGGCGCGATGTGCGGGGGCGCACGGTCGCGGCCGTCCGTCGCGACCGGCGCGACCTCGCCGTGCGCGCCGCCGCCGTCGACATCGCGGTGCGCCTGCAGCTGTCCGAGGCGACCGTGCAGGCGCGCGCCGCGCACGCGGCGATGCTGCGCGAGCGGGCTCCCGCGGTGTGGGCGCGGTTCCTGGGCGGATCCGTTCCGGAGGCGAGCGCGACCGCCGTCGCGCAGCTGGTCGGGACGCTCCCCGGCGATGCGCCCGAAGCGTGGGCGGTCTTCGAGGAGCGCGTGCTCGCCGCCGCGATGCGGCTGGCGCCCGGGCGCTTCCGCACGGTGGCCCGCCGCGCGCGGGAGCGAGCACACCCCGAGACCATCGACACGCGGCACCGGCGCGCCGCCGCCGACCGCAGCGTGTGGATCACCCCCGAGCTCGATGGCATGTCCACGCTGACGGCGCTGCTGCCGGCCGCCGCGGCGCACGGACTGAAGCGGCGCATCGACCACGCCGCACGCGAGCTCCGCCGCGCGCCCGACGAGCGGCGCACCCTCGCGCAGCTGCGCGCCGACGTGCTCGCCGACCTCGTCCCGGCCGCCGCAACGAGCGGCGCCGCCGGTGCGAGCCTCGCCGGCACCGCGGAACCCGCGGGAGCGTCAGGGCCCGCCGGCGCCCCGGCCGCCACCGTGGCGGTGACGGTGCCCGCGCTGACGCTTCTCGGAGAGGACGACGGGCCGGCGATCCTCGACGGCTACGGCCCCATCGACATCGACACGGCGCGCAGGCTCGCCGGCACCGCGTCGTCGTGGGTGAGGATCCTGACCGATCCGGTCACCGGGACGGTGCTCGACGTCGACCGCCGCACGTACCGCGTTCCGGCCGACCTCAAGCGGTGGCTGGGGGTGAAGCATCCGCTGTGCGTCTTCCCGGGGTGCCCTCGCGCCGCCGCCGACTGCGACGTCGACCACGTGCTCGACTGGCAGTACGGCGGGCCGACCGCCGACGACAATCTCGCGCCGCTGTGCCGCCCGCACCACCGGCTGAAGCACGAGTCGCAGTGGCACCTCGAACGCGACGGCCGCACGCTCGCGTGGACGAGCCCCACCGGTCATGGCGTGGAGGTGGATCCGGCGCCGTTCTGAGACTGGGGGCGAACGCACTCCCGGGCGCGAGCCGGGTGGACGTCCGTCACATGACGCCGGCGGGGTCCCATCGGTCCCACGAGCGCCATGGAGCGGATGCACGCACCCACTCGGGCGAGTCCTCGGCATCCCGCCGAATGTGATCCCACGACTCCGCCAGCGCGGCGTCGTCGAGCGCGTCCAGCGCGAACCAGTGCCACCCCCGATCGTGGTCCCCCGTGCGCGCGTGCGCCGCGGCGCCACGCCGCGCCTTGCGCACGCGATGCTCGCGGCTGCGCCACTGGTAGTGGAGCAGATGAAGCCCCTCGGCGCGCGTGCCATCCCGAAGCACCTCGTGGTTCCCGGGGCGGACGTAGACCGTCGGTCCCGCGCGGAACGCCACCTTGCGCTCGATCGACGAGGCGTCTGCAGCGTCAAGCCGGCGAACGAGGACCTCCTCGTCCTCACCGAACGACAGCTCGTCTCCGAGGGGAACGACGTCGTGCATCACGGCGTGCAGCACGGAGTCGGTCGACCCTGCCAGGTGCGCCGCGAGCGACTGGCCCGGCGCATACCAGTGCTCATCGGCATCGAAGGGGATGATCCACTCCGCTCCCGCGCTCCACGCGAGGTGCGAGAGGTAGGTCATCTTCTCGGGCTGCAGGAACCGCGGCTCCCGATCCTCGACGAGATGCACAGCGCCGTCGCGGGCGAAGTCCGCGAGGACATCGGGCGTGCCGTCGGTCGAGCCGTTGTCGGCGACGATGATGCCGGCGACATCCTGATCGAGGAGATGACGGAGCGTCTCGCCGATCACATCCTGCTCGTTCCGCACGCCTGCCACAGCCCACACGCTGCCGCGCACGGTCGAACGCCGGGGCAGGCCGCGCACCGTCATGGCCGATTCCACGTCATGCCGCGCAGAGCCCCGGTAGCCCTTGATGTGCGCGTGCAGCGCGCGCGGCACGTGGCGGTGGTACAGGCTCTGCAGGTCCATGGGCTCCTCGGCGCTTCAGCGCGCCGCCCTGTCGGGCTTGGCGGCGGTCGTCGCCACAGCCTAGCCCGCCGGGGTCGCCGAGCCCGCCGCCACCGCATCCTTCCTCGGCCACAGCTGGTCGAGCAGCTGCTCGACCCACGTGATGAGGTCGGCGTCGCCGATCCGCTCGCCCGCGGCGGTCGGCAGCGGCACGACGAGGGCGTCGCCGCCGGCGAGCAGCTTCGCCTTCGGGTACAGCCGCTGCAGGCGCACGCGCATCGAGTCGGGCAGCCGGGCGGGGGCGATGCGCAGGTTCGGGCCCATCGCGACGACGTCCGACAGCCCGGCCTGCGCGGCCCGGCGCCGCAGGCGCGCCATCGCGATGAGGCCGGCGCCCTCCTCGGGGAGGTCGCCGTACCGGTCGGCGAGCTCCTCGACGACGAGGGCGATCGCGTCGTCCTTGGCGGTGGCGGATGCCGCGGCCGACAGCTTCTGATACGCCTCGAGGCGCAGCCGCTCGCTGTCGATGTAGGTCTCGGGGATGCGCGCCTCGACGGGCAGCTCGAGCCGCAGCTCGGCGGGCCCCTCGGTCTCCTCGCCGCGGAACGTCGCCACGGCCTCGCCGATCATGCGCAGGTACAGGTCGAAGCCGACGCCGGCGATGTGGCCGGCCTGCTCGGCCCCGAGCAGGTTGCCGGCGCCGCGGATCTCGAGGTCTTTCAGCGCCACCTGCATGCCGCTGCCGAGGTCGTTGTTGACGGCGATCGTCTCGAGGCGGTCGGCGGCGGTCTCGGTCAGCGGCTTGGCCTCGTCGTACAAGAAGTACGCGTATGCGCGCTCGCGCGCCCGGCCCACGCGGCCGCGCAGCTGGTGCAGCTGCGACAGCCCGTACTTGTCGGCCCGGTCGATGATGATCGTGTTCGCGTTCGAGATGTCCAGGCCCGTCTCGATGATCGTCGTCGACACCAGCACGTCGGCCTTGCGCTCCCAGAAGTCGTCGACGACCTGCTCGAGCTGGTGCTCCCCCATCTGGCCATGCGCGACGGCGATGCGCGCCTCGGGCACGAGCTCGGCGAGGTCGGCCGCGACGCGCTGGATCGACTGCACGCGGTTGTGCACGTAGAACACCTGCCCCTCGCGCAGCAGCTCGCGGCGGATCGCCGCGGCGATCTGCTTGTCGTTGCGCGCGCCGACGTACGACAGGATCGGATGCCGGTCCTCGGGCGGCGTCTGCAGCGTCGACATCTCGCGGATGCCGGTCACCGCCATCTCGAGCGTGCGCGGGATCGGCGTCGCGCTCATCGCGAGGATGTCGACGTTCGTCTTGAGCTTCTTCAGCGCGTCCTTGTGCTCGACGCCGAAGCGCTGCTCCTCGTCGATGATCATGAGGCCGAGGTCCTTGAACAGGACCTTCTCGGTGAGGATGCGGTGCGTGCCGATGACCATGTCGACCGTGCCGTCGGCGAGGCCGGCGATCGTGTCGCGCGCCTGCTTGTCGCTCTGGAAGCGCGAGAGCGGCCGCACTTTGACGGGGAAGCCGGCGAAGCGCTCGGTGAAGGTCTCGAGGTGCTGCTTGACCAGCAGGGTCGTGGGGACGAGCATCGCGACCTGCTTGCCGTCCTGGATCGCCTTGAACGCCGCACGCACGGCGACCTCGGTCTTGCCGAAGCCGACGTCGCCCGACAGCAGCCGGTCCATCGGGATCGACTTCTCCATGTCTGCCTTGATCTCGTCGATCGTCTGCAGCTGGTCGGCGGTCTCGGCGAACGGGAACGCCTCTTCGAGCTCGCGCTGCCACGGCGTGTCGGGGCCGAACGCGTGGCCCTTGGCCGCGACGCGCGCCGAATACAGCTTGACGAGCTCCACCGCGATGTCGCGCACGGCCTTGCGCGCCTTGGACTTCGCCTGCGCCCAGTCGCTGCCGCCCATCTTCGACAGCGCCGGGGCTTCGCCGCCGACGTAGCGCGACAGCTGGTCGAGCTGGTCGGTGGGGACGAAGAGCTTGTCACCGGGGTACCCTCGCTTGCTCGGCGCGTACTCGAGCACGAGGTACTCGCGCTGCGTCTTGACCGGGTTGCGTCCCCCCGACGAGACCTCGCGCTGGATCAGCTCGACGAACCTGCCGATGCCGTGCGTGGCGTGGACGACGAAGTCGCCGGGCGTGAGCTGCAGCGGGTCGACGACGTTGCGCCGGCGCGAGGCCAGCTTCTTGACGACCCTCTGGTCGCCGCCGATGGTGCGCCCGTAGAACTCCGACTCGGTCAGCACCGCGAACTTCGCCTCGGCGGACTCGAACCCGCTCTCGAGGGTCGCCACCGCCAGGTGCGCGACGCCCGGCTCGGGGACGGCGTCGAGGTCCTCGACGCGGCGCGCACCGATGCCGCGCTCGGCGAGGACGTCGGCGGCGCGTTCGACCAGCCCCACTCCGCCGGCGACGACGGCCACCCGCCAGCCGTCGGCCAGCAGAGCGCCGACATGCTCGATGGCGCCGTCGACGTTGCCGTGGAAGGACGGCACCGGCGACGCCGCCACGCGCGTCATCGCGACCTTCTCGAGCGCCGCGTCGATGTCGATGTCGGTGTCGATGAGGCCCTCGGCGACGGCGTCCGCCGCACCCGAGTCGAAGGCGCTCAGCGTCCACCACACACCGCCCCGCTCGCGTGCGACGTCGCGCAGCAGCGGAAGCGCGACGAAGTCGCCCGAGGACAGGCCGCTGCCGAGCACCGCGGACGTGTCGACGGGCGTCGCGGCACCGGCGGTCGCGGCGCTCCACGCGGCGTCGAGGAACTCGCGGTTGGTCTCGCCCAGCGTGATGGCGCGGGTGACGCAGCGCTCGGGATCGACGACGGCGACGGCCGTGCCCTCGGGCAGAGCGTGCACCAGGGTGACGAGCCCGTCGAGGACGGCGGGCATGAGGGATTCCATCCCCTCGACCGGGATGCCCTCGCTCATCTTCTCGAGCATGGCGCCGAGACCCGGCAGCCGGTCGCGCAGTGCGCGGGCGCGCCGGCGCACATCGTCGGTGAGCAGCAGCTCGCGTGCGGCGAGCAGATCGACGGCGTCGACCTCGCCCGGCAGCGACCGCTGATCGGCGACCGAGAAGGCACGGATCTGGTCGACCTCGTCGCCGAAGAACTCCACGCGGTACGGCTGCGGCGCCGTCGGCGGGAAGACGTCGAGGATGCCGCCGCGCACCGCGAACTCGCCGCGGCGCGAGACCATGTCGACGCGGTGGTACGCCAGCTCCACGAGCTGCGACACGACGTCCTCGAGTTCGACGCCCCGACCGCCGACCGAGAGGCGGAGCGGCTCGGTCTCGCCGAGCCCGGGCGCGATCGGCTGGATCGCGGCGCGCACCGACGCGGTGACCACGAGGGGGGACTCGCCGTCCCAGCGGGCGATCTCGTGCAGGATCTCGAGCCGCCGCCCCACCGTCTCGGCGGACGGGCTCAGCCGCTCGTGCGGCAGCGTCTCCCACGCCGGGAAGTGCAGCACGTGAGCGCCGGGCAGCACGGCTTCGAGCGCCGGCCCCAGCGAATCGGCGCGGCGGCCCGTGGGCGAGACGACCAGCACGGCCTGCGGCCTGCCCGCCGCGCGCCGGCGCTCCAGCAGACCGGCCAGCAGGGGCGCGTCGAGTCCTTCGACCAGCGAGAAGTCGGCGTCGACGGATGCCGCGCCCAGCGCATCCCGAAACGATTCAGCCTGCTCGAGGGCGCGCACGATCCCGGGAACTGTCACCGGAGAAGTCTACGTGGCCCGTGCCCTCATAGGATGAGCACGTGACCGACCCCGCGCAGTCCCCGACGCCTCCACCCGGCTGGACGCCGCCGGCCACGCCCCCGTTCGGGGCACCGGTCGGTCCGCCCGCAGGCGCACCGGCGCCGGCCTCGGGCCGCCCCGCCCCGTCGCCGGCGCCGCAGTACGGGCCCCCGCCCGGGTCGCCGTACGCTCAGCCCGGCGCGCGCTACACACCGCCGGGGTACGCGGGAGCACCGGCCCCGCGCCCGGCCGAGCCGCGTCGCTCCCCCGTCATGGGGATCGTCGCGCTCGTCGCCGCCGTCGCCGCGATGGTCGGCGCATCGATCGCGGGCGGCATCGCCGCCTTCAGCGTCGGCCTCGGGACGGGCGGCCAGATGTCCGCGCAGCCGCTGGCCGGCGACTTCGACTGGTCCATCCTCTCGCCCGTGCGCGACGCGGTGCTCGCCGGCGAGGTGTCGTTCTGGATCGGCACGGCGCTGGGGCTGTGGGCGCTGGTCCAGGGGACCATCGCCATCGTGCGCGGCTCCGGACGAGGCTTCGGGGTCGCCGCCGTGCTGGTGGCGGCGCTCGGGCCGATCGCGTTCTTCACCGCGGTTCAGATCGGGATCTCCACGGGGCTCGCGACCGGGGCCGGCTTCACCGGCTGAGCGGGGCCGCGGCGCTCACGCCCGCGGCGCGTGGTGCTTCTGCTGCGCGGCGAGCAGGCCCTCGTCGATCAGCTTCTCGACCGCGTCGGCGGCGTCCGACAGCAGGATCGGCAGGTTCTGCCGCTCGGCGCCCGCGAACGGGTCGAGCACCCAGTCGGCGGCGTCCTGACGTCCCGGCGGGCGCCCGATCCCGACGCGCACGCGCGGGAACTCGGGCGTGCCCAGAGCCTTGGCGACGTCGCGCACGCCGTTGTGGCCGCCGTGCCCGCCGCCGGTCTTGAGCTTGATCGTGTCGAACGGGATGTCCAGCTCGTCGTGGACGATCACCACCTGCTCCGGCTCCACGCCGTAGAACCGGGCGAGGTTCGCCACGGGGCCGCCCGAGACGTTCATGAACGAGTTCGGCTTGGCGAGGATCATCTTGGCCGCGCCGGGGCGCAGCCAGGTCTCGGCCACGCGGGCGTTGGCCTTGTGCGCACGGAAGGACTCGCCGCGGCGCGACGCGAGCTCGTCGAGCACCATCTGCCCGACGTTGTGCCGCGTCGCCTCGTATCGCGGGCCGGGGTTCCCGAGCCCCACCACCAGCCACGTCTGCGCCATGGCGTCATTCTCCTCGGTTCGTGCGGCGCACGACGGCGCCTCGAGACGAAGCGAGGGGGCACGGCATCCGCACCCCCTCGCTGACATCCGTCCGGATTACTCGGCGGCGGCCTCCTCGGCCTCCTCGGCGGGAGCCTCGGCCTCCTCGGCCTCCTCGGTCTCCTCCTCGACCGCGGCGGCGGCCGGGGTCGAGATGGCGACGACCAGCAGGTCGGCGTCGGCCAGGAGCGTCGCGCCCTTCGGGAGCGTCAGCTCGCCGGCGGTGATGTGGGCGCCCTCTTCGAGGCCCTCGACGTCGACCTCGATGTGCTCGGGGATGTGGGTCGCCTCGACCTCGAGCGAGATCGTCGTGGCGTCCAGGTTCACGATCGTGCCGGCGAAGGGCTCGCCCACCACGGTCACGGGGACCTCGACGTGGACCTTCTCGCCCTTCTTGACCACGAGCAGGTCGATGTGCTCGATGACCTGGTGCACCGGGTCCTTCTGCACGTCCTTGACCAGCGCGAGCTGCTCCGCGCCGTCGATGTCGAGCTGGAGCAGCGCGTTCGCGCGACGGATCAGCAGCGCGGTCTGGTGACCGGGCAGCGCGATGTGCACCGGCTCGGTGCCGTGGCCGTAGATGACGGCAGGGATCTTGCCGGCGGCGCGGAGGCGTCGGGCGAAGCCCTTGCCGAAGCTGGTGCGCACCTCAGCGGTGACCTTGGTGTCGACGTCCTGAGACATGTTCTCTCCTCACGGGCGCGCGGGCCCGTATTTCCGACGGGCGCGGAGCCCGGATATTTGGGGTCTGGATTCGACTCGAACGCGAGCGCGTGAGGAAGCCTGGAGCCTGCACACCCTCGTCGATCACGGAGGCCGCTGCCGGCCCCCGGGCCGGCGCAGGGCATCCCTCGCCGAAGTACAGTCGCTCAGTCTACCAGCCGGACCGCTACGATGAGGAACGCCCTGCAACCGCCGACGGAGGATCTCCATGGAATACGGCTTCTTCTCGCACGTCCTGCTCTGGACGATCGGCGTCATCGCGGCGCTCGGCGTCGTCGGCACGACGGTCGCGTTCTGGTCGATGGGCCGCCAGGCGTACCGCAAGGACTGACGCCTCCACTCCCCCGCCGCAACCTCACGGCGGGCCCGAGCCGGTGTGAGCACCCCGCCACATCGGCGTCACACGAACGCGCCAGACTCTAGGCTGGAAGCGATCGGATGACAGGAGTTCTACGTGACCGAGGCAGCAGCGAACATCGGTGTGGTTGGTCTTGCGGTGATGGGGTCGAACCTCGCCCGCAACCTCGCCAGCCGTGAGGGCAACACCGTGGCGGTGCACAACCGCAGCCGTTCCAAGACGGACGAGCTGGTGGCGGACCACCCCGAGGCGGGATTCATCCCGTCGTTCTCGTACGAGGAGTTCGCCGCGTCGCTGACGGTTCCCCGCACCGCGGTGATCATGGTCAAGGCGGGGCGCGCGACGGATGCCGTCATCGACGCGCTCGTCGAGGTCTTCGAGCCCGGCGACATCATCGTCGACGGCGGCAACTCGCTGTTCACCGACACGATCCGCCGTGAGAAGGCGGTCCGCGAGACCGGCATCAACTTCGTGGGCATGGGCGTCTCGGGCGGCGAAGAGGGCGCGCTGCTCGGCCCGTCGCTCATGCCGGGCGGCTCGGACGCGTCGTGGGTGACCCTCGGGCCGATCCTGAAGTCCATCGCGGCGGTCGCCGAGGGCGAGCCGTGCGTGACGCACGTCGGCCACGACGGCGCCGGGCACTTCGTGAAGATGGTGCACAACGGCATCGAGTACGCCGACATGCAGCTGATCGCCGAGGCGTACGACCTGATCCGCCGCGGCACCGGGAAGACCCCCGCCGAGATCGCGGACGTGTTCGCCGAGTGGAACACCGGCGAGCTGGAGTCCTACCTCATCGAGATCACCGCCGAGGTGCTGCGCCAGGTCGACGCCGAGACCGGTGAGCCGCTCGTCGACGTCATCCTCGACCAGGCCGGCGCCAAGGGCACCGGCGCGTGGACGGTGCAGACCGCGCTGTCGCTCGGCGTCCCCGTCTCGGGCATCGCCGAGGCGACCTTCGCACGGTCCCTGTCGTCGCACCCCGAGCAGCGCGCCGTGTCACGCGACCTCCCCGGTCCCGTCGAGGGCCTGAACGTCGAGGACGCGGATGCCTTCATCGAGCAGGTGCGCCTCGCGCTGTACGCGTCGAAGATCGTCGCCTACAGCCAGGGCTTCGACGAGATCCGCGCGGGCGCGGCCGAGTACGGCTGGACGATCGACCTGGGTGCGGTGTCGAAGATCTGGCGGGGCGGATGCATCATCCGCGCGCAGTTCCTCAACCGCATCGCCGACGCGTACGACGCCGAGCCGGGTTTGCCCGTCCTGCTGACCGCGCCCTACTTCGTCGAGGCCCTCGGACGCGCGCAGGAGGCGTGGCGCGCGATCGTGCAGCAGTCCGCGGCCGCCGGCATCCCCGCGCCGGCGTTCTCGTCGTCGCTGGCGTACTACGACGGCCTGCGCGCCGAGCGCCTGCCCGCCGCCCTCATCCAGGGCCAGCGCGACTTCTTCGGCGCGCACACCTACAAGCGCATCGACAAGGACGGCACGTTCCACACGCTGTGGTCCGGCGACCGCACCGAGGTCGAGGCCGAAGACACGCACTGACGCGGCCGCGTGCGCAGACCGCGCACAGACGCCGCGGCGCGGTATCCGGCCTTGCACGTCCGGATGCCGCGCCGCGGCGTTTCTCGCGCCGGGCCTAAAGCTCGGTGACCACGCCCTTGGCCAGCCGCACGCGGCGGCCGGCGCGCTTGGCGACGGCCGAGTCGTGCGTGACGACGATCAGCGTGAGCCCCTCGGAGTTGAGCGACTCCAGCACCGCCAGGATCTCGTCGCGCATGCTCTCGTCGAGGTTTCCGGTGGGCTCGTCGGCCAGCAGCACGCGCGGGCGCTTGACGATGGCGCGGGCGATCGCGACGCGCTGCTGCTGACCGCCCGAGAGCTCGCTGGGGCGGTGATCGCCGCGGTCGGCGAGGCCGACGTGCGCGAGCGCCTCCGTGACGCGCTCGGCGCGTTCGGCCCGCGACAGGCCCAGCGGCTCGAGGGCCATGTCGACGTTCTCGTGGGCCGTGAGCGTGGGGATCAGGTTGAACCCCTGGAACACGAACCCGATCTCGTGGGCGCGCAGGCGCTGGAGGTCCGCGCCGGACGCCTTCGCGAGATCGTGGCCGGCGACCCGCACCTCGCCCGAGGTGGGCCGGTCGAGCGCGCCGAGCAGCTGCAGGAGCGTCGACTTGCCGCCCCCGGTCGGGCCCTGGATCGTGAGGAAGTCGCCGGGGCGGATCTCGAGGTCGACCCCGGTGAGCGCCTTCACGACGCGGTTCTTCTGCTGGTAGGTGCGGGTGACGCCGGAGAGCCGGATGATCGGCTCGGGCGCATCCGTGGCCGCGTCCTCCACGGCCGGTTCGATGACGGTGGTCATGGCGTGTCCAATCGTGTCGATCTGTCGTTGTCGTTGTCGGTGTGGGAACGGGTCACGAGACCGAGCGCAGCGCCTCGGCCGGGGCGAGGCGCGCCGCGCGCCAGCCGCCGAACACGCCCGCGACCAGACCGCCCAGGACGGCGATGCCGACGGCGGCGGCGACGACCGAGATCGTGATGGGCGCGTTCAGGACGATGTCCGCGGCGTCCGTCGCGAACTGGCTGCCGCCGAAGCCGCCCGGCATGCCCTGCCCGCCGGGGCCGGCCTGCGTCGTCGTGTCCGGAGCCGCCGAGATCGTCGGCGACACGATGTTGATCACCACGATGCCGGCGAGGCCCACGATCAGGCCGATCACTCCGCCGATGAGTCCCTGCACCATCGACTCGCCGGCGACCTGACCCACCACGCGGCCGTTCTTCCAGCCGATCGCCTTGAGCGTGCCGAACTCGCGCGTGCGGCGCGTGACGCCCGAGATCGTGAACAGCACCGCGAGCACGAGCGCGACGGCCAGCACGATGATCGACAGCCACGTGCCGAGGTTCGTGATGAGCGACGAGGCGCTGGACAGCGATCCCGACACGGTCGAGGCGAGGTCCGACTGCGAGCTGACCTCGGCGTCGGGCAGCTCCGCCTGGATCGCGGCCTGCACGGCCTCGATGCTGTCGGCGGAGTCGGCCTGCACGTAGACGGTCGAGACGACGTCGCCGACCCCGGCGAGCTCCTGGGCGACGCCCAGGGGGATGTAGACGTCCGCCGCCGTGTCGGCGGTCGAGCTGGACGAGACGATGCCGACGACCTCGACATCGGTGCCGCCGACCTCGATGGTGTCGCCCACGGCGAGCTCCTCGGTCGAGGCGTAGGTGGCGTCGAGGACGGCGACGTACGAGCCCTCGTCCGAGGCGGTCAGCGCCGCGCCGTCGTCGAGCGTGACCGCCGACAGCGGGCCGACGCCGAGCGCGCCGAGGTCGACGCCGAGCACGCTGAAGGAGTCGAGGTCGAACGAGCCGCCGCCGAAGCCGCCGCCCTGCTCGCCGTCCGCCGGTGCGCCGCCCTCGGGCATCTGGCCGCCCTCGGCCGCGCTCCCGTCGGCGTCGGTCGGTCGCTCGGGCAGCTCTCCCGAGAAGGTGGAGTTGGTCAGGCTCAGCGCGCCGGCCGCGGCCGCGACGCCGTCGACGCCGGCGACCGTCTCCACGGTCGTCCCCTCGAGCGTCGCGCGCATGCGCTCGGTCTGCAGCTGCGACTGGCTGAGCGAGGTCGTCCCCTCGTCGTCGGTCGAGCCGCCCTCCTCGTCGAACTCGAAGCTGGGACCGCCGCCGCCTTCGCCCGGCTCGGCGGCGGCGCCGGTGACGGTCAGATCGGTGCCGACGCCGTACACCGACTCCAGGGCCTGGGCCTGCGCGTCGCGCACGCCCGCGGACAGCGAGTTCACGATGATCACGAGGGCGATCGCGAGCGCGAGGCCCGCCGCGACGATGATCGTCTGTTTCTTGCGACCGGCCAGTTCCCGCCGCAGATAGGTCCAGTACATGGGTCTCCTCCTGACAGGCCCGGGTCGGCCCGTCTCCGCGAGAAGGCTAGGAACCGCGATCAAGCGCGAAGAATGAGCACGCTATGAATCGGTGATGAGCGGCGCGGAGGCTTTCACAGCAGGTGCATAGGCTGCGCCATAGGAAAGGCATAGGAAGGGGTGGACAATGGGAGCCATGACCGCAGCCAACACGCTTCCCGACCTGACGCGCCTGGACGGGACCCCGCCCCGGGTCCTCGTCGTCGACGACGAGCAGATGCTCACCGACCTGCTGTCGATGGCGCTGCGCATGGAGGGCTGGCAGGTGCGCACCGCCGCCTCGGGCTTCGAGGCGCTGCAGGCCGCACGCGAGTTCGCGCCCGACGCGCTCGTGCTCGACATCATGATGCCGGACCTCGACGGCATGGCCGTGCTGCAGCGCCTGCGTCAGGCGGGCGACGACGTGCCCGTGCTGTTCCTCACGGCGAAGGACTCGGTCGGCGACCGCGTGGCGGGCCTGACGGCCGGCGGCGACGACTACGTCACCAAGCCCTTCAGCCTCGAGGAGGTCGTCGCACGGCTGAGGGGCCTCATGCGGCGTTCGGGCACGGCGCAGGTCTCCGGCGCCGAGCCGATCCTGCGGGTGGGCGACCTGTCGCTCAACGAGGACAGCCACGAGGTCGAGCGCGCGGGAGACCAGATCGAACTGACCGCGACCGAATTCGAGCTGCTGCGCTTCCTGATGCGCAACCAGCGCCGCGTGGTGTCGAAGGCGCAGATCCTCGACCGCGTGTGGAACTACGACTTCGGCGGACGCTCGAGCGTCGTCGAGCTGTACATCTCGTACCTGCGCAAGAAGATCGACGCCGGCCGCGAGCCGCTCATCCAGACGGTGCGCGGCGTCGGGTACATGATCAAGGCGCCCCAGTGACCGAAGCCGCCGGGGCCGATCCGGCGCCGGCCGCCGGCGCCGCGCCGAGGCGCACGCGGTGGAGCCTGCAGTCTCGGCTCATGGTGACCGTCATCGGCATGGTCGCCCTCATCCTCACGCTCGTCGCCGTCGCCACCAGCGCGCTGCTGGGGAACATCCTCGACACCAACCTCAACGCCCGCCTCGTGTCCGCGGGCAGTTCGCTGCGCGGCGGCCCGACCGCCGCCGACGTGCTCGACGCCGGCCGGCAGCCGCAGGGGTTCCTGTTCGTCATGCAGAACAGCGAGGGGCTCTCGGGGGCGTACGTCGACAGCGCCGAGGCGGTCGTGACGCTCAGCGAGGACCAGCTCGAGGAGCTCGTCGCGCAGATCGACCACCCGGGCACCGCGACCGTCGAGGTCGACGGCCTGGGACGCTATCGCGTGATCGTCGACACCTCCCCCGGCGGCAACGCCGCGCTCGTGGGACTGCCGACCAGCGAGGTCAGCTCGACGCTCGGCCAGATCCTGACCACCGTCGCCCTCGTCACGACGGGTGGACTGCTCCTACTCGGCATCGCGATCGCGCTGGTGATCCGCGCGAGCCTGCGCCCGCTGCGCTCGGTCGCCGACACGGCGACGCGCGTCGCCCGGATGCCGATGGCCGAGGGCGACGTCACGATCAGCGAGCGGGTGCCCGACGCCTACACCGACGACCGCACCGAGATCGGGCAGGTGGGCTCGGCGCTGAACACGCTGCTCGACCATGTCGACGAGTCGCTGTCGGCCCGCCAGCGCAACGAAGAGCTCATGCGCCGCTTCGTCGCCGACGCGAGCCACGAGCTGCGCACACCGCTGGCGTCCATCCGCGGGTACTCCGAGCTGTCCCTCCGGGCGCTCCAGCGCGGCGCGACCCCCGAAGTCGCCGAGACCACCGAATCGGCGCTCGAGCGCATCCAGACCCAATCGCTGCGGATGACGACCCTCGTGGAGGATCTGCTGCTGCTGGCGCGGCTGGACGAGGGCCAGGAGCTCGTGTTCGGCAGCGTCGACCTGACCGCCCTGGCCGTGGAGACCGTCGCCGACGCCCAGGTGGCCGGGCCCGGGCATCGCTGGCACCTCGACGTCGAAGATCACCCCGTCGTGGTCGCCGGCGACGCCGCACGGCTGCACCAGGTGGTCGCGAACCTCCTCGCGAACGCCCGCACGCACACGCCCGAGGGCACGACGGTCACCGTGAGCGTGCACCGCGACGGCCATGACGCGGTGATCGCGGTCCACGACGACGGTCCGGGCATCGACGAGGCGATCAAGGACGACCTGTTCGTGCGGTTCACCCGCGCCGACCGGTCGCGCGCCCGCAAGACCGGCGGAACGGGACTCGGGCTCTCGATCGCGCGTGCCATCGCCGAAGCGCATGGCGGGACGATCACGGCCGAGAGCGAGCCGGGCGACACCACCTTCACGGTGCGCCTGCCGGCGCGGCCCGCTGATCCCGCGGCGGCGACGAGCACGCCGGAGGCCCCCGCGGTCGAGCCGGAGGCCGAGGCGGTCGACACGGCAGCCGACGAGAGCGCTCAGTAGCCCGAGAACGCGTCCGTCGTGATGGAGCGCGCCCGCTCGAGCGCGGGCGCGAGCTCGGCGATCAGCCCGGGCGGGCCCGAGATGTACGCGTGGCGCGCCGCGATGTCGGGCACGACGCGCAGCAGGCCGTCGGCGTCCAGGCGCACGCCGCGCGCCCACCGCCAGTGCGGGGGCAGATCCGCCGGCTCGGTGCGCGTGAAGACGACGACCGGCACGCCGGACGCCTCGATCTCGTCGCGGTAGACGAGCTCCTCGGGCTCGGAGGCGACGTAGACCAGCACGATGTCGCGGTCCTCGCCCGCGAGCCGTGCGTGGCGCAGCTGGGAGACGAACGGCGTCACGCCGATCCCGGCCGCGACCATGAGCACGGGCGCGCCGGTGCGCGTCGGCAGGAGGAAGTCGCCCCACACGCCCGTCACGGCCAGCGCCGTCCCCTCGGTGACCTGCGCGAGCGCCTTCTTGTACGAGCTCAGCGGCGCCTTGCTCGTCGACTCCTTGAACGCGACCGACACCATCGGCAGGTCCTCGGGCGCCGACGCGATGCTGAACTCCCGGCGGGTCCCCCGCGCGTCCGGGTGCCGATGCGGCACGTCGAGCTCCAGGTACTGACCCGGCGTGAACGCGAACCGGCGGCGAGCGCGGAACGTGAGCCGCCGCACGGTCGGCGACAGCTCGTCGCGCTCCGCCAGCGTCAGGCGCACCGCCGTGCGGAGGGCGAACGCGAAGGCGACGAGGTTGCCGATCAGCAGCGCGCGCTCCTGTCCGAGGCTGATGGCCCCGACCGGGATCGGCCAGCCCGCCAGCACGCCGACCACCGCGGCGACCGTCAGCTGCTGCCACCGGCGCGGCGGCAGCGTGAGCGGCTCCGAGAGCATGAACGCGCCCAGGAACAGGAACGGGCCCGACCACAGCAGGGGCCACAGGATGTCGGTCAGGCCGATCTCGACCCCCGCCGCCTGGTACTGCGCCGAGGTCCGCAGCACGCCGACCCCGATGGCGACGACGAGGAACACCGCGATGACGCGGACCTTCTCGGTGCGCCACAGCACCGCCAGGCCCAGCACGATCACGGGACCGGCCATCGCGGGCGTGCCGACCCACCACGACGATCCGCCCAGCGCCGGGAACACCGCTCCGAGCAGCGTCAGGGCGGTTGCGCCGACGGCGGCCGGGTTGAAGATGTGGCGCCCGCGCCACGCCAGCACGTACTTCGACAGCGACGCCACCGCCGCGCCGATCGCGATCCCCACCAGGGCGAGCGGATCCAGCGACGGGCGCAGCACGAACAGCAGGATCGAGGCGGTGATGATCGACGACTCGATGTGCATGTTCAGGTGCAGGATGCGGTGCGCCGCGACATCCACGGCGACGCACACCACCGCGAGGACCGCGGCCGTGACGGCGAGTTCGAGCGGACCGGGCGCGACGAGGTCGAAGAGCGACAGCGCGAACGCGATGACGGTGAGCGAGAGGAGCGCGAGGAAGACGAGCCGGTACATCGACACCCGGCCGAGCACGCCGAACACGCGCGTCCACGCGGCCGTCAGCGAACTCAGCACACGTACTCCGGGGCGAGGGCGAGGAGGTCGGTCACGCGTCCACGCTATCGCGCGACGAACAGGTCGGCGTCGCAGCCCGGCGACCACTCGACGCGCCCGTCGGTCAGCATCCGCACCCACGCCACGTCCCAGCGCGCCGCCAGACGCGGCCCGCCCTCGAAGAAGAGCGCCGTCGCCGCGGCATCCGCGTGCATCGCGTCCGGCGCGACCGCCCACGTCGCCGCGACCGTCCGCACCGGCTCGCCCGTGCGCGCGTCGAGCACGTGGTGCAGCCCCGCCCCCCACGCGCGCCGATTGGCGGCCGACGCGCAGAGTGCGGCATCCGTCACGGTCCACACGCCGATCGCCCGCCGCGCGTCGAACGGATGCTCCAGGCCGATCCGCTGCGTCGTCGCCCGCACCGCGATGTCGCCGCTGGCGTCGACCACGGCCGGGCCGAGCGCGGCCGGGACGGCGGCGAGGACGAGATCGACCAGTCTGCCCTTGCCCAGCGCGCCGACGTCGATCAGCGCGGGCGGATCGACCTCGAGCAGGTCGCCCGCGACCCGCACGCCCGCGGCCGGCGGTGCCGGGCGCGCTCCGCGGTCGACGAGCGAGAGCGAGCGGTCGTACCCCCGGGAGGCCAGCGCGTCGCCGACGAGCGGATTGACGGCGCCGGCCGTCGCGTCCGACAGCTGCCCGTAGACCTCGAGCATCGCGGCGGCGTCGGCCGGAGCACGGACGGGGCCGGCTCCGGCGGCGAGCGCGGCGACGGCCGAGTCGTCACGGAACCGCGACCAGCTGCGGTCGAAGTCGGCGATCACGGCGCGGATGCGCTCCCGGTCGTCGCCGGCGAGCGGCCGCGCGGTCTCGATCTGCCACGGCACCCCGATCGCGTCGAACCGCCAGGGGGCTGCGGGCACCGCTCAGCTCGCCGCTTCGGCCTTGATCGCGTCGATGGCCTCGTTGAACCCCTGACTGGTGAGCGAGGACCCCGCCACGCGGGACACCGAGATCTCGTCGATGTCGACGCCCACCACCTGGTCCGAGATGCCGCCGATGAACTCGCTCTGGTAGCGCTCGGTCTCGGCGGTCTGCGGGTCGCCGGTCACCTCGACGGCGGTGATGACATCCGCCTCGAGCGTCACCGTCACGGTGACCTGCTCCACCGTCTCGGGCGTGAGGTACGACCCGTCGGCGGTGTACGTGCCGTCGGCGTACGCCGCCTCGCCGCTGTCCGTCGCGTCGGTGGTGGTGTCCTCGGCGGTGGTGGAGTCCGCGGCCGCATCCGTCTCGGAGGACGTGCCGGTCGCGGTGCCGCAGCCGGCGAGCATGAGGGCGCCCGCGGCGCCGACGATGGCGGCGCCGACGCGGACCGGACGGGAAGACAGGGTGAGCGGGGACATCGTCCTCCTCGGGATGGGTGTCGTGCAGGTCTGGGTCTCCACGCTAGCGGCGCGGCCGGTCTCGGAGGCGTCGGGCGTCTATGAATCCGCCGCGAACCGCCGCCGGACCCACTTCATGCCCTCGATCACGAAGAAGACCGCGATCGACAGGCCGACGGGCGCCAGCCACGACGCCGCGTCGAGGGGGCGGGACTCGAACAGCTCGTTCATGAACGGCAGGTAGGTGTACGCCAGCTGCAGCACGATCAGCGCCAGCGCCGACCACCACACCATGGGGTTGCCGGTCAGCACGTCGCGCGTGAGGCTCGAGCGGTCCAGGAACCGGCTGTTGAACAGGAACGCCAGCTGCCCGAGCGCGAGCATCGTGATGGCCTCGGTGCGCGCGTAGTCCAGCGACGAGCCGTACGCGAGGGCTCCGTAGAACAGCCCCAGGCTCGCACCGCCGATGACGGCCGACACCGCCAGCACGAAGCCCAGCTCGCCGCCGCTGATGATCGAGCGGCGCGAGGCCCGCGGCGGCCGCAGCATGATGCCCCGCTCGGCGGGCTCGTAGGCGAGGGCGAGGGTGAGCGTGATCGCCACGACCATGTTGATCCACAGCACCTGGACGGGCGTCAGCGGCAGCGCGAGACCGAACACGACCGCGACCAGGATCACGAGCGACTGCGCGCCGTTGGTGGGCAGGATGAACACGATCGACTTGCGCAGGTTGTCGTAGATCCGCCGGCCCTCGCGGATCGCGGAGCGGATGGTGGCGAAGTTGTCGTCGGCCAGGACGATCTCGGCCGCCTCCTTCGTCGCCTCGGTGCCCTTGATCCCCATGGCCACGCCCACGTCGGCGCGGGTCAGCGCCGGCGCGTCGTTGACGCCGTCGCCGGTCATCGCGACGACCTCGTCGTGGGACTGGAGCGCGCGCACGATGCGGATCTTGTGCTCGGGGCTCGTGCGCGCGTACACGTCGACGTCGCGCGCGACGGCCTGCAGCTGATCCTGACTGAGCGCCTCGAGTTCGGCGCCGGTGAGCACGCGCGGCTGCTCGCCGTCGACGATCCCCATCTCGCGCGCGATCGCGACGGCCGTGCCGGCGTGGTCGCCGGTGATCATCTTCACCCGCACGCCGGCCGTGTGACAGTCCTCGATCGCCGTGACCGCCTCGGGCCGGGGCGGGTCGACGATGCCCCACACGCCCAGGAACTCCAGCTCCTCGAGGTCGTCCATCTCGACCGCGGCGGTCCCGGGGGCCGCCGGGCGTCGCGCGGCGGCGAGCACGCGCAGCCCCTCGGCCGACAGCTCGTCGACGATCCGCATCCAGTGCTCCGGGTCGACCGCTTCGCGCCCGTCCGCGCCGCGCTGCGACGTGCTGCGGTCGAGCAGCCGGTCGGGAGCGCCCTTGACCAGGAACGCCCGCGCGCCGTCGGCGCCCTCGTTGAGGGTCGCCATGAACTTGTGCTCCGAGTCGAACGGGAGCACCGCCAGCCGGCGGCTCCCCTGGGACGACACGCCGCCCTTGGCGGCGACGACCTTCAGCGCGCCCTCGGTCGGCTCGCCCACGAGCCTGTGCTGCTCGCCGTCGAGCACGATGTGCGCCTCGTTGCAGAGGGTCCCCACGGCGAGGACCGCCGTGACGTCCGCGCCGGGCGCGGCGCCGTCGTGACGGGTGATCGCGCCGTCGGGCGCGTACCCGAGTCCGGTGACCTCGTAGCCGCCGAGCGGCGTGACGATGCGCCGCACCGTCATCTCGTTCCGGGTCAGCGTGCCGGTCTTGTCGGAGCACACCGTCGTGACGGCTCCGAGCGTCTCGACCGCCGTCAGCTTGCGCGTGATGGCCTTGCGCCGCGCCATCTGCTGCACGCCGATCGCCAGCGTGATGGTCACCAGCGCCGGAAGCCCCTCGGGGATGGCGGCGACCGCGAAGCCGATGGCGGCCGACACCAGCTCGTCGAACGGCATGTCGTGCACGAAGCGGCCGATCGCCATCATGAGGGCCGCCATGCCGAGGATCACGAGCGTGAGCACCTTGGCGAAGGCGTCGAGCTGCCGCGTCAGGGGCGTCGCGAGCGAGCCCGCGCCCGACACCAGCGACTGGATGCGGCCGATCTCGGTGAGGGCTCCGGTCGAGGTGACGATGCCGCGCGCCTGCCCGGACGCGACGATGGTCCCCGAGAACGCCATCGAGTGACGATCTCCCACGCCGGCGTCGACGGCCACCGCCTCGACGTCCTTCGCGGACGGCACCGACTCGCCCGTCAGCGCGGCTTCGTCGATGCGCAGCCGGTGCGCCTCGAACAGGCGCAGGTCCGCCGGCACCTTGTCGCCGGGCGCGAGCCGGACGACGTCTCCCGGCACGAGCTCGTCGGCCGGCACGGACTTCCAGGCGCCGTCGCGGCGCACCGACGCGTCGGGCGAGAGCATGTCGCGGATGCCGGCGAGCGCGCGCTCGGCGCGACCCTCCTGCAGGAAGCCCACCAGGGCGTTGATGACGGTGACGCCGATGATGACCCAGAAGTCGAGCCAGTCGGCCATGAGCGCCTTGATCGCCGCCGCGGCGAGCAGGATGTAGATCAGCGTGTCGTTGAAATGCGCGAGGAACCGCAGCACGGCGGGCCTGCGCGGCGGCTCGGGAAGCTGATTGGGCCCCGCGATGGCGATGCGACGCTCCGCCTCGGCGCTGGTGAGGCCGCCCAGATCGGTGTCGAGATCACCGGCGACATCGACGGCGGGAGTGGCATGGGGTCGTGCAACGGTCAGTTCGGCTTCGGTGATCTCCTCGGGCATCCCTCTCCCTCGTGCCGCGCCGTGCCGGGCCCGTGCTCCGCGCTAGGCGGCGCCGTCGAACATGCTCGTGACCGAGCCGTCCTCGAACACCTCGTGGATCGCGCGGGCCAGCAGCGGCGCGATCGGGAGCACCGTCAGGGACGGGAAGCGCTTCTCCTCGGGCAGCGGGATCGAGTCGGTCACCACGACGTCGTCGATCGCCTCGCTCTGCAGCCGCTCGGTGGCGGGCGCGCTGAACACCGCGTGGGTGGCGGCGACGATGACCTTCTGGGCGCCGTTCTTCTTCAGCGCCTCGGCGGCCTTCACGATCGTCCCGCCGGTGTCGATCATGTCGTCGACGAGGAGGCACACGCGTCCCTCGACCTCACCGACGATCTCGTTGACGGTCACCTGGTTGGCGACGTTCGGGTCGCGGCGCTTGTGGATGATCGCCAGCGGGGCGCCGAGGCTGTCCGACCACGTGTCGGCGACGCGGACGCGGCCGGTGTCGGGCGAGACGACCGTGAGCTTCTCACGGTCGGCGTCGGTCAGAGTGCGCTGGAAGTACTCCAGGAGCACGGGCTTGGCGAACAGGTGGTCGACGGGGCCGTCGAAGAAGCCCTGGATCTGCGCGGCGTGGAGGTCCACGCTCATGACGCGGTCGGCGCCGGCCGTCTTGAGCAGGTCGGCGACCAGACGCGCGCTGATGGGCTCGCGACCGCGGCCCTTCTTGTCCTGACGCGAGTAGGGGAAGTACGGGGCGACGACCGTGATGCGCTTCGCGGACGCGCGCTTGGCGGCGTCCAGCATGATCAGCATCTCCATCATCCACTCGTTGACCGGCGGGCCGAACGTCTGGACGAGGAAGATGTCGCAGCCGCGGATCGACACCTGGAAGCGCGTCAGGATCTCGCCCGACGCGAATGTGCGGTACTCGGTCGGGACCAGCTGGGTGCCCAGCTCCGCCGCGACCTCGGCGGCCAGGCCCGGATGCGAGCGGCCGGCGGCGACGACGAGCCGCTTCTTGGTCTTGGCGACCAGTCCGGGGGCGATGTCGTTCGCCTGATCGAGGTCAACCTTCTTGTTCTTGCGCCCCATCGTCCGCCTTCTGTGCGGACCGAGCCGCTGCGGCCGCGTGCGCCGCGCCGGTACCCGGTCTGTTCTTCTCGACCCATCCCTCGACGTTGCGCTGGGGGGCCACGGTCAGTGCCAGGGCACCGGCGGGGACATCCTTGCGGATGACCGCCCCCGCCCCGGTCTTCGCGCCGTCTCCGATCCTAACGGGCGCGACGAAGACGTTGTGGGATCCGGAGTGGACCTCGTCGCCGATCTCGGTGCGGTGCTTGGTCAGGTCGTCGTAGTTGGCGGTGATGGCGCCCGCGCCGAGGTTGACGCCGCGCCCGATGTCGGTGTCGCCGACGTACGACAGGTGCGGCACCTTGCTGCCCTCGCCGATCGTGGAGTTCTTCGTCTCGACGAACGTGCCGATCTTGCCGTGCGCATCCAGCCGGGTTCCGGCGCGCAGGTACGACCACGGTCCGACCGTGGCGTCGTCGCCGATGACGGCGAGGGTCGCATCGGTGCGCTTCACGGTCGCGCGCTCGCCGACCTCGCAGTCGATCAGGCTCGTGTCGGGGCCGATGACGGCGCCGGTCGCCACGGCGGTGGCGCCCAGGATGTGGGTGTTGGGAAGCACCGTGACGTCGGGCGCGAGCACGGCGTCGACGTCGATCCACGTCGTCGCGGGGTCCACCACGGTCACCCCCTCCAGCTGCCACCGGCGGACCGTGCGGGCGTTGAGGATGCGGCCGGCCTCGGACAGCTGCACGCGGTCGTTGACGCCGAGGGCGGCGCCGGCGTCCGGCGCCGCGGAGACCGCGACGGCGGCCCCGGCGGTGCGCAGCAGGCCGATGACGTCGGTGAGGTACTTCTCGCCCTGGGCGTTGTCGGTGCCCACGCGCGCCAGCTGCTCGCGCAGCGGCGCCGCGCGGAAGACGTAGACGCCCGCGTTGATCTCGCGGAGCGCGATCTCGTCGGCCGTGGCGTCCTTCTGCTCGACGATGCGCGCGACCGCGCCGTCGGCATCGCGCACCACGCGCCCGTAGCCCGACGCGTCGTCGAGCACGGCGCTCAGCACGGTGGCGGCGGCGTCCGCGGCGCGGTGGGCGGTGACCAGCGCGGCGAGGGTGTCGGCGTCCAGGAGCGGCACATCGCCGCTGAGGACCAGCACGTCGCCGCCGAAGTCTGCGATCGCGTCGAGGGCGATCTCGACGGCGCGCCCGGTGCCGGGCACATCGTCCTGGTCGACCACGACCGCGTCGGGGGCCGCGTCGGCGATGGCGGCGGCCACCTGCTCGCGCTCGTGCCGGACGACGGCGACGACCCGCGAGGGGGCCAGGGCGCCGGCGGTGGTCAGCACGTGGCCGACCAGCTCGCGACCGCCGATGCGGTGGAGCACCTTGGGAAGCGAGGACTTCATCCGTGTGCCTGCGCCGGCGGCGAGGACGATGACGGCGAGGCCGGTGTCGGTGGTGTCGCTCATGCTCCGCCGCCAGGACTCGAACCTGGACCTCACAGCTCCAAAGGCTGTCGTGCTGCCATTACACCACGGCGGACCGCGGCGCCTGAGGGGTGCCGCGGATCAAGTCTGCCAGGCCGGGACCGGCGGCATGGGCCGCTGCTCCCAGCATCCGCCCACCCGCACCCGATAATGGGGCTGTGGAACAGCAGGCGGACGAAGTCGACCGGATCGTGCGGGCGTGGGTCGCGCAGCGCCCCGACCTGGACTTCTCGCCGCTCGAGGTGCTCTCGCGCGTCGACCGCCTGTCGCGGCACCTCGATCGGGCGCGGCGCGACGCGTTCCGCCGCAGCGAGCTCGAGCCGTGGGAGTGGGACGTGCTGTCGGCGCTGCGGCGCGCCGGGGAGCCGTTCCAGCTGAGCCCCAAGCAGCTGCTGCAGCAGACGCTCGTCTCGTCGGGCACGATGACCAACCGCATCGACCGGCTCGTCGGACGGCGGCTGGTGCGCCGCGAAGCCGACCCCGCGGACGGCCGGAGCGTCCTGGTGACGCTCACCGAGGAGGGGCGCACGCGCGTCGACGCCGCCATCACCCGGCTCGTCGACGCCGAGGCCGTGCTGCTCGAGGGCCTCTCGCGCGGCGACCGCGAACGGATCGCGGGGCTGCTGCGCAAGCTCAGCCTGAGCTTCGACGCGCTCTAGGCCCGGTGCCGCTCAGCCCATCCGCTCGGTGAGCTCGAACCACGCCTCTTCGATCCCGTCGCGTTCGGCCTCGAGTCCGGTGATGCGGGTCATCTCGGCGCCGAGGCCGACGTAGTCCGACTGGTCGTGGTCGGCCAGCGCCGTGCGCGCGGCGTCGATCTGACCCTGCAGCTTCTCGAGCCGGCGCTCGAGCGCCGCGAGCTCCTTCTGCGCCGCCCGCAGCTCCGCACCGCCGAGTCCCGGCTCCGCCGCCGCCGGCGCCGAAGCAGATGCCGGCGTCTGCGCCGCCTCCTGCTCCTCGCGGGCGCGCAGACGCAGGTACTCGTCGATGCCGCCGGGAAGATGACGCAGATGACCGCCGAGGATCGCGTACTGCTGATCGGTCACGCGCTCCAGGAAGTAGCGGTCGTGTGAGACGACCAGGAGCGTTCCCGGCCACGAGTCGAGCAGATCCTCGATCGCCGCGAGCATGTCGGTGTCGAGGTCGTTGGTCGGCTCGTCGAGGATGAGGACGTTCGGCTGTTCGAGGAGGATCAGCAGCAGCTGCAGGCGGCGCTTCTGCCCGCCCGACAGGTCCTTCACGGGTGTCGACAGCTGGGCGCTGGAGAAGCCCATGCGCTCCAGGAGCTGACCCGGCGTCAGCTCCTGCGCCTTCGAGCCGCTCCCGAACGTGTACGTCGTGCGCAGGCGCCCGATGACGATGCGCACCGGATCGTCGAGGTGCTCCTCGAGCTCGTCGAGCCGCTGCGTGAGCGAGGCCACCTTGACGGTCTTGCCGCGCTTGACGCGACCCGACGTCGGCTCGAGCGCTCCCGATATCAGCCCCAGCAGCGTCGACTTGCCCGCGCCGTTGACGCCGAGCAGTCCCGTGCGCTCCCCCGGGGCGATGCGCCATTCGACGTCCCGCAGCACCTCGCGGTCGCCGTAGGCCACCGACGCGTCGAGGAGGTCGACGACGTCCTTGCCCAGGCGCGAGACGGCGAGCGACTGCAGGGCGACCTTGTCGCGGATCTCGGGGACGTCCGAGATGAGGACGTTGGCCGCGTCGATGCGGAACTTGGGCTTGGACGTGCGCGCGGGAGCGCCGCGCCGCAGCCACGCGAGCTCCTTGCGGGCGAGGTTCTGCCGACGGGCCTCGATCGCCGCCGCCTGGCGGTCGCGCTCGACGCGCTGCAGGATGTAGGCCGCGTACCCGCCCTCGAACGGCTCGACGATGCGATCGTGCACCTCCCACGTCGCGGTGCACACCTCGTCGAGGAACCAGCGGTCGTGGGTCACGACCAGCAGTCCCCCGGCGTTCGCCGCCCACCGGCGCTTGAGGTGAGACGCGAGCCACGCGATCGCCTCGACGTCGAGGTGGTTGGTCGGCTCGTCGAGGAACAGCACGTCGTGGTCGGCGCTCAGCAGCGCCGCGAGCGCAACGCGCCTGCGCTGGCCGCCGGACAGGTCGCCCACCGGGGCGTCCCAGCCGATCCCGCCGAGGAGTCCGGCGATGACGTCGCGCGTGCGCGGGTCGCCGGCCCACTCGTGCTCGGGACGGCCGCCGACGACGATCTCCGAGACCGTGCGGTCCTTCCCCAGCACATCGGCCTGGTCCAGCACGCCGACGCGCACTCCGCCGCGGACCGTCACGCGGCCCGAATCGGGGGCGAGGCGACCGGCGAGCATGGCGAGCAGGCTCGACTTGCCGTCGCCGTTGCGGCCGACGATGCCGATCCGGTCGCCCTCGTCGACACCGAGCGAGACGCTGTCGAAGACGATCCTGGTCGGGAATTCCAGGTGCAGGGCCTCGGCCCCGAGAAGATGTGCCATCGCTTCCAGGCTAGGCGAGGGGATGGCCGGATCGCGCGTCGGGCCGGTGCGGAGACTTGACGACGATATACCCCCGGGGGTATCCTGGTACATACCAGCCCGTACCCCGGAGGGTATCAGGCCCACCCCCGGAAGGGCATCAGGAAGGACAGGATGCGCATCATCATCGTTGGCGGCGTCGCCGCCGGAATGAGTGCCGCCGCCCGCGCGCGACGGCACGACGAGACGGCCGAGATCATCGTGCTCGAGCGCGGCTCGGAAGTCTCCTTCGCCAACTGCGGTCTTCCGTACCATGTCAGCGGCGAGATCGCGGACGCCTCCTCCCTCCTGGTCCAGACCCCCGAGTCGCTGCGCGCGGCTCTGAACCTCGACGTGCGCATCCATCACGAGGTCACCGCGATCGACACCGCCGCCCGCACGGTGAGCGTCACCTCCCCCGCCGGCGCGGAGGAGCTCTCGTACGACGCCCTCGTGCTCGCCCCCGGCGCCTCGGCCCTCGTGCCGCCGCTGCCGGGCATCGACTCGCCGCGGGTGCGGACCCTGCGCACCGTCGGCGACGCCGTCGCCCTGCGCGAGCGCGTCACCTCGGGCGCCGCGCGGGCCGTCGTGCTCGGCGCGGGCTTCATCGGACTCGAGGCCGCCGAGGCGCTGCGCCACGCCGGCCTGTCGGTCGACGTGGTCGAGCTCGCCCCGCACGTGCTCCCCCCGCTCGAGCAGGAGCTGGCGACCCTCGTCACCGAGGAGCTGCAGGCCCTCGGCATCCGCGTCATCGACGGCATCGGCGCAGCATCCGTGGAGCACGCCGACGACGCCGACACCGTCGTCCTCACCGACGGCACGCGCCTCGCGGCGGACATCATCGTGATGTCGGTCGGCGTGCGCCCCGACACCGCCTTCATCGCCGCCGCGGGCATCGACACGGTGCGCGGCGCGATCGTCGTCGACGACCGCGGCCGCACCTCGGCCGACGGCGTGTGGGCGGCCGGCGACGCCACCGCTTCGGTCGACGCGATCACGGGCGCCGTGCGCCCCGTCGCCCTCGCCGGCCCCGCCAACCGCGCCGGGCGCCTCATCGCCGACGACATCTTCGGCATGGAGGCGAGCCGCCGCATCACGCAGCCCCTGGGCACGGCGATCGTGCGCGTGGGCGACCTCACCGCCGCCATGACCGGCGCCAACCGCATGGCGCTCGACGCCGCGGGAATCGCCTACCGGACGCTCCACCTGCACCCGAACCAGCACGCGGGCTACTTCCCCGGCGCGTCGGCCATCCACCTCATCGTCCACATCGCGGCGGGCGACGGCCGGCTACTCGGCGCGCAGGCCGTCGGCACCGAGGGCGTCGACAAGCGCATCGACGTCATCGCCACCGCGATCCGCGCAGGCTTCGCCGCGACCGACCTCATCGACCTGGACCTGGCCTACTCGCCGCCCTACGGCAACGCCAAGGACGCGGTGAACCTGGTCGGCATGGTCGCCGAGAACGTCCTCAACGGCCGCCTGTCGCTGTGGTACGCCGCCGAGGCCGAGACGATCGGCGAGAGCGCCCTCATCCTCGACGTGCGCACGCCCGCCGAGTTCGCGACGGGCCATCTCCCCGGCGCCCTGAACATCGCCCACACCGAGCTGCGCGACCGCATCGACGAAGTGCACCAGGCAGCAGCCGGCCGCCCCGTCCGCGTCCTGTGCGCCGCCGGCGTGCGCGCGAACATCGCGCACCGCATCCTCGTCGGGAACGGCTTCGACTCCGCGTCGCTGTCGGGCGGCATCCAGACCCTGCGGCACTGGTTCGGTGCCGACATCGAGCGCGTGCTGACCAGCGAAGGAGCCTACGCATGATGATGAACACCGGGACACCCGAAGAGCAGGCCGCGGCGACGAAGAAGATCGTCAACCGCCTGCGCCGCGCGCAGGGCCAGCTGGCCAGCGTGATCACCGCCGTCGAGAACGGCGGATCGTGCCGCGACGTCGTCACGCAGCTCGCCGCGGTCACCAGCGCCCTGGACCGCGCCGGCTTCGCCATCATCTCCACCGCCATGCGCGACTGCGTCGTCGACCCCGAGGGGACGAAGGCGGCGGACGGCCTGACCCAGGAGGAGCTCGAGAAGCTCTTCCTCTCGCTCGCCTGAGCACCCACCACCACACCCACATCTCGAAGGAGAAACACCATGTGCCAGCGAATCACCTGCTCCATCTGCGGCAAGCCGACCTGGGCCGGCTGCGGACAGCACGTCGAGCTCGCCCTCGCGGGCGTCGCCGAGAAGGACCGCTGCCAGGGCCACTGACCCTGCACAGCTCCGCCATGCGGCGGTGTCGTGACGGCGCGGGACGATCGATGTCCCGCCGCCGCACGGTCTGACACGAAGCCCCGCCTCCCTCGGCGGATTCTAGGAGTCCTCGCAACACCTGATGGCCTATGTGGTTGTCAGTAGATCACGCAGACGCTCGGCTGGGGTATCCCAGCCGAGCGTTTTGCGTGGCCGGCCGTTGAGTTCCTGGGCGACGTGTTCGAGGTCTTCGGGTCCGTAGACGGTCAGGTCGGTGCCCTTGGGGAAGTACTGCCGCAGCAGGCCGTTGGTGTTCTCGTTCGATCCGCGCTGCCAGGGCGAGTGCGGGTCGCAGAAGTAGACCGGGACATCGGTCGCGACGGTGAACTGCTTGTGCGCGGCCATCTCGCTGCCCTGATCCCAGGTCAGCGACCCCCGCAGATGAGGGGGCAGGGTGCCGATCAGCGGGACGAGCACGTCTCGGACTTGTTCGGCGGTGTGACCGGCGGGCAGGTGGCCGAGCAGGACGTATCTCGTGGTGCGTTCGACGAGGGTCACGATCGCGGATTGCGATCCGGTGCCGACGATCAGGTCTCCTTCCCAGTGTCCGGGAACGGCGCGGTCTTCGACCTCGGCGGGACGGTCGGAGATCATCACCATCGGGTCCGTGAACCGCGGCGTGCGCTGCTCCGGGTGACGGTGTGGTTTGCGGCGGGTGCGGCCGGTGCGCAGCGCGTCGGCGATCTCGCGGCGCAGACCGCCTCGGGCTTGGACGTAGATCGCCTGGTAGATCGTCTCGGTGCTCACGCGCATGCTCTCGTCGTCGGGGAACTCCTTGACCAGAGCGTGGCAGATTTGCTCCGGCGACCAGTGCACTCCGAGCTTGCCGGAGACGTACTCGCGCAGCGGACCGGGTGCGGCGAGCTTGGAGCGCTTGGGGCGACCGCGACGCTTGACCCAGGTCCGGTGCGCGGCGTGCGGTCGGTAGACGCCGCCCACCGAGTAGGCGTCGAGCTCCCGTTTGATCGTCGACGCCGGCCGGCCCAGCTGCCTGCCGATCGCTCGCAACGACAGGTGCTGCCGGTGTAGATCCGCGATCGTCTCCCGCTCCACGATCGTCAGGAACCGCGGGTGCAACTCCGCCTCCACCGCAGCCAGCGAGGGCATCGAACCGGATGTGTTGAAACTGGTCACACCCGTCTTGTAGTCGATGCGCCGCCCATCAGGGTAGAGGCGCGTGTGGTTGATGCTCCGGATCCCTTTGTCCCAGTCCTCCGCGGTCCGCTCATGCACCCCGACCCGGGCGGCGGCATCGCGCCGTCGCACCCCGTTGGCGCGGAGCTGCTCGTACACCGCCCGCCCTGGATGCCCCAACCTGCCGGGCTTGCCACGCCCGCGAATCCCCGCCGTCCGCGCCCAGCCATACGCGGTGTTCCGGTTCACCCCGACCGCTCGCGCGGCCTCCGTGATATTGCCCAGCTCACGATCCAACGCCTCGAAGAAGCGCTCCTTCAACTCCCCGAAATCCACGATCCCCGCAACTCCCTGAAATCCAGGGTGTTGCGGGGATCGCTAGAACTCGCCCTCGGGAGGCGGGGCTTCGTCGTTGCCCGGGGTCCGGGTCAGAGCAGCCCGTTCTCCTCGAGCCACGCGCTGGCGATGTCGGCGGACGACATCTGGTCGTCCGTGCTCTGGACGTTCATCGCGACGAGCGCCTCGGGCGTGAGCGCCGCGCTGATCGGGTCGATCACGTCCGCGATGTCGGCGGCGATGTCGGCGTTCACCAGGGGCACGACGTTCGACGCCAGGAACAGACCCTCGGGGTCTGCGAGCACCACGAGGTCCTCGGTCTGGATGCGGGGATCTGCCGTGTAGATGTTCGCGACCTGGACGGTGCCGGCCACGAGCTCCTCGAACGTCGTGTCACCGGTCGCCGAGAACTCCACCTCGACGCCGTAGACGTCCGCCAGTCCCGTGGGACCGTACGGGCGCTCGGCGAGCTCGGGGGCGCCGCCGAGGGTGATCGTGCCGTCGACGTCCGCCAGGTCGCCGATCTCGACGAGGTCCCACTCGGCGGCGAAGTCCGCCGTCACGGTGTATGAATCCTGATCGGTCGCGGACGACTGGTCGAGGACCGTCAGACCCGCGGGCAGCGCGTCCGGCAGCGCCGCGTAGACGTCGTCGGCGGTGCGGGCCTCGGTCTCGGCGTCGAAGTACTGGAGCAGGTTGCCCGTGTACTCCGGCATCAGGTCGACCTCGCCGGATTCGAGCGCCGGGATGTAGGCGTCGCGCTGGCCGATCTGGAACTGGCGCTCGACCTCGAAGCCGGCGCTCTCGAGCGCCTGGGCGTAGATCTCGGCGATGATCTCGTTCGAGTAGTACGCCTGCGAGCCGACGACGATCGTCTCGGTCGAGCCGGTCTCGCCGCCGTCGGTCGAGCCGGAGTCCAGCGGATCGCTGGAGGAGCAGCCCGCGAGGGCCAGGGCTGCCGCGGCCGCGAGTGCGGCGGCGGCGAGGGGGCGGTGCGCTGTGATCATGCTGCGATTCTCTCTTCTGTGGACGGGGTGCGGACGGGGATGCGGGAGGGGATTCTGCGCCCGGGCGGCGCCGTGTCGCGCAGCGCCCGCGGGACGGCGGCGCGCTGCGCCCACGCGAGCAGCGCGTCGAGGACGAGCGCCAGGGCCGCGACGAGGATCGCCCCGCCCAGCACCTGGTCGAAGCGGCCGAGCGGGATCCCCTGGATGATCGGGAAGCCGAGCCCCCCGAGGTTGACGTAGGCGGCGATCGTGACGGTCGCCACGACCTGGAGCACCGCAGAGCGCAGCCCGCCGATCAGCAGCGGCAGCCCCAGCGGCACCTCGACCTTGAACAGGATCTGCCACTCGGTCATGCCCATGGCGCGCGCGGCGTCGATCACCCGCCGGTCGATGGCCTCGAAGCCGGTGTACGCCCCCGCCAGGATGGACGGGATCGCCAGGAGCACGAAGGTGACGACGGCGGCTTCGGGGCGGTGCAGCACGCCGAACAGCAGCACGAGCAGCACCAGGAGCCCGAAGGACGGGATGGCGCGGGCGGCGCCCGAGACGGCGACGGCCACCTCACGGCCGCGGCCGGTGTGGCCGATGAGCCATCCCGCCGGAACCGCGACGACGGCGGCGATGAGGACGGACACGAACGTGTACCAGAGCTGCTGGACGAACAGGATCGGCAGCGCGTACTGCCCTTCGAGGCGCTCGGGAGAGAAGATCCAGGCGAGCGCGTCCAGGAAGAGGTTCATGCCACCGCCTCCGCTCCGGCGGCGCGGCCGGCCGTGCGCCCGCGGGGGCTCGCCGTCGCGGCTCGCCGCGTCCACGGCATCACCGCGCGCCCGGCCAGCACGAGCAGCCCGTCGATGACGAGGGCGAGCACCATCACGGCGATGACCCCCGCCAGCACTTCGGGGATGATGCGGCGCTGGAGTCCGTTGGTGAAGAGGTATCCCAGGTTGGTCACGCCGACGAGGATCCCGACCGTGGCGAGCGAGATGGTGCTCACCGCGGTCACGCGCAGCCCCGCCAGGATCACCGGGCCCGCCAGCGGCAGCTCGACCTGGAAGAACCGGCGCCCGCCGCCGAAGCCCATCGCCGTCGCCGAGCGACGCACGTCCTCGTCGACCGAGTCCAGGCCGTCGGTCACCGAGCGCACCATGATCGCCACGGCGTAGATCGTCAGCGCGACGATGAGGTTGGTCTCGCTCAGCGCACTGTACGCGAACACGGTCGGCAGCAGGATCAGCAGCGCCAGCGACGGGATCGTGTACAGCAGCCCCGTGATCGTGATGACCCAGCCGCGGAGGAGGCGGTAGCGCCACGCGACCCAGCCCAGCGGCAGCGACAGGATCAGCCCCAGGGCGATCGCGATCACGCTCTGCCGCAGGTGGACCACGGTGAGCTCTCCGATGAGCGCGAGGTTGTCGAGAACCCAGCTCACGTCGACGGGTCCCCCTCGACCAGAGCGCCCTGCGCCCTCCCGTCGGCGTCGACGACGACCGTGCCGTGCGGCGTGCGGCGAAGGGTCAGCGCGCGCTTGCCGCGGTCGGCGCCGACGAACGTCGAGACGAACCCGCCCGCGGGCGCCGCGATGATGTCGTCGGGCGATCCGATCTGCGCCACGTGCGCCGCGTGCTCGAGGATCGCCACCTGATCGCCCAGCAGGAACGCCTCGTCGATGTCGTGCGTGACGAACACGATCGTCTTGCCGATGTCGCGCTGCAGGCGCAGCAGCTCCTGCTGCAGCTCCGCCCGGACGATCGGGTCGACGGCTCCGAAGGGCTCGTCCATGAGCAGGATGTTCGGGTCGGCGGCGAGACCGCGCGCGACGCCCACCCGCTGCTGCTGCCCGCCCGAGAGCTGCCCGGGATAGCGCTGGGCCATCGCCCGGTCGAGGCCCACGGTGTCCATCAGCTCGAGTGCGCGGGCCCGCGCCGCCCGGCGCGTCTGGCCGCTGAGCACCGGCACGGTGGCGATGTTGTCGACGACCGAGAAGTGCGGCAGCAGACCCGAGTTCTGCATGACGTAGCCGATCGAGCGGCGCAGCTGCACCGGGTCGCGGCCGGCGACGTCCTCGCCGTCGATCTCGACACGGCCGGCGGTCGGATCCACCATGCGGTTGATCATCCGCAGCAGCGTCGTCTTGCCCGACCCCGACGATCCCACGAGCACGGTGGTGCGGTGCGGCGGCATCACGAGGCTGAACCCGTCGACGGCGACGGTGCCGTCGGGGAACGTCTTGGACACATCGACGAACTCGATCACGCGCGCTCTCCTCGTCCGTTCCCCATTCAGCGGCCTCGGATCACCCACGCTAGCGGACGTCGGCGACACGGGGCCGATCGAGCCCCGGCCGTTGCCGGACCGTCACATCTGCCGTATCCTCCCGGCTCCGTCGGCGCCGGATCGGCGCCGCGCGGGCGTCAGTACCAGAAGCTCAGCCGCGGCTGACGGTGCCAGCCGAACACGCGCGACGCGGCCCGGACGTCGGAGCAGCGGATGCGCCCGGCCGCCGCCAGCATCGCGACCGACGCGCCGCCGAGGAGCATCGCCGACAGCTCCGCCACCCCGAGGCTCATGGTCACGGCTCCCTCCGGCGCCGCGCCCGGGCGCACGATGCCGCGCCCCTCGGCATCGGCCTCGAGCACGAAGTCGCCGCCGGCGATGCCGAGCCGGTCCTCGACCGTGAGCGCGACGACGCCCGCGGCTCCGAACGTGCGGCCCTCGAGCGCGCCGCGGACGTCGAGGACCCGCACGTAGTGGTGATCGCTCACGGTGATCGTCGCCGCACGCTGATCGGAGATCATCCACAGCAGCGGCTCGTCGACCGCCAGCTCCGACGCGCGGACCTCGCCGATCAGGTCGAGCTCGACGATGCAGCGCCACAGGGCGGCGTAGGCGTCGTCGGTGGCCGCGACGAGGTGGGTGACGGTCGCCGACGACGCGGGATAGTCGTCGGGGTTCTCGCGGACGGTGTACAGCGCGACGCCCTGCACCTCCCCCGCCGCGTCGGCGTACCGGACCGCGCGCACGGTCCCGGGATCCTTCGCGTCGGGGCGTGTGCCGGCCAGCGAGTCCCACAGCGCCGCCGGCACGCCGACCTCTCCCGGCGTGCGCAGCCGCACGCGCTCGTGCACCGCCGCGGCGAGCGCTCGCGCCGTCGTGCGCGAGACGAAGTCGACGCGGCCGTCCGGGACGGGTCCGGTCCACGTCGCGCGCTTGGTGTTCAACCGCCATGACGCGGCCGCCGCCGCCGGCGCGAAGCCGAAGCGCCCGTAGATAGTGGACTCGCTCACCGTGAGGGACGCCACCGGGACGCCGAGGGCCGCCGCCTCGCGCAGCTCGCCCTCGAGCATGGCCCGCGCGATGCCGCGGCGACGATGGGTCGGTGCGACGGTGACGGCCGAGATCGCGCACGTGGGCACCGCCCGTTCGCCGGGCACCGTCAGCTGCGCGATCCAGGATCCGATCGTGCCGACGGGGATCTCGGGCATGGCGCCGGTCGCGTCGTAGACGCCGGTCGGCCGACGGTGCCCGGCGCGCTCCCACGAGGCGTCGATCTGCGCGTCGGTACGCTCGGAGTCCAGGAACCCGCGCGCCGTCGCCTGCAGCCAGGCCGCATACGCGGCGCGGTCGTCCTGCCCGACGCGCCTCACCTCGAGGCCGCCGGCGGACAGCGCCGCGCTCGCGGCGTCATCGACGGGGGCGTCCAGCCACGCCCGTGCGAGGGGATCGCCGGCGGCGGTGGTCGTCATGAGGGACTCCTTCGGAGAGGATGCCGATCAGCGCGCGAGCACGCGCGCGCCCGCCACGGGACCGTGGACGTGCAGGGCGACGTGGCCGGCGGCCGACAGCGTGACCTGGAGATCGAGCGCCGCGGCGGGATCGGACGCCAGGAACGCGATCGTGGGGCCGGAGCCCGACACGAAGCCGACCAGCGCGCCGGCCCGCTCGCCGGCCTCGAGCACGTCGCCCAGGTCCGGGCGCAGGCTCAGCGCAGCCGGCTGGAGGTCGTTGCGGGTGCGGGCGGCGAGCGCCGCGGCGTTGCCCGCCCGCAGGGCCTGCAGCACCTCGGGGTCGACCCCGGGCACCGCCCGCGGGGGCGCGATGTCGGGCTGCGCGCGCATCGCGTCGAGGTGGCCGTAGACCTCGGGGGTCGACAGGCCCGTGTCGCTGGTGACCATGACCCACTCGAACCGTCCCTGGGCCAGGGCCGGGCTCAGCTGGTCCCCGCGACCGGTGCCGATGGCCGTGCCGCCCATCAGCGCGAACGGCACGTCGGCGCCGAGCCGCGCCGCCAGGCGCTGCAGCTCCGCGGAGCCCAGCTGCCCGCCCCACAGCGCGTCGCACGCCACGAGCGCGGCCGCGGCATCCGCCGATCCGCCTCCCATGCCGCCGGCCACCGGGACGTTCTTGACGATGTCGAGGTGCACGCCGCCGTCGTACCCGATGCGCTGCGCGACCATGCGCGCGGCCCGGAGCGCCAGGTTCCGGTCGTCGGCGGGGACGCCCGAGACATCGACGCTGCCCGAGACCGAGAGCGTGAAGTCGTCCGAGGGCTCCGCCCACACGTCCTCGTACAGCGACACGGCCTGGTACGCCGACGCCACGTCGTGGTAGCCGTCCTCGTGGACGTCCCCCACCTCGAAGAAGACGTTGAGCTTGCCCGGCGCCCGCACATGGACGCGCTCGGATGCGACGGGGAGGGTCACAGCTGCGCCGACTCCGCCCACAGGTCGACGTCGATGCCGTCCGAGAGCGCGTCGATCTGCTCGATCTCCTCGGTGGTGAAGGCGGGTCCGTCCAGCGCCGCCAGGTTCTCGTCGAGCTGCTCGGTGCGCGAGGCGCCGATGAGCGCCGAGGCGACCACGGGCTCGCGCAGCACCCACTGGATCGCCATCTGCGCGAGCGACTGCCCGCGCTCGGTCGCGATGACGTCGAGCGAGCGCAGCGTCGCCCGCCCCTTCTCGCTGATCCCGCCGTCGGGCAGCGAGCTGCGCTTCTGCGCACGGTCGACGGGGCCGTCGCCGAGGTACTTGCCGGTGAGGAGCCCCTGCGCGAGCGGGGTGAAGGCGATGGCGCCCATCGCCTCCTTCTCGAGGATGCCGGTCAGCCCGTCCTCGATCCACCGGTTGAGGATCGAGTACGCCGGCTGGTGGATCACCAGCGGCGTGCCGAGCGACCGTGCGACCGCGGCCGCGACCGCCGTGCGCTCCGCGCTGTACGACGAGATGCCCACGTACAGGGCCTTGCCCTGCTTCACGAGCGTGTCGAGGGCCCCGATGGTCTCCTCGATCGGCGTCACGGCGTCGACGCGGTGCGAGTAGAAGATGTCGACGTAGTCCAGCCCCATGCGCGCGAGCGACTGGTCGGCGCTGGCGAGGATGTACTTGCGCGACCCCAGGTCGCCGTACGGTCCCGGCCACATGTCCCACCCGGCTTTGGACGAGATGATGAGCTCGTCGCGGTACGGCGCGAAGTCCTCGCGCATCATGCGGCCGAAGTTCGTCTCGGCCGACCCGTACGGCGGTCCGTAGTTGTTGGCGAGGTCGAAGTGGGTGATGCCCCGGTCGAAGGCGTGGCGCAGCAGCGCGCGCTGGCTGTCGAACGGGATGTTGTCGCCGAAGTTCCACCACAGTCCGAGCGAGATCGGCGGCAGATACAGGCCCGAGGTGCCGACCTGCCGGTACCCGGTGGCGTCGTAGCGATCGGCGGCCGCGGTGTACGGGCGGTGGATGTCAGCCAGGTCGGAGCGGAAGCGCGGCGCATCGGTCATGCTCCGAGGCTAGCGCCCGGGAAACGTCGCCGTAATAGAGCACGCCTAGTGTGTGGCCACCGGCCGCCAGCCCCCCGACCGGTGACGAGGAGACGCCATGCCCGCACTGTCCGCTCTGCCCCCGCTCCCGGCGCCGTCGATCGGACTGCTCGATCGCGACGACGTCGTGCTCGAGCGCGGCATGCTGCACCTGGTGCACCGGTCGATCACTCCCGACGACGCCCGCATCGCCGATCTGCTGCTGGTCGCGGCGGCGCTCGAGGACGCCGGCGTCGAGCCGCTGCTGATCCGCCAGGACCTCCGGCGCCCCGCCCTCGCGGTCGACATCGACGCCGCCCCGGCGGCCCTCGCGGCGCTGTCGGCCGTCGCCGCGACCGAGCCGCTGTACGCCAAGGCCAAGAACCGGGCCGCCGTCCTCGCGCCGGACGCACGCGTGCCCGACGGCAAGCCGACGACGATCCGCTTCTTCCGGCCGCGCATCACCGCCGAGGGCGGCCTGCGCTACGGCGCGTCGGCCGGGGCGCGCGTGGAATTCTGGCGCTTCGGCGACGACGCCGTCGACGCCCCGTCGGCCAACGCGGTGCTGCGCAAGAGCACGCCGGTCGCCGACATCGCGTTCGACCGCGTCGAGCGCTACGGTCGCACCTGGCGCACCGTGGCGGGCATGTTCGATCCCCAGCCGGACGAGTTCACCGGCGAGGTCGATCTCGTGTTCTCGTGGGTGGACGGCTCCTCGAGCGAGTTCCAGCGCCAGCGCGCGGCGCAGATGGCCGAGTACGTCGTCGGCGAGGGCGACGAGGGCGCGGCCCGCTACCGGCACGTGGACGAGCTGCGCTACGCGCTGCGCAGCGTCCACATGCACGCGCCGTGGGTGCGGCGCATCTTCATCGCCACCGACTCCCCCGCGCCGTCCTGGCTGGCCGACCACCCGAAGGTGACGATCGTGCGCAGCGAGGAGTTCTTCGCCGACCCGAGCGTCCTTCCCACGCACAACTCGCACGCGGTCGAGGCGCAGCTGCACCGCATCCCGGGCATCGCCGAGCACTTCCTGTATTCCAACGACGACATGTTCTTCGGCCGCGCCGTCGAGCCGGAGCTGTTCTTCACGTCGGCCGGCGTCACGAAGTTCGTCGAATGCGGCGTGCGCATCGGCGCGGGTGAGCCGGCGACCCACCGCAGCGGTCACGACAACGGCCTGCGGGTGAACCGCGGGCTGCTGCGCGAGCGCTTCGGCCGTTCGATCGTGCGCGACCTCGAACACTGCGCGACGCCGCTGCGCCGCAGTGTCATGGCCGAGCTCGAGGAGACCTTCGCCGAGGACTTCGCGCGCACGGCCGCCTCGCGCTTCCGCAGCGCCACCGACATCTCGGTGACCAACAGCCTGTATCACTACTACGCGCTGATGACCGGTCGCGCGGTGGCGACGCGGCGCCCCCGTGTCGAGTACGTCCAGACCACGCTGGCCAACTCGCTGCGGCGCATGGAGCGTCTGGCCGAGCGCACGGACGTGGACATGTTCTGCCTCAACGACGGCGGCTCGAGCGAAGTGCCCGAGGAGCTGCGCGTGCCGGCGCTGCGCGCGACCCTGGAGCGGATGTTCCCGGTGCGGGCCCCGTGGGAGAAGGCCGAGGTCAGCGAAGAAGTGCGCCGTGCACGCTCGGCGCATCCCGCCGGGCGGGGCTGAGCTCGGCCACCCCGGCGGCGCGCAGGCGCCGCAGCGCCTCGTCCGGGGCGATGTACTCGAGCGTGTGCGGCACGTCGACGGGCACGACCGAGTGCACGACGGTGTCGTCGTACAGGTGCACGAGGTTGAAGGCCTGCGCGCCGTCCTGCGGGCGCGTGCCGCCGGTGGGGACCGTGAGGTCCTGCGCGTAGCAGGTCGACGAGGCCACCGACACCGGGATGCCCGCGAACGTCGCGAACGTCGAGTAGTGCAGGTGGCCGGCGATGATGGCGCGCACGTCGGTGCCGCGCAGCACGCGCGCGAGCCGGCGCTGGTCGCGCAGCTCGACGCTCGCCGCCAGCGGCAGCACGCTCGGGACTGGCGGGTGGTGCATCGCGAGGATGGTCCCCAGCGGCGCAGGCGTCGCCAGGACCTCGCCGAGCCACTCCAGCTGCTCATCCCGCAGCTGTCCGTGATGCTCGCCGGGAACCGTCGAGTCGAGGGTGATCAGGCGCAGGCCGTCCAGCTCGTCGACGCGGTCGACCGGACGCATGTCGGCGGACGGGTCGTCGAGCAGCTCGGCGCGGAACGCCGCGCGGTCGTCGTGGTTCCCCATCACCCAGAACACGCGCGTGCCGAGGCGCTCGGCGAACGGCTCGACGAGGTCGCGCAGGTCGGCGTAGGCGCGCGCCTCGCCGAGGTCGGCCAGGTCGCCGGTGAACACGACCGCGTCGGGGCGGATGCCGGTGCCCTCGATCGCCCGCAGCGCGCGCTCGAGCCGCTCGGCGCCGTCGACGAGGTCGAACAGGCGCGAGTCGGCGCGCAGGTGGGTGTCGCTGATGTGCAGCAGCACGCGCTCCGGGGCCGGATACTCGGCGGTCCGCATCCGCTCATCTCCTCCGCCTCGCGGTCGGAACGAGGCTTCGGGGAATGTTACAGGCATGTTTCGCACTCGGCGGCCACCGGCGCGTGAACACTCGGCGAATTCGCCGTGGCGGGCGGGCCTCAGCCGGCGGTGACGGCGATGCGCACGAAGTCCTCGACCGACAGCTCCTCACCGCGCGCGGTGGGCGCGACACCAGCCCGCTCGAGCAGCTCGGACGCCTGGGCGGCCGTGCCGCCGAGGGTCGCGGCGAGCGCCTGTCGCAGCATCTTGCGCCGCTGCTGGAACGCCGCGTCCACGATCGTGAAGGTGCGGCGCCGCAGCGCCTCGTCGCCGCGCGGCTCGGCGTCGCGCTCGAAGGCGACCAGCACGCTGTCGACGTTGGGGACCGGCCAGAAGACGTGCCGCGACACGGTGCCCGCCAGGCGCCACGGGCCGTACCACGCGGCCTTGACGCTCGGGGCGCCGTAGACCTTGGATCCGGGCGGGGCCGCCAGGCGCTCCCCGACCTCGGACTGCACCATGACGACGCCGCGCTGAAGCCCCGGGAACGTCTCGAGGAAGTGCAGCAGGACCGGGACGCTGACGTTGTAGGGCAGGTTCGCCACCAGCACCGTCGGGTCGCCGGGAAGCTCCCTCACGCGCAGCGCATCGGCGTCCACGACCCTGAGGGCGTCATCCGGCACGCCGTGGGCGGCGGCGGTGGCGGGCAGCCGCTCGGCCAGGCGGTGATCGATCTCCACGGCGGTCACGCTCGCGCCGGTCTCGAGGATCGCCAGCGTCAGCGACCCGAGCCCGGGCCCGACCTCGACGACACGCTCGCCCGCGCGGACGTCCGCGACGTGGACGATCTTGCGGACCGTGTTCGCGTCGACGACGAAGTTCTGCCCCAGCTTCTTGGTCGGGGTGACGTCGAGTTCGGCGGCGAGGGCGCGGATCTCGGCGGCGCCGAGGAGAGACACGGACATGCGTTCACTGTACCCAGCGGCCGATCGGCGTCCGGTGTCACTAGGGTGACGACTGTGACCGCGAGCGATGCGATTCCCGCCGACTCCTTCTCGATGAAGAGCCCCTATGGCCGCCGCGCCATCGGCCTTTCCGTCGCCGCGGCCGTCGGCGGCTTCCTGTTCGGCTTCGACTCGTCCGTCGTCAACGGCGCCGTCGAGTCCATCCAGTCGGACTTCTCCCTGAACGACGTCGTCGTCGGCCTCGTCGTGGCCATCGCGCTGCTCGGCTGCGCCGCCGGCGCCATGATCGCCGGGAACCTCGCCGACCGGTGGGGCCGCCTGCGCGTCATGCTGCTGGGCGCGATCATGTTCTTCGTCAGCTCCCTGGGGGCGGGGCTCGCGTTCAGCGTGTGGGATCTGGCGCTGTGGCGTGTCGTCGGCGGCCTCGGCATCGGCATCGCCTCGGTGGTCGCCCCCGCCTACATCGCCGAGATCGCCCCCAAGCAGATCCGCGGGAGCCTCGCGTCGCTGCAGCAGCTGGCGATCACGATCGGCATCTTCGCGGCGCTGCTGAGCGACTTCGTCCTCGAAGGCGCCGCCGGCGGACCCGACAACGTCCTGTGGCTGGGCCTGGAGGCCTGGCGGTGGATGTTCATCGTCGGCGTGGTGCCCGCGGCGGTCTACGGCATCCTGTCGTTCACGGTGCCCGAGTCGCCGCGCTTCCTCATCACCCAGGGCCGCACCGACGAGGCGCGCGCGATCTTCTCGCGGCTCGTGCCCGCCGTCGATCTCGAGAAGACGATGAACGAGCTCGTCGGCGCCATCGAGACCGATCAGCGCAACGCGAGCGCGTCGCTGCGGGGACCGGTGCTGGGGCTCCAGCCGATCGTGTGGATCGGCATCATCCTGTCGGTGTTCCAGCAGTTCGTCGGCATCAACGTGATCTTCTACTACTCCACGAGCCTGTGGAACTCCGTCGGCATGACCAATTCGGCCCTCATCAGCGTCGTCACGAGCATCACCAACGTGCTCGTCACGTTCGTGGCGATCTTCCTGGTCGACCGGCTCGGCCGCAAGCCCATCCTGCTGACCGGCTCGGCGGCGATGGCGGCGTCCCTCGGGCTGATGGCGATCTCGTTCCTGTTCGCCGAGGGCTCCGGATCCGACGTGACCCTGCCCGATCCGTGGGGCGCGATCGCGCTCGTGGCGGCGAACCTCTTCGTCATCGGGTTCGGCGCGTCGTGGGGACCGCTGGTCTGGGTGCTCCTCGGCGAGATCTTCCCCAGCCGCATCCGCGCGAAGGCGCTCGGGGTGGCCGCCGGCGCACAGTGGATCGCGAACTTCCTCATCACCATGACCTTCCCGGCGATGTCCGGGTGGTCGCTGCCGCTGACCTACGGCATGTACGCCGCGTTCGCGGCCCTGTCGTTCGTGTTCGTCCTGTGGCGCATCCCCGAGACCAAGGGCATGGCGCTCGAGCAGGCCGAGACGCTGTTCACGCGCAAGGGCGCCGCGAGCCGGGACTGACCGCGGCGCGGCGGCTCAGTCCTCGAACGCGCCGTAGACCTCGCGCGTGTTCGCGGCGATCTGCGCCGCCAGCTCATCGGCGTCCACGCCGAGCTCGGCGGCCAGGAAGCGCACCGTCACCGGGATCAGGTACGGCGCGTTCGGGCGGCCCCGGTGGGGCGTGGGCGTCAGGAACGGCGCGTCGGTCTCGACCAGGATGCGCTCGCGCGGCGTCACGGCGAGCGCGTCGCGCAGGTTCTGCGCGTTCTTGAAGGTCACGTTGCCGGCGAAGGACAGGTAGTAGCCGCGGTCGGCGGCGACGCGGGCCATCGCCTCATCGCCCGAGAAGCAGTGGAACACGGTGCGGTCGGGCGCGCCGGCGCGCTCGAGGGTCTCGAGGACGGCGTCGTGGGCGTCGCGGTCGTGGATCTGCATCGCGATGCCGTGCTTCTTCGCCAGCGCGATGTGCGCCTCGAAGCTCTCGAACTGGGCGGGGAGCCCCTCTTCGCCGGTGCGGAAGAAGTCCAGCCCCGTCTCGCCGATGGCGCGCACGCGCGGCTGCGCGGCGAGCTCGTCGATGACGGCGATCGCCTCGTCGAGGCGGCCGGCCTCGGCGTACGCGGGAGCCTCGTTCGGGTGGATCGCGACGGCCGCGAGGACGCGCGGGTGGGAGGCCGCGGCCCAGGCCGACCAGCGGCTGGACTCGATGTCGCCGCCGGCCTGCACGACGCCGATGACGCCGACCGCATCGGCGCGCTCGAGCTGCTCGTCCAGCGACAGCCCCACGCCGTCCTCGATCTCGAGGTGCGCGTGGTTGTCGTAGGTGGGCGCGCCCAGCGGCTCGGGCGCCGGCGGGTACGACGTGTCCCGCGAGCCCTTCTCGCGCGTGCGCACGTAGTTCGACGGGTCGGTCATCAGGCGTGCTGCTCGACGCGCGGGAACAGCGGCGCGAGGCCGTTGACCGACGTGCCGGGCTTCAGGGCGCCCCACTGCCCGGCCTCGCGGAGAGGCTGGTCCTGGAGGCGGCCGAGGGTCTCGGCGGCGCCCAGGGCGATCCACAGCTTCTCGGTCGCGACCGGCATCACCGGGGACAGGAGCGTCGCGAGCGCCCGCAGCCCCTCGGCGGCGGTGTAGAGCACCGTGCCCAGGCGCGGCCGCTGCGCGTCGTCCTTGGCGAGCGCCCAGGGCTCGTTCTCGGTGATGTAGCCGTTGAGCTCGTCGACGATCGTCCAGATCGCCGAGATGGCCTCGTCGATGCGGAACCGCTCGATGGCGTCGTCCGCGGCCGTCGCGGCATCCGCCACCGTCTTCTGGATCGCGAGATCCGCGTCGGCGTACGTGTCCGGCGGCGGGACGATGCCCTCGTAGTAGCGCTCGATCATCGCCACGGTGCGCGAGGCGAGGTTCCCGAAGCCGTTGGCGAGCTCGGCCTGGTAGCGGGCCGACAGGTCCTCCCACGAGAACGAGCCGTCCTGGCCGAACGCGATCGCCGACAGGAAGTAGAACCGGTAGGCGTCCGAGCCGAACACGTCGGTGATCTCGTCGGGGGCGATGCCGGTGAGCTTGGACTTCGACATCTTCTCGCCGCCGACAAGCAGCCAGCCGTGCGCGAAGACGCCGCGGGGCACCTCCACGCCGGCGGCCATGAGCATGGCCGGCCAGATGACGGCGTGGAAGCGCAGGATGTCCTTGCCCACGACGTGGTACGCCGGCCACCGGCGCGCGAACTGCTCGGGGTCGGTGCCGAAGCCGACCGCGGTGGCGTAGTTCAGCAGCGCATCGACCCACACGTAGATGACGTGCGACTCGTCCCACGGCACCTTGATGCCCCAGTCGAACGTCGAGCGCGAGATCGAGAGATCCTTCAGGCCGCTCTTGACGAACGAGACCACTTCGTTCTTCGCCGACTCGGGGCGGATGAAGTCCGGCACCGTCTTGTACAGCTCGAGGAGGCGCTCCTGGAACTCGCTGAGCTTGAAGAAGTAGTTCTTCTCCTGCAGCAGCTCCAGCGGCTTCGAGTGGATCGCGCAGACCTTCAGGCCCTCGAACGCGCCCGTCCCGTCGAGGATCTCGCCCTCGGTCTTGAACTCCTCGCAGCCGACGCAGTACAGCGCCTCGAACTCGCCCGCGTAGATGTAGCCGCGGTCGTAGATCGCCTGCACGAACTCGCGCACGCGCTCCTCGTGACGGGGCTGCGTCGTGCGGATGAAGTCGTCGTTGGCGACGTTCAGCGTCTCCAACAGCGGGTACCACGACTCGGTCACGAGCTTGTCGACCCACTCCTGCGGCCCGACGCCGTTGGCGGCGGCGGCGCGCATCATCTTCTGGCCGTGCTCGTCGGTGCCCGTCAGCATCCAGGTGTCGTCGCCGGCCTGGCGGTGCCAGCGCGCGAGCGTGTCCACCGCCACGGTCGTGTAGCCGTGGCCGATGTGGGGCACGTCGCTCGGGTAGTAGATCGGCGTCGTGGCATAGAAGGATCGGCCGGAAGTCACCAGAAGATTCTAGTTCGCCCCCGCGCGTCCTCCCGCCGCCGTGACGATCGGGGCCCGCGGACGGTCCCCGGAAGCCCCCGGCGTCACATTACGTCGAGGAGCGGGCGGCGAGCGCGGCCTGGTAGAGCTCGCGCGACGAATGGCCCGTCGCGCGCGACACCTCCGACGCGGCCTCCTTCAGCCGCGTCCCCGACGAGACGAGCTCGGCGACCTGCGCCACGGCGTCGGCGAACGCGACGACCCGGCGCTCGGCCCCCGCCACGACGACGACGATCTCGCCGCGCACGCCCTGTTCGGCCCAGGCTGCGAGCTCCGCCAACGGCCCGCGGACGACCTCCTCGTGCAGCTTCGTCAGCTCTCGGCACACCGCCGCGCGCCGATCGCCGCCGAACGCCGTCGCCATGTCGGCGAGCGTGGCGGCCAGCCGCGACGGGGCCTCGAAGAACACCATCGTGCGCGGCTCGGCGGCGAGCTCCGCCAGCTGCGACCGCCGCTCCCCCGGCTTGCGGGGCGGGAACCCCTCGAAGGCGAACCGGTCGGTCGCCAGGCCCGACACCGCCAGGGCCGTCAGCACCGCCGAGGGGCCGGGCAGCGCCGTCACCAGGACGTCGGCGGCGGCGGCCGCCGCGACGACCGCGAAGCCCGGATCGCTCACCGTCGGCATGCCGGCGTCGCTGAGCAGCAGCACGTCCTCGGTGCGGGCCAGCTCGACGAGGTCGCCGGCCCGGTCCTTCTCGTTGTGATCGTGCAGGGCGATCATGCGCGGCCGGTTCTCGACGCCGAGCGCGGCCAGCAGCCGCTGCGTCGTGCGCGTGTCCTCGGCGGCGACCACCGTCGCGCTCGAGAGCGCCTCGACCAGGCGCCGCGAGGCGTCGCCCAGGTTGCCGATGGGGGTGGCCGCGAGGATCAGCACCCCGCCAGCCTAGACCGGGGGCCGACCGCGCGCGCCGTAGGCTGTTCGGGTGACGACGACCGCCGAGCCGCTGCTGCCACGCGCGCGCCGCTCGCTGTTCGATCGCTGGCAGGACCTCCTGGCCGCAGACCCGCGCGTGCGCACGCTCTACGACCGCCTCGCGCCCGTGCTCGTGGTGCTGCTGGCCGCGGCGCTGCGCTTCTGGAACCTCGCGAACCCGCACGACGCGATGAACCAGTTCGACGAGACGTACTACGTCAAGGACGCGTGGACGCTCACGCAGCTCGGCTACGAGGGGTCGTGGCCCGACGGCAATGACGCGTTCCTCGCCGGCGACGCGAACTCGTTCTCGGCGGAACCGGGGTTCGTCATCCACCCTCCGCTGGGAAAGTGGCTCATCGCCCTGGGGATGCTGGCGTTCGGCCCCGAGACCGGGTGGGGCTGGCGGTTCACGACGGCTCTTGCGGGCACCGCATCCGTCCTCGTCCTCATGCTGATCGCGCGCCGCATGACCGGGTCGACGAACGTCGCGGTGCTCGCGGGATTCTTCCTCGCGATCGACGGCCTGTCGATCGCGATGAGCCGGCTCGCGCTGCTGGACGGCATGCTGACCTTCTGGGTGCTGCTCGCGGTCCTGTTCGTCGTGATCGACCGGGAACGCACGATGGAGCGGATAGCCGTGACGGTCGGCGCGCGGTTCGCCGGCGACACCGGTCCGGTGTGGGGCCCCATCCTCTGGAACCGGCCGTGGATCGTCGCGGCCGGCGCCGCGCTCGGCGCCGCGACGGCCGTGAAGTGGTCGGGCGTGTGGGTGCTCGCGGGTCTCGGGGTCTACCTCGTGGTGACCGATGCCCTCGCCCGCCGGCGCGCCGGTGTGCTGGTGTGGCCGACGGATGCCGTCCGCCAGGGAGCGGTCACGTTCGTCCTGCTGGTGCCGGTGGCCTTCGTCGTCTACCTCGCATCGTGGACCGGGTGGCTCGTCACCGACGGCGGCTACGACCGGCACGTGGCCGACGCGAACCCGGCGACCGGCCTCTTCGCGTGGGTGCCGCTGTCGCTGCAGAGCCTGTGGCAGCACCACATCACGATGTTCAACTCGGCGTCGAACATCGTCGGCGGGCATCCGTACTCGAGTCCCGCATGGCAGTGGCCGCTGCTGCTGCGCCCGACCGGGATGTACTACCGGTTCATCGCCGAGGGCGAGGCCGGCTGCGACGCGGCGGGCGGCTGCTCGCAGTCGATCTCGAGCATGCCCAATCCGCTGCTGTGGTGGGCCGGCGTGGCGGCGGTGCTGTATCTCGTGTACCGGTTCGTGGTGCGGCGCGACTGGCGCGACGCGCTCGTGCTGACGGCGATCGGCGTGACGTACGGACCGTGGCTGCTGTACCCCGACCGCACGATCTTCCAGTTCTACACGGTGCTGATGATGCCGTTCATGATGCTCGCGCTCGTGTTCGCGCTGCGCGACATCGCCGGTCCGCGAGGGGCCGACGACTACCGGCGCCTCACCGGTCAACGACTCGTGTGGGTGTTCCTGGGTGTCGTCGTTGCGCTGTCGGTGTTCTGGTATCCGCTGGTGTCGGCGATGCAGATCACGTACGAGTACTGGTTCGTCCACACGTGGATGCCCGGCTGGGGCGCCTGAGCGCGCGCCGCGCCGCGGTCACTCCGGCGCGCGAGCGGATGCCGCGGCCCGCGCGGCGGCGGGAAGCGCGTCGACGATCGCCGTGAGCGCGTCCTCATCGTGCGCGGCCGTGAGGAACCACGCCTCGAACACGCTCGGCGGCAGCGCGACGCCCTGATCGAGCATCGCGTGGAAGAACGGCCCGTACCGCCACGTCTCCTGCGCGCGCGCATCGTCGTAGTCGCGCACGGCCCCCTCGCGGAACGCCACCGAGAACAGGCTTCCGGCGCGCGAGATGACGTGCGGGAGCCCCTCGGCCGTCAGCGCGTCGTGCAGGGCGGCCTGGACGCGGATCGCGGCGGTGTCCACGTGCGCGTACACGTCGGCATCCGCCAGGCGCAGCGTCGCGAGGCCCGCCGCGACCGCGAGCGGATTGCCGCTGAGCGTGCCGGCCTGGTACACCGGCCCGAGCGGCGCGAGCAGGTCCATGAGGGCCGCGCGACCGCCGACGCCCGCCAGCGGCATGCCGCCGCCGATGACCTTGCCGAAGGTCACGAGGTCGGGCGCGAACGGATGCGCGCCGGTCTGCTCGAGGCCCCACCAGCCGGCGGGGCCGACCCGGAAGCCGGTGAGCACCTCGTCGAGGATCAGCAGCGCTCCGTGGGCATGGGCGGTGTCGGCGAGGAACGCGTTGAAGCCGGGCTCGGGGGCGAGCACGCCCGCGTTGGCGCCCGATGCCTCGGTGATGATCGCGGCGATGCGCCCGTCATGGGCGGCGAAGGCGGCCTCGACCGCGGCACGGTCGTTGTAGGGCAGCACCAGCGTGAGGGCCGCGATGTCGGCGGGGACGCCGGCGGAGCCGGGCAGCCCCAGCGTCGCCACGCCCGACCCGGACTCGGCCAGCAGGCCGTCGGAGTGGCCGTGGTAGTGGCCGGCGAACTTGATGATGACGTCGCGTCCGGTCGCGCCGCGCGCGATGCGGATCGCCGTCATGGTCGCCTCGGTGCCGGTGGAGACCAGGCGCAGCCGTTCGATGCCGCGCACTCCCCCGACGGTGAGACGGTCGATGACGAGCTCGGCGAGCTCGGTCTCGCCGGGCGTCGACGCGCCGAACGACAGCCCGCGGGCCGCAGCCCGCTGCACGGCGTCGACGACCTCGGGGTGGGCGTGACCGAGCAGGGCCGGCCCCCACGAGGCGACGAGGTCGACGTAGTCGCGCCCGGTGACGTCGGTCACGCGAGGGCCGGATGCCGACACGATCGACAGTGGCGTGCCGCCGACGGAGCCGAAGGCGCGGACGGGCGAGTTCACGCCGCCGGGGATGACGGCGCGGGCGCGCGCGGCGGCGGAGTCGTTGGTGAGGGTCTGCGCGGGAGTGCTCATGCGCGGGAGATCCTTTCGGCGACCTCGATCGCCCAGTAGGTGAGGACGGCGTCGGCGCCGGCGCGGAAGATGCTCACGATCGACTCGTCGATCGAGCGCTCGCGGTCGATCCAGCCGTGGGCGGCGGCGGCCTCGATCATGGCGTACTCGCCGCTGATCTGGTATGCCCACACCGGCACGGGGCTGGTGGCGGCGGCGTCCGCCAGCACGTCCAGGTAGCTCATGGCGGGCTTGACCATGACGATGTCGGCGCCCTCGGCGACGTCCAGCGCCACCTCGCGCGCTCCCTCGCGGCGGTTCGCGGGGTCGAGCTGGTACGTGCGACGGTCGCCCTCGAGCGTGGACTGCACGGCTTCGCGGAACGGGCCGTAGAACGCCGAGGCGTACTTGGCGGCGTAGGCCAGCAGCGCGACGTCGGTGAAGCCGGCGCCGTCGAGCGCGGCGCGCACGACCGCGGTCTGGCCGTCCATCATGCCCGACATGCCGAGCAGCTGGGATCCGGATGCCGCCTGGGCCAGCGCCATGTCGGCGTAGCGCTCCAGGCTCGCGTCGTTGTCGACGCGGCCGTGCGCGTCGAGCACGCCGCAGTGGCCGTGGTCGGTGAACTCGTCCAGGCACAGGTCGGTCTGGATCACGAGGGCGTCGCCCACCTCGGACGCGGCGACCTCGGTGGCGACGTTCAGGATGCCGTCGGCGGCGGTCGCGCCGGACCCGGTGGCGTCCTTGTGCTCGGGGACGCCGAAGATCATGACGCCCGACAGGCCGGCCTCGGCGGCGCGGTGCAGCTCGGCTTTGAGGGAGTCGAGCGAATGCTGCACGACGCCCGGCATCGACGAGATCGGCACCGGCGCCTCGGCGCCCTCGCGCACGAACACCGGCAGCACCAGCTTCGCCGGCTCGATGCGGGTCTCGGACACCAGGCGCCGCCACGCGGGGCTCTGGCGCAGACGCCGGGGGCGGACGGCGGGGAACGACTCGTTCATCAGTCCTCCTGGGATGCGGGCGACGCGCCGAGCGGTGCGAGATCGGCGGCGCCCTGCGCCAGCAGCTCGGCGGCGACGCGCTCGGCGAGCTCGTCCTCGACGCCGGCGTCGAGGACGGTGGCGTGCGAGCTGGTGAGCTGCGCCGAGCCGTCGAGGCGGTACACGCGCGCCGTGAGGAACAGCATGCCGTCCTCGACGAACGCGCGGGCGCCGACGGGGGCGGCGCACCCGGCCTCGAGGCGGGCGAGCACGCCGCGTTCGGCCGCGGCCGCTCGCCGCGTCGGACGGTGGTCGATGCGCGCGGCGAGCGTCTCGTCGCCGGTGCGCGTCTCGATCGCGAGGGCTCCCTGCGCCGGGGCCGTCGGCCACGCGTCGAGGTCGAACAGCTCCGTGACGGCCTCGGAGCGGCCCACGCGCGAGAGGCCGGCGGCGGCGAGCACGACGGCGTCGAGACGGCGCTCGGGGTCCTCGGCGCCGACGCGTCCGAGGCGCGTGTCGACGTTGCCGCGGATGTCGACGAGTTCGACGTCGGGGCGGCGCGCGGCCACCTGCGCCCGGCGACGGGGCGAGCCGGTGCCGACGCGGGCTCCCGCGGGCAGCTCGTCGAGGGTGAGGCCGTCGCGCGCGCACAGCGCGTCGCGCGCGTCGGCACGGCGCGGCACCGCGGCGACCGACAGGCCCGCGATCGGCGCCGTCGGCAGGTCCTTGTACGAGTGGACGACGGCGTCCACGTCGCCCGCGAGCAGCGCCTCGCGCAGCGCAGCGGCGAACACGCCCGCCCCGCCCAGCGACGCGAGCGACTGCGTGTTCACGTCGCCCTCGGACTGGATGACGACCAGCTCGCCGCCCAGCGCGTCGGCGATCGTGCCGGCCTGCGCGAGCGCCAGGGCGCTGCCGCGCGTGCCGATGCGCAGGGGTGCGCTCACGCGAGCACCTCGGCGACCTCGCTCGCGCCGATCAGGCGGCCGGTGAAGAACGGGATCTCCTCGCGCACGTGACGGCGGGCCTCGGTGGAGCGCAGGTGCCGCATCATGTCGACGAGGTCGACGACGTCGTCGGACTCCATCGGCAGCAGCCACTCGTAGTCGCCGAGGGCGAAGCTGGCGACGGTGTTGGCCTGCACCTGCGGGAAGTCGCGGCCCATGAGGCCGTGGTCGCGCAGCATCGCGCCGCGCTCGGCGTCGGGCAGCAGGTACCACTCGTAGCTGCGCACGAAGGGGTAGATCGTCAGCCACTGCTTGGGCGGAAGCCCCCGCGCGTAGGCCGGCACGTGGTCGCGCGCGAACTCGGCGGTGCGGTGCACGCCCATCGCGTTCCACGTCGGCAGCAGCACGCTCAGCTCGCGCGAGCGGCGCAGGGCCCGCAGGTCGGCCTGCAGCCCGTCGGCGGTGTGGCCGGTGAGCCAGAGCATGACGTCGGCGTCGGCGCGCAGGCCCGACACGTCGTAGATGCCGCGCACGCTCGCGAGGCCGTCCGCGACATCGGCGAGCGCGGGGGCGTCCTCGGCGGCGGGCACCGCGTGCGGGTCGCGGCGGAACACCGCGAACAGCGTGTAGTGGAGCGTCTCGGCCGGGGCGTCGGTGTCGGGGGTCACTGTCCTATCCTCCCTGCCCGGCGGCGGCCGGGCGAGTCTGGGTCGTCTCGAGAAGCTGTGCGGCGACCCGCTCGGCGTGGCCGACGACCGCGGCCAGACCCGTGCCGGCCGCGGTCTCGCCGACGACGGGGGTCGGTCCCTCGGGTGCGCGCTCGCCGCGCCGCCACGTGACCGAGCGGGCGTCCTCGACCTCGACGACGGGACCGCCGAGGAGGACGCCGGCGTCGCGCGTGGCCGTGGCGATGACGTCGTCCGGCTCGCCGTCGTACGACAGTCGCACGGCGTGCCGGCCGTCGAACGCTTCCGCCGCCCAGGCCCACTTGGCCGTGATGTGCGTCAGCGCCCGAGCGCGCACGCCCGGTGCTCCCGCCGCGACGAGCAGACCCGTGCCGCGCGGCGCACGGTCGAGCCCGGGCGCGTCGAGCACGAGGGTCACGAGCGTCAGCACGCGGTCGGCGGGCGGTGCCGCGGGGTCGGGCATGGCGCGCACGACGTCGCCGGCGATGCGGCGTCCGTCGACGACGAGGGCGCCGGGCTCGATCGCGTCGACATGCGCGCCGGTGACGATGTCGGCGCCGTGGCGGACCGCGTCCCCGGCGAGCGCCTGCGGGAGCCGGTGCATGCCGCCGCGGATCCCCGCGACCTGGCTGCCGGCGGGTGCGGCGGCACGCAGGTCCGCGACGGCGGCGGCGAGGGAGCCGTGCTCGCGCACGCGCTCGAGCAGCGTCGGATGCGCGATGGCGACGGGAACCTGATCGGGCTCGCGGGAGTGGACGCCCCGCACGACTGGGCCGACGAGGCCGTCGACGACGCCGTCGCCCATGCGCGCGCGCACGAGGTCGCCGAGGGTCTCGGCATCCGCTCCGACCGAGGCGGGGAGCATGCCGTCCAGTCGAGCGCGCAGCGCGGCGCGGCGGCCGATGACGCGCACGACGTCGGCGGCGAGGGGGTCCGCGGGGATCCCGAGCAGGCCGGCGGCCGGCAGCGGCACGGCGCTGCCGTCGGCGCGGTGCAGCCACGCGGGTGCGGGGTTCGGGGTCACGACGTCGGCGGCGAGGCCGAGCTCGTCGAGAAGTCCCGCCACGACGTCACCGCGCGTCGCGAACGACTCCGCGGCGGCATCCAGGTCGACGCCGCCGACGCGCAGGGGGACGACCTGTCCGCCGACGCGATCCGACGCCTCGAAGACGCGCACGCGGCGCCCGGCGGCGGCGAGCCGGCGCGCGAGCACGAGGGCGCCGACGCCGCCGCCGGCGACGAGCACGTCAGAGGGCATGCACGAGCTCCACGATGCGCGTCAGCACGGTCGGGTCCGTCTCGGGCGGCACGCCGTGCCCGAGGTTCACGATGTGCGCGGGCGCGTCGGCGCCGCGCTCGACGACGTCGCGCACGTGGCGCTCGACGAGCGGCCACGGCGCCGAGAGGAACGCGGCGTCGATGTTGCCCTGCAGCGGCACGGCGCCGCCCAGGCGGCGATTGGCCTCGTCCAATGGCAGGCGCCAGTCGATGCCCACGACGTCGGCTCCCAGGCCCGGCAGCACGTCGAGCATCTCGCCCATGCCGAGCCCGAAGTGGATGCGGGGCACCTCGAGACCGCGCAGGGCCTGGAACGCGCGCTTGGAGTGCGGCGACACGCGGCGCACGTAGTCGTCCCGCGAGAGCGAGCCCGCCCACGAGTCGAACAGCTGGACGACGCTGGCGCCGGCGAGCACCTGCGCTCGCAGGAACTCGCCCGTCACGTCGGCGGCCCAGTTCAGCAGCGCCGACCACGCGTGCGGGTCGGTGCGCATGAGCGCTCGCGTGCGCAGCTGGTCCTTGGACGGGCCGCCCTCGACGAGGTAGCTGGCGAGCGTGTAGGGCGCGCCGCCGAAGCCGATGAGCGGCGTCGAGCCGAGCTCGTCCACGACGATGCGCACGGCGTCGGAGATCGGGGCGAGCGCCTCGGGCTCGAGGGGGCGCAGCCGCAGGATGTCGGCTGCCGAGCGCACCGGCTCGTCGATGACCGGGCCGCGACCGGGGACGATCTTCACGTCGACGCCGGCCAGCAGCACGGGCACGACGATGTCGCTGAAGAAGACCGCGGCGTCCACGCCGTGGCGGCGCACCGGCTGCAGCGTGATCTCGGCGGCGAGCGCGGGGTCCAGGCACGCGTCGAGCATCGCGACGCCGGCGCGGCTCTCACGGTACTCGGGCAGAGAGCGACCGGCCTGACGCATGAACCACACCGGCAGGGTCTGCGGGCGGTCGGCGCGTGCGGCGCGCACGAGACGCGAGTCGGCCGTGCGGCCGTCCATCAGGGGGTGGGCGGCGGAGAGGGATGTGACGACGGATGACACCCGTCAAGGGTACGCGGCTCGCCTCCGTGCGGCTCACGGCCGGGACCGGTAGAATCCAGCGGTGCTTTTCTGTCTCTCGGCCAGCCACAGCAACACGGCGTTCGACGTGCTCGATCGCCTGTCGCGTGTCGCCGACGAGACCGCCGACGAGCAGCTCGCCGACGTCGACGGCGTCAACGGCGCGATCGTGCTGGCCACGTGCAACCGCTTCGAGGCGTACCTCGACATCGAGGCGTCGCCCGACGCCGCGGACGCGGCGCTCGAGAGCGTCCTGGACGTGCTCCCCGGCCTCGCCGAGGCCGACCTCGCGTCGCTGCGCGCGACGGCCTCGACGCTGTCGGGTGACGAGGTCGTGCGGCACCTCTTCTCGGTGAGCTCGGGGCTGGAGTCCATGGTGCTCGGCGAGGACGAGATCACCGGCCAGGTCCAGCGCGCGCTCGCGTCGGCGCGGCGCAAGGGCACCACCACGCCGTCGCTCGAGCGCATGTTCCAGCGCGCGGCGCACACCACCCGCGAGGTGCGCGCGCAGCAGGATCTCGCCGCCGCCGGCCGCTCGCTCGTGCGTGTCGCCCTCGACATGGTCGAGTCCCGGCTCACGGCGTGGGCGACCACTCCCGTGCTCGTGGTCGGCACGGGCCGGTACGCCGCGACCACCATCGCCGCACTGAACGCCCGCGGCGCCGAGGACATCACGGTCTTCTCGGCGACGGGGCGCGCCGCGCAGTTCGCCGCGCGCTACGGCATCCGCGCCGCCGAAGACCTGCGCGACGCCGTCTCCGCGGCCGAGGTCGTCATCACGTGCACGACCAGCTACACCGTCACCGCCGACCACGTGCCCGACGACCGCGCGCGGCTCGTCGTCGACCTGGGCCTGCCCCGCAACGTCGACCCGTCCGTGGGAGAGCTCCCCGGCCTCGATCTGCTGGACCTCGAGCTCATCGGCCGGCACGCGGCGCTGCCCGAACTCGGCGGCGGCGACGCCCACCGCGTGGTCGGCGCGCACGCCGCGCGCTTCACCGCCGAGCGCGACGCCGCTCCGGCGATCGTCGCGGTGCGCGAGCACATCCAGGCGGCCGTCGACGCGGAGCTGGCGAAGCTGCGCCCGGACGACCCCGCCGCCGAGGCGACGGCCGCCGCGCTGCGCCACCTCGCCGGAGTGCTGTCGCACACGCCGTCCGTGCGCGCCCGCGAGCACGCGCAGGCCGACCGCCTGGACGAGTTCGAGGCCGCGCTCGAGATGGTCTTCGGCGTCAGCGTCGACACCTCCGCGCGGGCCGCGCGGGACGACCGCGCCACCGGCTGAAGCCCCGGGCGCTCCGGCCCGGCCGACCGTCAGGGCGCGCCGAGCTCCGCAGGATCGGTCGCCGGCAGGCGGCACGAGAAGTCGCGGCAGTCGTACACCGCCGCGGCGCCGTCCCGGAGCGCCTTGCCCTCGAGCAGCGCGAAGCCGGCCGCGGCCCACTCCGCCGCCTGCGCCGGCGTGACGCGCACGTGGACGTCGGCGTCGAGCGCCGCCGCCGCGGACACCAGGGCGCCGTCGTGCGTCTCGGACACGACGACGATCTGTCGCGGCGGCGCGGCGAGCCCGGCTGCGACCCGCAGCAGCGCGCCGTGCGCGAGGGGCTGCGCGGTCGCCGCGGGCGCCGCGGCCACGATCCGCTCCGCCGTGCGCCGCAGGTTCTCGCCGGCGCCCAGCAGCCACAGCTGCAGCGCGGCGTCGGCGAGGGATGCCGCGCCGACGGGCTCGTCGCCATCGGAGGCGCCGCCCGGCACGGCGATCCCCTGGGACGACAGGACCGGGTCGCCGGCGGGCGGAGCCGGGTCGCCGTCCGCGGTGACGCACGCCCGCACGAGCTCGCGCGCCCGGACCGCGTAGGCGTGCTCGCCCGTCGCGCCGGCGAGCGCGGCGAGCCCGGACGCGAGCTGGCCGTGGTCGGCGAGGGTCGCCGGCGACCGCGACGGGATCTCGTCCAGCGACGCCCGCACGAGCCGCCCGTCGCGGTCGACGTTCGCTTCGAGCACGGCGCCCGCGGCCCGCACCGCGGCGCTGATCCACTCGGCGCGCCCGAACGCCGTCCCGGCGCGCGCGAGCGCCCCGATCGCGAGGCCGTTCCAGCCCGTGACGACCTTGCCGTCGACGGCGGGCGGCGGCAGCGGCGCGCGGCCCGCGGCGTCCAACGCGTAGTAGCCGCCCTCGCTGCGGGCCCCCTCGATCCAGGACTCCGAGTCCTGCGCCGCGCCGAACCCGCCGCTCGGCTGCTGCAGCGTCTCGAGGAGGAACCGGGCGATGCCGCCGGCGACCGCGGCACGGTCGAGGACGGCGCCGGGCGACGCCGTCACGACGTCCATCAGCTGGGCGTTGTCGGTCAGCATCCGCTCGTAGTGGGGCACCGTCCAGTCGCGGCGCGTGGCGTACCGGAAGAAGCCGCCCTCGACCGGATCGCGCAGATCCGAGGCCGCCATCGCGGCGATGGCGCGATCGGCCACCGCGGCCGCCTCGGGTGCGTCCCGGCGGATCAGCGGCGCCTGCAGGAAGCGCAGCGCCGTCGCGACGGGGAACTTCGGGGCGGACGGATCGGCGCCGCCGAACCCGCCGTATTCGCGGTCCTCGAGAGCCGAGAGCGCCCGCGCGGCCGCGACGAGGTCATCCGCGGCTGGCGGCTGCCCGCCCGACGGTTCCGCGCCGCCCGCATCGGCGAGCGCCGAGACGACGGCCGCTCCGGTGGCGTCGATCTCGTCCCGGCGGGTGGTCCAGGCCTCGTGCACGGCCGCCAGCACCTGACGGAACGACGGCATGCCCGCTCGCGGCTCGGGCGGGAAGTACGTGCCCGCGTAGAAGGGGCGTCCCTCGGGCGTCGCGAAGACCGTCAGCGGCCACCCCAGGCTCCGCGTGAACGCCGCGGCCGCCGTCATGTAGGCGGAGTCGACCTCGGGATGCTCCTCGCGGTCGACCTTGACGGCCACGAACGCGGTGTTCAGCGCGGCGGCGGTCTCGGCGTCCGAGAACGACTCGCGCGCCATGACGTGGCACCAGTGGCACGTGGAGTAGCCGATCGACACCAGCACCGGAACGTCCCGGCGCCGCGCCTCGTCGAACGGCTCGCTCCCCCACGCGTGCCACGCGACCGGGTTGTCGGCATGGGCGCGCAGGTAGGGGCTCGTCGACGAGGCGAGGCGCTCGTTCATGGGCGATCAGCTCACGCGGAATCAGTTCACGTCGTCGGGGTGGACGCTGACGCGGCCCGAGCCGTCACCCGGATCCAGCGCGTCGATCGCCGTGATCTCGGCATCCGTCAGCGCGAAGTCGAACACGTCGAGGTTCTCGGCGAGGCGCTCGCGGCGCACCGACTTGGGGAACACGACGAAGCCGTGCTGCAGGTGCCAGCGGATGACGACCTGCGCCGGGGTCTTCCCGTGCGCGGCCGCCGCCTCGGCGACGGGCGCGGCGCCGAACAGGTCGTACTTGCCCTGGCCGAGAGGTCCCCACGATTCGATGACGACGCCGTGCTCGGCGGCCCAGCCGGCGATCTCGCGCTGGGTGAGCGCGGGGTGCAGCTCGATCTGGTTGACCGCCGGCACGACGCCGGTGGCCTCCACGATCTTCTCGAGGTGCGGCACGAGGTGGTTCGAGACGCCGATCGAGCGCGTCTGGCCGGCATCGCGGATCTCGATCATCTTCTGCCACGCGTGCACGTAGTTCTCGCGCGCCGGCGTCGGCCAGTGCACGAGGTACAGGTCGACCTGCTCGAGGCCGAGCTTGTCGAGGCTCTCGGCGATCGCCGCGTGGGGCTCGTCGCCGTCGTGGCGGTCGTTCCACAGCTTCGTCGTGATGAACAGCTCGTCGCGCGGGATGCCGGATGCCGCGATGGCGGCGCCCACGCCCTCCTCGTTGCCGTAGATGGCGGCGGTGTCGATGTGGCGGTAGCCGAGCTCGAGCGCCTCGCCGACGGCGCGCTCGGTGTCCGCCGGCGGCACCTTGAAGACGCCGTAGCCGAGCTGGGGGATGGTGTGTCCGTCGTTGAGAGAGACGTGGGGAATGCTCATGGCCCCAGCCTAGGAGCGCCCGCCGGGAGCGGGGCGGCAGGTGGCCGGTTTACGATGGAGGGCTGTGTCCGCATCCGTCCCCGTGATCTCCTACCCGCCCGAGTTGCCCGTCAGCGCCGCGCGGGACGAGATCGCGCGCGCCATCGCGGACCATCAGGTCGTCATCGTCGCCGGTGCCACGGGTTCGGGCAAGACGACGCAGCTGCCCAAGATCTGCCTCGAGCTCGGCCGCACGAAGATCGCGCACACGCAGCCACGCCGCATCGCCGCGCGCAGCATCGCCGAGCGCGTCGCCGAGGAGCTGCAGGTGCCGCTGGGCTCGACCGTCGGCTACAAGGTGCGCTTCACCGACAAGGTGTCGGAGGACACCCGCGTCGCACTCATGACCGACGGGATCCTCCTCAACGAGATCCACCGCGACCGGCTGCTGCGCCGCTACGACACGATCATCGTCGACGAGGCCCACGAGCGGTCCCTCAACGTCGACTTCCTGATCGGATACCTGCGGCGGATCCTGCCGAAGCGCCCCGATCTGAAGGTGATCATCACCTCGGCCACGATCGACCCCGAGAGCTTCGCGAAGCACTTCGCGCTGCCGGGCCGTCGCGGCGGGGAGCCCGAGCCCGCCCCGATCATCGAGGTCTCGGGTCGCACGTATCCCGTCGAGATCCGCTACCGGCCTCCCGCCGGCGTGGAGGGCACGGCGGATGCCGCGGACTCCGGCGACGACGTCGACGCGCTGCTGGCGGCGCTGCGCGAGCTCGACCGCGAACCCGCCGGCGACGTGCTGGTGTTCCTTCCGGGCGAGGCGGAGATCCGCGACGCGATGGATGCCGTCCGCGGCATGTACGCCAAGGACGCAGCTCCCACCGAGGTGCTGCCGCTGTACGGGCGGCTGTCGGCGGCCGAACAGCACCGCGTGTTCGAGCGCTCGCGCGTCGCGGGCGTGCGCCGCCGCGTCATCCTCGCCACCAACGTCGCCGAGACGAGCCTGACGGTGCCCGGCATCCGCTACGTCGTGGATGCGGGCACGGCGCGCATCTCGCGCTGGTCGGCGCGCAGCAAGATCCAGCGCCTGCCCATCGAGGCGATCTCGCAGGCCTCGGCCCAGCAGCGCTCGGGTCGCGCGGGCCGCACCGCCCCCGGCATCGCGATCCGCCTCTACGCCGAGGACGACTTCACGACGCGCGACGAGTTCACCGAGCCCGAGATCCTGCGCACCTCGCTCGCGTCGGTGATCCTCCAGATGCTCGCGCTCGGGTTCGGCGACATCTCGGCCTTCCCGTTCCTCACTCCCCCGGACGCGCGCGGGGTCCGGGCCGCGCTCGACCTGCTGCTCGAACTCGGCGCGGTCTCCGACGCCCGGTCCGCCGGCCGCAGCGGGCGCGGCGATCCGACGGGCGGCGAAGCGAAGGGACCCCGACTCACCGACATCGGCCGCGACATCGCCCGCCTGCCGATCGACCCGCGCTTCGCCCGCATGCTCCTCGAGGCGCAGCGGACCGGCGTCCTGCGCGAGATGCTCGCGATCGTCGCCGGCCTGTCGATCCAGGACGTCCGCGAGCGTCCCGAAGAGCGCCGCGAGGAGGCCGACCGCCTGCACGCTCGCTTCACCGACCCGACCAGCGACTTCCTGAGCCTGCTGAACCTGTGGAACCACCTGCAGCAGAAGCAGGCCGAGCTCGGCTCGAGCGCCTTCCGCCGCATGTGCCGCTCGGAGCACCTCAACTACGTGCGGGTGCGCGAGTGGGCCGACGTCCACCGGCAGCTCAGCGCGCTCCTGCGGGCACCGAAGGGCTCCCGCGGCGCGGTCGAGGCCGCCGACCCGGATGCCGTGCACAAGGCGATCCTGGCGGGCCTGCTGTCGCACATCGGCATCCTGGACGACCGCACGACGTCGTCCGGACGCGGCGACGGCCGGTCCCCCCGGCGCGACGACCGGCGCGGCGCGGAGTACATCGGCGCCCGCGGGGCGCGGTTCGCGATCTTCCCCGGCTCGGGGCTGAAGAAGAAGCGGCCGCAGGCGGTCATGGCCGCCGAGCTCGTCGAGACGAGCCGTCTGTTCGCCCGCACCGTCGCCGCGGTCGACCCGGAGTGGGCCGAGTCACTGGCCGGGGACCTCGTCAAACGCAGCATGAGCGAGCCGCACTGGTCGAAGTCGGCGGGGGCTGCATCCGCCTACGAGAAGCTCACCCTGTTCGGCGTCGACATCGTGCCGCGCCGCCGCGTCCAGCTGGCCCGCTTCGACCGGCCGCTCGCGCGCGAGCTGTTCCTGCGCCACGCGCTCGTCGAGGGCGAGTGGGAGTCCGCCCACCTCGACAAGCGCCTGACGGCGTTCGAGCGACGCAACCTCGAGCTGCGCCGCCGCCTCGAGAAGGTCGAGGAGCGCGAGCGGCGCCGCGACATCCTCGTCGGCGACGAGGCCGTCTACTCCTTCTACGACGCCCGGATCCCGCGCGACGTGTTCGACGTCCGCTCGTTCGAGACGTGGTGGCGCGACACGATCGGGCGCACGCCGCGCCTGCTCGACATGACCGAGGCCGATCTCGTCGACGAGGCGTCGCGCGGCGACGAGCGGGACTTCCCAGCGCGGTGGCAGCAGGGCGACCAGGTGCTGTCGCTGGCGTACCGCTTCGAGCCGGGAGCCGCCGACGACGGCGTGACCGCCGTCGTGCCGCTGCCGCTGCTGGCGCAGCTGCGACCGGACGGCTTCGACTGGCAGGTGCCCGGCATGCGCGCAGAGCTCATCGCGGCGCTCATCCGGTCGCTCCCGAAGGCGATCCGCCGCACCGTGGTCCCGGCGGCCGACTGGGCCGCGCGGTTCTCGGACGAGCTGCACGGCGCCGGCCCCGAGTCCCACGACGGCCTGCCGCCGGTGGCGCTGACCGACGCCCTCGCCGCGCGCATCCAGCGCGTCGCGAACCAGCCCGTCACCGCTGCCGACTTCGACCTCGAGCGCGTCCCCGGCCATCTGCGGCTGTCCTTCCGCGCGGTCGACGCCCGCGGGCGCGCAGCCGGGACCGATCGAGACCTCGAGGCGCTCCAGGCGCGGCTGGCGGACCGCGCGCGGCAGTCGGTCGCCACCTCCATCGAGCGCGCCGCGAGCCGGCGGCCCGGTCCGGGCGCTCCGGCATCGGGACCCGCGGGCGCCTCCGCCGGGAGCGCCGGGGCCTCCTCGTTCGCCGAGCGCACGGGGCTGACCGAGTGGTCGTTCGGGGACCTGCCCGCGGTCGTCGACACGAAGGTCGCCGGCGGCGTCGTGCGCGGCTACCCCGCTCTCGTGGACGAGAAGACGTCGGTCGCGCTGCGCCTCGAGTCCACCCCCGAAGCGGCCGCCGCGGCAAGGCGCGGCGGTGTGCGCCGGCTCATGCTGCTGGCCGTGCCCTCCCCCGCCGCGTACGTCCTCGAACACCTCACCAGCGCCGAGAAGCTGGCGCTCGCCGCCTCGCCGTACCCGTCGGCGAAGGCCCTCATCGAGGACTGCCGCGTGGCCGTCGCCGACGCCGTGCGCGACCGCACCGCAGCCGGCGGCATCCGCACGGCGCAGGAGTTCGCGACCGTCCGCGACGCGTTCTCGCACGCGGTCGTCGACGAGCTGTTCCAGACGGTTTCGCTCACAGCGCGCATCCTGACGCTCGCGCGCGAGGTCGAGCGCGCCATGCGGGACGCGAACTCGCTGACGCTGCTGGGCGCCCTCGGCGACGTCAAGGCGCAGCTGTCGGGCCTGGTCTTCCCGGCGTTCGCCTCGCGCACCGGACTCGCGCAGCTCGCCCACGTCCCGCGCTATCTTCAGGCCGCCGTCGACCGTGTGAAGGCCCTCCCCGACAACCCCGGACGCGACCGGCAGCGCATGAGCGAGTTCGAGCGCGCCGCCGCCGCGTACGCCGACGCCGGCGGGACGATCCCGCCCGAGGAGGGCGCTCCGGCGTCGCTCGTGCGCACGCGCTGGCTGCTCGAGGAGTACCGCGTGAGCCTGTTCGCGCAGCAGCGCGGCACCGCCGAGCCGGTGTCTGTGCAGCGGATTCAGAAGTCGCTGCGGGAATAGCGCGCCCGGAGCCCGCGGTTCGACCCGGTATGCCCCACGCGATCGTCTACACCGAGTTCGGCAGCCCCGACGTGCTGCACCTGTCCGACATCGAACCGGCGACTCCGGGTCCCGGCGACGTGGTGATCCGCGTCGAGGCGGCGGGCGTGAACCCCATCGACGCCAAGCTGCGCTCCGGTGCTCGCCCGTCCGGGCCCATCGAGACACCGCGGCGCGTCGGCGCCGACGGGGCGGGTGTCGTGACGGCGCTCGGAGACGCCGTGGAGGGCCTGCGCGTCGGCGAGCCCGTCGTGTTCTTCGGTGCCGCCGGGGCCTACGCCGATGAGATCGCGGTGCCCGCCTCGCACGTCGTCCCGCGGCCGCCGTCGGTCAGCGCCCAGGACGGCGCCGGCGTCGGCATCCCGGCCGGCACCGCGTATCAGGCGCTGCGGTCGCTCGCCGTCGGCGCCGGCGACACGCTGCTGCTCCACGCCGGCTCGGGCGCCGTCGGTCAGGCCGCGATCCAGTTCGCGGTGCTGTGGGGGGCCCGCGTCATCGCGACGTGCTCGCCCGGGCGCGCGGAGCGCGTCGCGTCGCTCGGAGCCGAGCCCGTGGCGTACGGCGACGGGCTCGCCGACCGCGTGCGAGCCCTCGCGCCCGGCGGCATCACGGTCGCCCTCGACGCGGCGGGCACCGACGAAGCCCTCGAGAGCTCCCGCGATCTCGTCGCCGAGCCCGAGCGCGCCGCCACGATCGTCCGGGGACGCGACGCGGCCGCCTTCGGCCTGCGGGCGTTCAGCGGCGGGAGTCCTGCGCCGCTGTCGGCGCGGGCCCAGGCGTGGCGCGTCGAAGCGGTGCCGGTGACGGTGTCTCTGCTCGCCGCCGGCCGCTTCTCGATCGAGCGCGGACCGTCGCTGCCGCTGCCGGAGGCCGCCGAGGCCCACCGCCTCGTCGCGGCGGGGACGCCGGGGAAGATCACGCTCCGCCCCGAGTGACGCACGCGGCCCGCGTCCCCTGCGCGACGGCAGCCGCTCAGTCCGGCTCGACGCGCCCGGAGGGCGTCGGCCCGGTCGCGACCGGGCGTCCGCGCGTGTTCGACCACTGGCTCCACGAGCCCGGGTAGACGGCGATGTCGAGGCCAGCGAGGGCCCCCGCGAGCGCCGTGTGCGCTGCGGTCACCCCCGACCCGCAGTAGGCGGCGACCGCGGTGCCGGGCACCGCGCCCGCGGCGGCGAACGATGCGGCGATCGACGCCAGGTCGCGGAACCGTCCGCCGTCCAGGTGCAGCGTGGTGGGAAGGTTCACGGCGCCCGGGATGTGACCGGCGCGCGGATCCATCGGCTCGGTGTCGCCGCGATAGCGCTCGGCGGCACGCACGTCCAGCAGCACGCCGGAGTCCGGCCACACGGCCGCGGCGTCGAGGCCGATCGCGCCGTCGGCGATGTCGTGCAGCTGCACGTCGCCCGCGGCATGACGGACGTCCCCCGTCTCGATCGCGAGTCCCGCGGCCGTCCACGCGCGCAGTCCCCCGTCGAGCACGCGCACGTCCGCGACACCCGAACGCGACAGCAGCCACCACGCACGCGCGGCCGCCACCGACTGCACGTCGTCGTAGGCGACGACCGTGTCCCCCGCGCGCACCCCCCACCGTCGCGCGGCGGCTTCGAGGTCCGCGGCGGCCGGAAGCGGATGCCGGCCGTCCTGCGGCTCGCCCCGGCGGGAGAGCTCGCGATCCAGATCCACGTACACGGCGCCCGGCAGGTGACCGGCCACATAGTCGGGACGTCCCTCCGGCCGGTCCAGCCGCCATCGCACGTCGAGCAGCCGCACCGGCGCGCCCGAGGCGAGGAGGGCGTCGAGGTCGGTCGCGGAGATCAGCGGGGACATCCCTCCATCGTGCCCGGTCGGGTGCGGCCGGGGCGCAACAGTTCGACACACGGTTCGGGCCGTTCCGCCGCCACCGGCGAAGATGGGATCATGCCCGATTCCTGTCCGCCGCGCGCGTTCGCGACCACCCAGGTGCAGGCGGGCCACGCCCCCACGGCGCCGCACAGCCCCGCCGTGCCGGCGATCTACCAGTCGAACGCGTTCGAGTTCCCGTCGCTGAGCGATGCGCGGGATCGCTTCGCGCTGCGGCAGGAGGGCGACATCTACAGCCGCGCGGCGAACCCCACCGTCGCGGTGTTCGAGGAGCGCATGGCGGCACTCGAGGGCGGCGTCGCCGCGGCCGGCGTCGCGTCGGGCCAGGCCGCCGTCGCGCTCGCGCTCCTCGCGCTCGCGCGCACCGGCGACCACATCGTGGCGGCGTCGCAGCTGTACGGCGGCACCGTGGACCTCCTCGGCGACACGTTCGCCGGCTGGGGCATCGACGTCACCTTCGTCGACCAGGACGATCCGGATGCGTGGACGGCCGCGGTCCGGCCCGCCACCAAGGCGTTCTTCGCCGAGTCCGTCACGAATCCGCTCGCGCAGGTGCTCGACACCGCGATGGTCGCCGAACGGGCTCACGCCGCCGGCGTCCCCCTGGTCATCGACAACACCGTCGCGACGCCGTATCTGCAGCGCGTGAAGGACCACGGCGCCGACATCGCCGTGCACTCCGCGACGAAGTTCGTCGGCGGGCACGGCTCGGCCCTCGGCGGAGTCGTCGTCGACCTCGGCACCTTCGACTTCGCCGCCGACCCGGCGAAGTGGCCGCAGCTGTCCGAGCCCTACGCCCGCGTGCCCGGGGGCGGGCTGCTCGAGCGCTTCGGCGCCAAGGCGTTCATCACGCTGGTCAAGACCAAGTACTCCCACGACCTGGGCCCCTCGCTGTCGGCGATGGGCGCGTTCCAGCTGCTGCAGGGCCTCGAGACGCTCGACCTGCGCATGACGCGGCACAGCTCGTCGGCCGCCGCCGTCGCGGCGTTCCTCGACGCCGATCCGCGCGTCGCTGCCGTGCACCACCCGAGCCTGGCGTCGAGTCCGTGGCACGCGAACGCCCAGCGCTATCTGCCGCGCGGCGCGGCATCCGTCTTCTCGTTCGACCTGCCCGCCACCGGCGACACCGAGGCCGACTTCGCGCGCGCCGAGCGGCTCATCCAGGCGCTGCAGGTCGTGCGGCTGGTCGCCAACATCGGCGACGCGCGCACGCTCATCGCGCACCCCGCGTCCATGACGCACAGCCACATGACTCCCGAGCAGCTCGCAGACTCCGGCATCGCCTGGACGACGCTGCGCCTGTCGGTCGGACTGGAGGATCCGGCGGACCTCATCGCCGACCTCGACGCGGCCCTCGACGTCCTGTAGCCGGACCCGGCGGGCGGTCCGCGCTCAGCTCGCGGCGATGAACTCGCGGTAGAACGCGATCCCCCGCAGCCACGACGTCACGCGGATGCGCTCGTCGTGCGCGTGCAGCGCGTCGCGCTCGGCGCGCGTGAGGTGGAACGGCGTGAAGCGGTAGACGCTCGCGCAGATGCCGGTGAACCACCGGCTGTCGCTCGCGCCGAGCTGCAGGTACGGCAGGGTCGCGATGTCCTCGCCCAGCCCGTCCGCCACGGCCGTCGCGACACGGCGCCACGCCGCCCCGCGCCACGGCGAGACCGGCGACGGATCGGAGGCACGGAGCACCTCGATCCCGATCGCGTCATCGGCGACGACGCGCCGCACGCGCTCGGTCGCCCCCTCGACGGTGTCGCCCGTGAGCAGGCGGATGTTGATCGCCGCGGTCGCGGTCGCGGCCAGCACGTTCTCGCCCGGCGCCCCCGCCAGCCGCGTGGCCACGGCGGTGGTGCGCACGCTCGCGTTCGTCTCGGGCCCGAGGGTCGCCAGCGCCCGGGCGACCAGGGGGCCGGTGACCGACAGGTTCTCGAACAGCCCGCGCAGCGGCTGCGGAGCGTGCGGAGCCACCGTGGCGAGCATCGCGCGGACGGCCGGCGACAGGCGCACCGGGAACGGATTGCGCTGCAGGCGGTCGATCGCGCGCGCGAGGCGCGCGGTCGCGGGCATCGGCGGCGGAGTCGACGCATGGCCGCCGCTCTCACGCGCCGTGAGGACGAGCGTCATGATGCCGCGCTCGGCGACCCCGACCATCGCGGTCGGCACCGCGACGCCGGGGATCACGCCGTCGACGACCGCGCCGCCCTCGTCGAGCACGACGGCGGGCTCCACGCCGCGCTCGCGCAGCGTCTCGGCGATCGCGCGTGCGCCGCCGCCGGCCGTCTCCTCGTTGTGCCCGAACGCGACGTACACATCGTTCGCCGGCGTGAAGCCCTCGCCCGCGAGCACCTCGACGGCCTCGAGGATCGCCACGAGCGATCCCTTGTCGTCGATCGCTCCGCGCGCGTGGATCTCGGCGTCCTCGCCCTCGCCGGTCACGACGGCGCCGAACGGCGGGTGCTTCCAGTCTCCGGGGATGACGGGGACGACATCCATGTGCGCCATCAGCACCGTCGCCCGGCCGGGAGACGATCCCCGCCACCGGTACAGCAGCGAGTGCCCGTCGACGATCTCGCGCTCGAGCACCGCGTGCATCGTCGGGTAGAGCCGCTCGATCGCGGCGCGCAGCTCGTCGAAGCGCTCCCAGTCGACGAGGGACTCGTCGGCGTGCGAAACAGTGGGGATGCGCAGCAGCTCCTGCAGGCGCTCGACGGGCGTGCTCATCCTTCGAGCCTAAACGCGCCGGACGCATGCCCGAGAACCGCGGCGCTCGCTAGGCTCGGAGGATGACCGGACTCAGATGGGGGATCCTGGCCACGGGCCTGATCGCGCACTTGTTCACCGCCGACCTGCACATGGCCGGGCACACGGTGACGGCGGTCGGGTCGCGGCGTCGCGAGGCGGCGGACGCCTTCGCGGCGGAGTTCGGGATTGCGCACGCGCACGGTTCGTACGACGCGCTCGTCGCCGATCCGGACGTGGACATCGTGTACATCGGGACCCCTCACACCGCGCACGCCGAGAACGCCCTGCTGGCGCTGGACGCCGGCAAGCACGTGCTCGTCGAGAAGCCGTTCACACTGACCGCGGCCGAGGCCGAACGGGTGCGCGACGCCGCACGCGAGCGCGGTCTGCTGGCGATGGAGGCGATGTGGACGCGCTACCTGCCGCACATGGTGCGCGTGCGGGAGCTGGTGGCCTCGGGTGCGCTGGGCGATGTCCGCGCGGTCTTCGCGGACCACACCCAGAGCCTTCCGGCCGATCCCGGGCATCGCCTCAACGCGCTGGACCTCGGCGGCGGTGCGCTGCTGGACCTCGGCATCTACCCCGTCTCATTCGCGTGGGACATCCTGGGCGCGCCCGAATCGGTCACGGCGAGCGCGCGTCTGGGCGAGACCGGCGCCGACACCGAGGTCGCCACGATCATGACCCACGCGGGCGGAGCGCTGTCGACGTCGCTGTCGTCGTCGCGGGCCGCCGGCCCCAACACGGCGCACATCCTCGGCACCGAGGCGCGCATCGACATCGACCGGGTCTGGTACACCGCGACGTCGTTCCGGATGACCGCCGCCGACGGCTCCGTGCTGGAGGAGTTCCGCTCCGAGATCGAAGGACGCGGGATGCAGTACCAGGCCCTCGCGGCCGAGGCCGCCGTCGCGTCGGGCCGGTTCGACAGCGAGATCCTCCCGCTGGACGAGACGGTCGCGATCATGGCCGCACTCGACGACGTGCGCCGCCGGATCGGCGTCGACTACCCGGGAGAGGACTGACATGCCCGACCTGCAGGACCCACGTGTGGCGGTCTACCTGGACTTCGACAACATCGTCATGAGCTGGTACGACCGCGTGCACGGCAAGAGCAGCTACATGCGCGACCGGCAGAAGAAGACCGACGACGAGTTCGCCGAAGCGCTCGCGGCGGCCCGCGTCGATGTCGGCGCGATCATCGACTACGCGGCATCGTTCGGGACGCTCGTGCTCACCCGCGCCTACGCCGACTGGTCGTCGCCGGTCAACGCCAAGTACCGCGATCAGCTCGTGGGCCGTGCGGTCGACCTCGTTCAGCTGTTCCCGGCCGCCGCGTACGCCAAGAACGGGGCCGACATCCGGCTCGCCGTCGACGCCGTCGAGGACATGTTCCGTCTCCCCGATCTCACGCACGTCGTGATCGTCGCGGGCGACTCCGACTACGTCCCGCTCGCGCAGCGCTGCAAGCGCCTGGGGCGCGTCGTGGTGGGCGTCGGCGTCGCCGGCTCCACGGCCAAGTCGCTGGCCGCCGCGTGCGACCAGTTCGACACGTACGATTCGCTGCCCGGCGTCGCCGCTCCCCCGACCGCTCCCGCGGCCAAGGGCGGCGGTTCGCGCGGCTCGCGCAAGAAGACCGAGAAGGCCGACCCCGCCGACGAGCTCCTCGAACGCGCGCTGCGCCTGGAGAGCGAGCGCACCGACGACGAGTGGGTGCACGCGTCGGCGCTGAAGAGCCTGCTGCGGCGCATGGATCCGTCCTTCAGCGAGAAGACCCTGGGACACAAGAGCTTCACGGACTACATCGCCGCGCACGACACCGTCGCCGAGCTCAAGGAGGACGGCAACGTGCGCCTGGTCCGGCTGGCGGCCGACCGCCGCTGATCCGCTCGTCGGCGGCGGGAATGGGTACAGTGTGCCTGTGGTTAGCCTGCGACCCGTGAGGTGGGCGCCGTCGGGGGTGACGGCGCCGGGCCGCGCTGTGCTCGCCGCCGGGATGGCCCTCGCGGTCGCGGTCGTGCTGAGCGGCTGCGCCATCCTCAGCACCGGGCAGGAGTCCTCGGAAGCCGCGGGCCGGCGTGCGTGCGGCATCCTCCCCGGCGGACCCGACGCCGCATCCCGGTGGGCCGACCTCGACGCGCCGCTGCTGCGCGAGTCGCTCTCGGCCGAGGGGTTCACCGTCGACATCCGCCTCGTCCCGGCCGCGGAGTACTCGTCCGCCGCGGATGACCTGCTCTCGGGCGGATGCCGCGTGCTCCTGCTCACCGACCAGGACGGGGCGGGAGAGCCCGTGGCACTGCGCGCCGCCGACCGCGGCGTCCCCGTCCTCGCCTACGACCGTCCGGTGACCGCCGCCGACGCGGCCGTCGGGTTCGACGCCGGCGCCATCGGCTCGCTCGCGGCGACGGCGCTGACCGACGCGCTGACCGCCGCGGAGGTCGATCCGGCCACCGCCGTGATCGTGACCGCGCCCGGCGACCCGTCGGATCCGCGGTCGGCCGAGTTCACGCGCGGCGCGACGGAGACGCTCGAGGCCGCCGGGGCCGCCCCCTCGCGCAGCCTCGCCGGCGTGTGGGACGAGTTCCGAACCGGCATCTCCTTCGCCCGGGCCCTGTCGGCGCTCGACGGGGAGATCGACGCGGTCTGGGCCGCCGACGACGCCAATGCCGCCGGGGCCATCGACGTCCTCGCCGACAGCGGGGCCGAGGGTGTGATCGTGGTGGGCCAGGGCGCGTCGCTCACGGGGCTGCGCAACATCCTGCTCGGCCGTCAGACGGCGACCGTGTACACCCCCGTCGCGCTCGAGGTCGACGCCGCCGCCGAGGCGGCCGTGGCCCTCGCGCGCGGTGAGGAGCCCGCCACCGCCGCCGCCCTGGACGACGGCACGCCCTTCATCGCGGTGCAGCCGCAGATCGTGGGAGTCGACCAGGTGGCCGATGTCGTCGCCGACGGCGGAGTGACCGTCGGCGAGCTGTGCGCGGGCGACGTCGCCGACGCGTGCGCGCGCCACGGACTCGGCTGAGCGCGCTCAGCGGCGGGCGTCGAGCACTTCGTCCACCCACTGCGGGACGAGCAGCGACGCCGCTCCCGCGCGCGCGTCGTCGAACGGCACGAGGGCCTCGGTCGGCTCGAGATTCAGTTCGACCGTGCGGGCCTCGAACGCGGTCGCGAGGGCGACGTAGCCCGCCGCCGGGTACACGGACCCCGACGTGCCGATCGAGACGAACACGTCGCACGCGACGACCGCCTGCTCGATCACATCGAGGTCGTAGGGCATCTCGCCGAACCACACGACGTCGGGGCGCAGCGTCGAGGTGCCGCACGCCGGGCACGGCGGTGCGTCGATGAGGTCGTCGCTCCACACCGGCCGCTCGCCGCACGCGGTGCACCGAGCCCGCAGGAGCTCTCCGTGCATGTGCACGACGCGCGTGCTCCCCGCCCGCTCGTGCAGGTCGTCGATGTTCTGCGTCACGACGAGGAGGTCATCGCCCAGCGCACCCTCGAGCCGGGCGAGCGCCCGGTGCGCGGCGTTCGGATGCGTCCCGGCGACGGCGCGGCGCCGCATGTCGTAGAAGCGCTGCACGGTGTCGGGGTCGGCGTCGAACGCTTCGGGGGTGGCGACGTCCTCGACGCGGTGGCCCTCCCACAGTCCGCCGGCGTCGCGGAACGTGGGCACGCCGCTCTCGGCCGAGATCCCGGCGCCGGTGAGGACGACGATGCGCATGCCACCATGATGGCCGCTGCGCGGGCGTGCGTCACCGCAGCAGGGCCCGCAGCGCCGAGATCGTGTCGGCCTCGGCCGCGGACTTGTCGGGCCGGTATCCCCGCACGCGCGCGAAGCGCAGCGCCACCCCGCCCGTGTACCGCGACGAGCGCTGAACGCCGTCCACGGCGATCTCGACGACGGTCTCGGGCCGCACGTGGACCGCATGCCTCGTGCGATGCGTCTCGATCTGCGGGAAGTGCGCCGTCTGCCACGCCAGCAGATCGTCGGTCAGCCCCTTGAAGGTCTTGCCCACCATGACGAAGCCGCCGGGCTCGCCGAACTCGCCGCCGACGTCGCGCGCGCCCAGATGCAGGTTCGACAGCAGGCCCTCGCGGCGGCCCGAGCCCCACTCCACCCCCAGGACGACGAGGTCGAACGTCAGCACCGGCTTGACCTTGAGCCACGCCTTGCCGCGCCTGCCGGCCGCGTACGCGGAGTCGGCGGCCTTGACCATGACGCCCTCGTGCCCGTCTGCGAGCGCCCGGCGGGCGAACTCCTCCGCCTCGGCGGCGTCGGCGGTCAGGATGCCGGGCACGCGCGCGCCGGGGGCGAGCCGGTCCAGCACCGCGCGGCGGTGCGTGAGCGGCTCGTCGATGAGGTCGCGTCCGTCGAGGTGGAGGACGTCGAAGAACCAGGGTCGCAGCGCGACGTCGGCCGCGTCGTCGGAGCCGAACCTGGCCATCGTGTCCTGGAAGGGACGGGGAGCACCGGATTCGTCGAGCGCGAGCGTCTCGCCGTCGAGGATGACGTTCTCGGCGGGGAGGCTCCGCACGACCTCGACGATCTCGGCGACCCGCGCGGTGATGTCGGCGAGGCTGCGCGTGTACACCGCCACGTCGTCGCCGCGGCGGTGGACCTGGATGCGGGCGCCGTCGAGCTTGACCTCCACCGACGCCGTCCCGCCGAGCGTGGCGAGGGCGTCGGCGGTCGACGCCGACGTCGAGGCGAGCATGGGCAGCACCGGCGTCCCGACCTCCAGCCCCACCGCGTCGAGCGACTCGGGGTCCGGCGACAGGGCGAGGGCGGCGGTCCGCCCGAGATCGCCCGACAGCATCGCCGCGCGGCGCACAACCGCGGCAGGCCGGTCGGCGGCCGCTGCCACGGCATCCAGCAGCACGCCCTCGAGCGCACCGGTGCGCAGCTCGCCGAGGATCACGCGGCGCAGCAGCTGCCACTCCCCCGGCGTCGCGCGAGCCGCAAGCGCACGCAGCGTGTCGCGCCGCGTCGTCGCGGACCCCGCGCCCTCGGCGTCCGCGAGCCGCGTGAAGGCTTCGTCGACGTCCGCCAGCGTCAGCGTGGGGGTCTCGGCGTGGGCGACCTCCAGCGCGTCCAGCCCCCGCCATCCGACACCGAGCCGCCCCTGGCGCGGTCGCGCCAGCAGCAGGCCGACGGCCACCGGCACGTCGTCGGCGGCGAGTCCGCGCAGCAGCGCGGCCAGGGCCGCGACCTTCTCGCGCCGCGCGGCCGTTCCGGCGACCGCGTCGGTGGTCGCGACGAGCTCGTTCAGCTCCATGGCCCGATCATGGCACCGGCCACCGACTCCACGAAACGCGCGATCGCGAGGGGCTCGTCGGCCGCGGTGATGGCACGAAGCACGAGCTCGTCGACGCCCGCCCGGTACTCCGCCACCTGCCCTGCGAGGCGATCCGGCGTGATGACGGTGTCGCCCGGGTCGACGCCGAGACGTGCGAAGTGGGCGGTGTAGGCGGGGAACGACGCGTAGCGCTCCGCCTCGCGCCGCATGCGCGGCACGGCGTCCACGTCGACCGCCGTGCGTGCGTACAGGGCGACGTGCGCCCGCGGTGAGAGGGCGTGCGCCTCGGCGGTCTGTCGCGCCGCGATCTCGGGCGTGAGCCAGCTCAGCAGGAGTCCGTCGGCGCGCTCCGCGCCCAGCGACCGCATGCGGGGACCGAGCGCTCCCACGACGACGGGCGCGGCCGGATCCTCGCGCAGGCGCGCGGCATCCGCTTCGACGCGCGCGAGCGCTCCGCGGCGCAGCTGCCCGGAGCCGACGCCGAGCATCAGCCGGTCCACGGGGAGCCCGAGCGCGGCCACGCGGGCGGCGACCTCGTCGGCGGGCCGGCGGTCGACCGGCAGCACGCCGGTCGCCAGCACCAGGCGGTCGGTGACGGCCGCCGCGGCCGCGAGGAGCTCGAGCGCATCCGCCGCCGGGGTGTCGTTGACCCACAGCGCGTGCAGTCCCGCATCCTCGGCCGCTCGCGCGGCGGTCCGGGCGACATCGGGTCCGGCGGCGGCCGCGATGCCGATCGAGAGGTGGGCGATGTGCGGTGCCATGACCCCAGCATGCCCCACCCTGTGCCCGTCGCGACCGTCGGCGTATAGCCTCGTCCCAGCAGATGATGAGAGGCACCGGGCATGAGCTCTTCCACTCCGCAGGCCCCGGGCCTCGTGCAGGCCACCCCGCCCGCGGTGGACGACGAGACGGCGGCGGGCATCGCGCTCGACGGCTGGGGCGTCGCCGGGCGCGCACGCCCGCTCGGCAGCAATCAGGACCGCAACTTCCTCATCGAGCGCGAGGACGGCCCCGCCCTCCTGCTGAAGATCGCCAACCCGAGCACCACGGTTCCCGAACTCGAGGCTCAGTCCGCGGCGGCGGACCTGATCGCGGCCCGCGCCGGCACCCGCGCCCCGCGGGCGCACCGCCGCCCCGGCGGGGGAACCACCCTCGCCGTGCCGATCTCGGGCGTCGTGATGCACGCGCGGCTGCTGGACTTCCTCCCGGGCGAGACGCTGTCGGGATACCTCTCGCCGGCGGTCGTGAGCGCACTCGGCGCCCTCGCGGCGCGTGTCGCGCAGGCCCTGAGCGCCCTCGCACTACCCGGCGCCGACCGCGCGCACCAGTGGGATCTGCGTCGAGCGCCCGACGTGCTCGCCGAGCTCCTCCCCGCCGTGCCCGACGACGCTGCGCGGCGCCGACTCGCGGATGCCGCGGGCGCCGCGGCGCGCGCGCTGGCGCCTGTCGTCGGCGATCTGCCCGTGCAGGCGATCCACGGCGACCTCACCGACGACAACGTCGTCCGCAGCGACCCGCTGACACGGCTGCCCGACGGCGTCATCGACCTCGGCGACCTCGGTCGCTCGTGGGCCGTCGCGGAGCTCGCCATCACGGTCTCGTCGCTGCTGCACCACGACGGCGTCGACCTCGCCGCCGCGATGCGCGCCGTGACCGCCTACCACCGGGAGCGCCCGCTCTCGGACGCCGAGCAGACGGCGCTGTGGCCGCTCGTCGTGCAGCGCGGCGCAGTGCTGGTCGCGAGCGCCCACCAGGTGCTGTCCGGCGACCCCGGCAACGGCTACGCCGCGGAGAACCTCGCGCACGAGCGGGCCATCTTCGACCGGGCGGTGTCGGTTCCGCTCGAGGTCGCCACCGCGCTCGTGCGCGCCGCGACCGGGCACGCCCCGGCCCCGCTCGCGCTTCCGGCCGCCCGGCCGCTCATCGACACGGACGCGCCGCACGTCGTCGACCTGTCGCCGGCGAGCGCCCTGCTCGACGATGGCCGGTGGCTCCGCGCCGAGACCGAGGACGCCGCGTTCGCAGCGGCACCGCAGGGAGCGGTCGCGGCCGCGCGGTTCGGCGAGTCCCGCCTCACGCGCGCCGTGCCGCTGGACCCCGAGCCGCCGCGCATCGTCTCACTCGGCGTCGAGCTGGCGACCCCCTCGGGCGCTCCCCTGCTCGCCCCCTGGGCCGGCACCGTGGCGCCGACGCCGTCGGGGTTCGTCCTCACCGCGCACGGCGTCCGCCTCATCGTCGACGGCTGCCGCCTCATCGAGCCCGCCGGGTCGGCGGTCGTCGCGGGCGACCGCGTCGCGGAGCCCGCGGGCCGGGTGTGGGTCCAGGTGGTGCGCGAGGGCGTCGACGCGCCCCGCTTCGCCCCACGGAGCCTCGCTGCGGCGTGGACCGCGGTCGTGGCCGACCCGTCGCCGCTCGTCCCGGGGCTCGAACCCGCGCCCGCGCCCCTCGACGCCGCACGTCTGCTCGAGCGCCGCGACGCCGTGTTCGCCGAGGTCCAGGAGCACTACTACGACGCCCCTCCGGTCATGGTGCGCGGGTGGCGCGAGCTGCTCGTCGACGCCGAGGGCCGCGTCTACCTCGACACGCTCAACAACGTCACGGCCGTCGGCCACTCCCACCCGCGGCTGGCCGATGCGGTGGACCGGCAGTGGCGACTGCTCAACACGAACTCGCGGTTCCACTACCCGGCCGTCGTGGAGTTCTCGGAGCGGCTGGCCGAGCTCGTCCCCGACCCGCTCGACACGGTCTTCCTGGTCAACAGCGGGTCCGAGGCGGTGGATCTCTCCCTCCGGCTCGCGCGGGGGTGGTCGGGACGCCCGGACGTGGTCGCGGTCGAGGAGGCGTACCACGGCTGGACGTACCTGACCGACGCCGTGTCGACCTCGACCGCCGACAACCCGGCAGCCCTCGAGACGCGGCCCGCGTGGGTGCACACGGTGCCCTCGCCCCATCCGTTCCGCGGCCCCCACGCCGATGCCCCCGAGCGCTACGCCGCCGACGCCGCGGACGAGATCGCACGCCTGGCCGCCGCGGGCTCGCCGGTGGGCGCCTTCGTCGCCGAGACCGCGTTCGGCAACGGCGGCGGCATGTTCCTCCCCGACGGCTACCTCGCCCGCGTGTACGACGCGGTGCGCACCCACGGGGGTCTTGCGATCGCCGACGAGGTGCAGGTGGGCTACGGACGCCTCGGCGAGTGGTTCTGGGGCTTCCAGCAGCAGGACGCCGTGCCCGACATCGTCGCGGTCGCGAAGTCGATGGGCAACGGGCATCCCCTGGGCGCCGTCATCACGACGCGCGAGGTCGCGGCCCGCTACCGCACCGGCGGGTACTTCTTCTCGTCCGCCGGCGGCAGTCCGGTCTCCAGCGTCGTGGGCCTCACGGTGCTCGACATCATGCGCGACGAGGATCTCGTCGGCAACGCCCGCCGCGTCGGCGGTGCGCTGCGCGAAAGGCTGCTCGCCCTCGGGGACCGGCATCCGATCCTCGCGGCCGTCCACGGCGCGGGGCTGTATCTCGGACCCGAGTTCGTGCGCGACCGCGAGACGTGGGAGCCGGCGACGGCGGAGACCGCCGCGATCTGCCGGCGCCTGCGCGACCTCGGCGTCATCGCGCAGCCGACCGGCGACCACCAGAACATCCTCAAGATCAAGCCGCCGCTGTGCTTCGGCGAGGACAGCGCCGACGCCCTCGTGGCCGCTCTGGACCGCGTGCTCACCGAGGGCTGGTGATCACAGGGCGGGCGGATCGGGTCGCGCGGCCTCGAGCGCACGGATGAGGCTCGCCGAGTCGTACGGGCCGATGTGCCGGACGCCGTTGATGAAGAACGTGGGCGTGGAGTGCAGGTCCATCACCTCGGCGTCGAGCCGGTCGTCCTGCACGCGGCGCAGCACGTCGGGCGACGTCAGATCCTCGGCGAAGCGATCCAGGTCCAGACCCAGCTCCTCGGCGTAGGCGAACAGATCGGTCCGCTCGAGCCGGTCCTGGTTGGCGAACATCGCGCGCGCCATCGGATAGAAGCGTCCCTGCAGTCCCGCGGCCTCGGCGGCCTGCGCGGCCTCCTGCGCGTGCGGGTGCGGCGCGTCCAGCGGCAGGTGCCGCCACACCCAGCGCACGTCCGACCCGAAGTGCTCGATCACCTTGTCGACCGACCCGGTCGCCCGGCTGCAGAACGGGCACTCGAAGTCCCCGTACTCGACGATCTCGCACGTCGCCTCGGCCGACCCGAACACGTGGTCGCGCTCGGGGTCGACGGGCCGGGCGAGCTTCGCGCCGACCGGCTGCGGCGGCCTCAGCCGGTCGCCGATCGCGATGATCGCCCAGCCCAGGAAGAAGGCGATGACGGATGCGGCGAGCACGCCGACGCGCGCCAGGTCCTGGAGCTCGCCGTCCTCGATGGCGATCGGCACGATGAACAGCGAGATGGTGAAGCCGATGCCCGACAGTGCCGCTCCACCAGCGACACGGTGGAACGCCAGCCCCGGCGCGAGCTGTCCCTTGCCCGTCGCCCGCACGAGCGCGGTCGCGCCCGTGATGCCCACGAACTTCCCGACCACCAGGCCGAGGATGATCCCCCACGTGAGCGGCGACGTGAACGCCTCCTGGAAGACCTCGGGGCTCAGGTGGACGCCGGCGTTCGCGAGCGCGAACAGCGGCAGCACGCCGTACGCGACGTACGGCCGCCACGCCATGTCGATGCGCTCGTTGATCGACAGCGACTGACGGATGCTGCGCGTGAGCGCGGCGGCGTACTGCGGATTCGGCGACTCGCGGAACGCGCGGGTGAGCTCGGCGGCGTGCTCCACGTCGGCGCGCCGGGGCGGGAAGACCGGGATGAGCAGCGCCACCGCGACGCCGGCGAGGGTGGGGTGGATGCCGGCGGCGAGGACGGCGACCCACAGCGCGACGCCGAGCACGGCGTAGAGCAGGCCGCGCCCGGCGGGCACGAAGCGCACGAGGGCCACGAGCCCCATCAGCAGCGCCGCGGCCGCGAGCGGGATCAGCTGGAGGGTTCCGCTGTAGAAGATGCCGATGACCGCGAGCGCGCCGATGTCGTCGACGACGGCCAGGGTCAGCAGGAACGTGCGCAGGCGTTTGGGGAACGCCGGGCCGATCAGCGCGAGCGCACCGAGGAGGAACGCCGTGTCCATCGAGATCACGATGCCCCAGGCATCCGCTTCGCCGACCATCGCGCCGAGCGGGATGAACAGCGCCGCCGGCACGATGAGGCCGGCGATCGCCGCCACGATCGGGACGATGGCCCGCGACCGCTCGGTGAGCTCGCCGATCGTCAGCTCGCGCTTGACCTCGAGCCCCACGAGGAAGAAGAAGAACGTCATGAGGACGTCGTTGACGACCTCGTGGAGCGTCGCGGTGACCTCGACGTCGCCGAACGTGAGTCCGACGTGGAGCTCCCAGAACTCGTGATAGGTCGAGCCCCACGGTGAGTTCGCCCACAGCAGGGCGAGCGCCGTGCCGAAGAGCATGAGCCCGGCGGAGAGCCGGTCGCCGGAGGGGTGCTTCTTCTTGGGGCGCCGCGCCGCGGGCGCGGGAGGGATCGTGTCGGTGCTCACCCGCGCGTCGGCCACGGTCCCATCATGGCGCGTATCGCGACGGGCGCGCTGGCATCCGGATTCTTCGGACGCGGGCGAGCGGGCCGCCGGCCGCGCTCAGTGCCGGCCGCCGGGAGGTCCGATGAGCAGCAGCGAGACGTAGAGGGCGACGACGGCGAGCGCGATGAGACCGCCGAGCAGCCACGGGCGCTTCAGGAACCACCGCATCGGCCGGTCGTACCAGATGCGGTCGGCGGGATCGGGCGACTCCTCGAGGCGCCACGCGCCGGCGAGGCGGCCCGACCGCTGCAGCCAGATCTCGACGGGGATCGTGGCGTAGGGGATCACGGCGCTCACGACGGCGACGGCGGCCGGGCCGAGGCGCCAGCGCTGGTTCATCGACACGAGGACGGCCGTGGCTCCGTACGACAGGAACACGAAGCCGTGCACCGCGCCGCCGACGGTGACGGCGATCGCGAGATCGGCCGTCGCCCGCAGCACGAGAGCGGCGATGAGGATCGTCCACGAGATCGCCTCGGCGATCGCGAGCGTGCGGAACAGGGTCAGGGGCGTGCGGAACACAGGTCTCCTCGGGTCGGACCGATCCAGCCTACGTGCGGCCGGCCACGCGGCCGGACGCCGCCCGGGTAGCGTGAGCACGTGGACTTCTCGCTGGACGCGCTGCGGCGCTGGCCGGACGTCGAGGCGCCCGATCTCGTGGCCGTCGACGCCGCCGACCGGCTCATCCTCGACGAGTCGGCCGTCGCGCGCGCGGACGCCGGACGCGGGGCGACGACCGTGATCGGCGACGCGTACGGCGCCCTGGCGCTCGGCTCCGCAGCGGACGGCCCCCATGACCCGGGGCGGATCCGCGTGCACCAGGACGCGCTGACCGGCGAGCGAGCGCTCGCCGCGAACGCGGCCCGCGTCGGACTCGACGACACGACCGTGTCGCTGCCGCTGTCGGCCGACCTCGTGCGGGACGCGCGCGTCGTGCTGATGCGCCTCCCCCGCTCGCTCGACGCGCTGCGCGACATCGCGGGCCTGATCGCGGCCCACGCCGCCGACGACGTCCGCGTGTTCGCCGGCGGGCGCATCAAGCACATGTCCCTCGCGATGAACGGAGTGCTCACGGAGCGCTTCGCGCGCGTGGACGTCAGCCACGCCCGCCAGAAGTCGCGCGTGCTGATCGCGTCGGAGCCGCACGACGGCGCCGACCCCCGCCCGCGCTGCCGCGAGCACGACGGGCTCGTGGTGTGCGCGTTCGGCGGCGCGTTCGCGGGCGCCGCGATCGACATCGGCACGCGGTTCCTGCTCGCGCACCTGCCCGCCGACATCCCGGGCGACGGCCTCGCGGTCGACCTCGCGTGCGGCACGGGCGTCGTGGCGGCGGCGCTCGCGCTGCGGCATCCGTCCCTCGCCGTGCACGCGAGCGATCAGTCGGCCGCCGCCGTGGCATCCGCCCGCGCGACAGCCGAGGCGAACGGCGTCGCCGACCGCGTGCGCGTCGTGCGCGACGACGCGCTGGAATCCGTGCCGGACGGAGCCGCGTCGTTCATCGCCCTCAACCCGCCGTTCCACACCGGCGCCGCCGTGCACGAGGGACTGGCCGCGCACCTGTTCGCGGACGCCGCCCGGGCCCTCCGTCCCGGCGGCGAGCTGTGGACGGTGTGGAACTCGCACCTGCGCTACCGCTCGGACCTCGAGCGGATCGTGGGTCCGACGCGGCAGATCGCGCGCAACGCGAAGTTCACCGTCACGGCGTCGGTGCGGGGCTGAGCCCTCGCCGATCCACCGGCGTGCGCCTCGCGGTCAGCGTGTGCGCGTCGACCACCACGCCCACGCGATGAGGACGGGCTGGAAGAACAGGCGCACGAGACGCTTGGTGTCGGTGTCGAGGCCGAAGCCGTCCCGCCGCTTCGTGTACTGCTCGATGTTGCCGGGGAACACCGCGATGAAGAACGCCGCGAGGATGGCGCCGACGCGGCTGCGGGAGGCCGGCAGCGCCACGAGCGCTCCCCCCAACATCACCTCGGCGACGCCCGAGGCGACCACGATGCCGTCCTTGCCGAGCCCGGTGGTCTCGGCCGCCCAATCGGGCACCTGCGCCTGGAATTCCCTCCTGGCCCAGAACAGGTGGCTGACCCCCGCGAAGACCATGCTGAGCCCCAGAACCCACCGCGCGACATTCCTCATGCACCCAGCCAACCACGCGATCGCACTCCCGGGGGCCGCGCGAGAGCGATACCGTGGAACCGTGGACGGAGCCGATGACATCGCCCGTGTGCTGGAACGGATGACCGCCGACCCGATGGCGGATGCCGTCGCCGGCGCCGTGCTCGTGGTGTCGGTCTCGCAGCCCGAGGCGCGAGGCCGCTATCAGGAGTGCCGCCTCGAGCTGCTCGCCGAGGCGCCCGGCGTCCCGCCCACACCGGTCAGCACGAGCGTCGTGACCCGGCCGCGGCACTGGCCGCGCCCGGGCATGCGGCTGCCGGCCCGGATCTCGGCATCGCGCCCGACCGCGGTGGACGTCGACTGGGAGGCGCTGGCGACGTGACCTACTCCGTCTTCGTGAGCTACCGGCGCAACACCGCGTCGGGCGCCGCCGGACGGCTGTACGACGCGCTGACAGCGCGGTTCGGCGAAGACGTGGTGTTCATGGACGTCGACGGGATCGAGCCGGGCGCCGACTTCGAGGAGGTCCTCGAAGAGACCCTGCGCGACTGCCGCGCGGTGGTCGTCGTCGTCGATCCGCAGTGGACCGCCGCCACCGACGCCGAGGGGCATCGGCGCCTCGACGACCCCGACGACTTCGTGCGGCTCGAGGTCGAGAGCGCGCTGTCGCGCGACGTGAAGGTGTTCCCCGTCCTCGTGGACGGGGCGCGGATGCCGTCGCGCGCCGACCTGCCCGAGTCGCTCCATGGCTTCGCGACCCGGCAGGGGCTGGAGGTTACCAACTCGCGCTTCAAGTACGACGTCGGCGTCCTCGGCGACGCGATCGCGCCGCTGCTGCCGACGCGGAAGCACGGGCATGCGCCGGTCGGCGCCGCAGCCGCGGCGCCGAAGCGCCGCTGGCTGGGGATCGCCATCGCGGTGGCGGCCGTCGCGCTCGTCGCCGGCGGGGTCTGGACGGCGCTCATGCTGATCCCGGGGACGGGCCAGGGACCGGTCGCAGACGTGTCGGCCCAGGGAACACCGACGCCGACTCCGACGCCGACACCGACCCCCACACCCGAGTCGCCCTTCGACACCGTCGAGATCGAGGCCGAGGACGGGCGGTTCGTCGCCACGATGGCCGCGCACTCGGACTCCAAGGCGTCCGGAGGCGCGTACATCGCCGCCGCCGAGGCTGAGAGCGGCACCGCCCGCTTCGAGTTCGACATCGACAAGGACGGCACGTATCGCATCTGGGCGCGCGTCAGTCAGCCCGAGTCGACGGACCCGGAGCATGTCTTCGACGCGAACGACACGTTCCGGCTGTCGCTGGACTCCTCGGCGCCGGACATCTGGGACTTCCACGAGGGCGTCGACACGATCTATCTCGACTGGACGTGGGAGCCGATCAGCCTGCGGTGCGGCGGGTCCTTCACGACGCACAAGTGCGACCCGTTCGAGCCCGAACTCGAAGCCGGGCCCCACGTGCTCGTCCTCACGGGACGCGAGGCGGACGCGCGGCTGGATGCGCTCATCATCACCAACGACCCCGACTTCGAGCCGGAGGGGCGTCTGAACTGAGCGCTTGCGGGACCGGCGCTTGCAGGACCCTCGCGTTTGCGGGATCCTCGGCGCCCGCAGACGGTGCGGACGCCGAGGAAGCCTGGCCCACGTGGGTTTGGCTTTCGGCCGGGGGCGATACTCAGATGCAGGACGCGTGGGTTGCCCGTGACGCTAGCGCGCGGAACCGGCGCGCCGCCATGGGTGACCGGCCCGATCAGGCGGTCGCACGCGAGAATTTACGACCGCGAAACACGGCTCAGAAGTCCCAATCCTCGTCCTCGGTCGCGACGGCCTTGCCGATGACGTACGACGAGCCCGACCCCGAGAAGAAGTCGTGGTTCTCGTCGGCGTTCGGGGAGAGCGCCGACAGGATCGCGGGGCTGACGTTTGTGACGGTCGACGGGAACATCGCCTCGTAGCCGAGGTTCATCAGCGCCTTGTTGGCGTTGTAGTGCAGGAACTTCTTAACCTCTTCGGTCAGACCGACACCGTCGTAGAGGTCCTGCGTGTACTGCACCTCGTTGTCGTACAGCTCGTACAGCAGCGAGAACGTGTAGTCCTTGATGTCCTGGCGCTCGGCCTCGGAGACCTTCTCGAGTCCCTTCTGGAACTTGTAGCCGATGTAGTAGCCGTGCACGGCCTCGTCGCGAATGATGAGGCGGATGATGTCGGCCGTGTTGGTGAGCTTGGCCTTGCTCGACCAGTACAGCGGCAGGTAGAAGCCCGAATAGAACAGGAACGACTCCAGCAGCGTCGAGGCGACCTTGCGCTTGAGGGGCTCGTCACCGCGGTAGTACTCCATGATGATGTGAGCCTTCTTCTGAAGGTTCTCGTTCTCGACCGACCAGCGGAACGCGTCGTCGATCTCGGGCGTCGAGCACAGCGTCGAGAAGATCGACGAGTAGCTCTTCGCGTGGACCGACTCCATGAACGCGATGTTCGTGTAGACGGCCTCCTCGTGGGGCGTGATCGCGTCCGGGATGAGCGAGACGGCGCCGACCGTTCCCTGGATGGTGTCCAGCAGCGTGAGACCGGTGAACACGCGCATCGTCAGGGTCTGCTCGGCGGGCGTCAGCGTGTTCCACGACTGGATGTCGTTGGACAGCGGCACCTTCTCGGGCAGCCAGAAGTTGTTCACGAGGCGGTTCCACACCTCGAGGTCCTTGTCGTCCTGGATGCGGTTCCAGTTGATCGCCTGGACGTGGTCGATGAGCTTGAGCGGCTCGGGAGTCATGATCGGTCCTTGGTATCGGTCGTTGTGCGAGCGGAGCGAGACGAGGCGCTGCGCGTCACAGCATGCAGCTGACGCACTCGCTGAGGTTGGTGCCCTCGAGGGCCATCTGGCGCAGCCGGATGTAGTAGATCGTCTTGATGCCCTTGCGCCACGCGTAGATCTGCGCGCGGTTGATGTCGCGCGTCGTGGCGGTGTCCTTGAAGAACAGCGTCAGCGACAGGCCCTGGTCGACGTGCTGGGTCGCGGCGGCGTACGTGTCGATGACCTTCTCGTAGCCGATCTCGTAGGCGTCCTGGTAGTACTCCAGGTTCTCGTTCGTCATGAACGCCGCCGGGTAGTAGACGCGGCCGAGCTTGCCTTCCTTGCGGATCTCGACGCGCGAGGCGATCGGGTGGATCGAGCTCGTGGAGTTGTTGATGTACGAGATCGATCCGGTGGGCGGGACGGCCTGCAGGTTCTGGTTGTAGATCCCGTGCTCCTGGATGCTCGCCTTCAGCTCGCGCCAGTCGTCCTGGGTCGGGATGTGGATGCCGGCGAACAGCTCCTTCACCTTCTCGGTGGCAGGCTCCCACGCACGATCGATGTACTTGTCGAAGAACGCGCCCGACGCGTACGTCGAGTCGGCGAAGCCCTCGAACGCCTGGCGGCGCTCGATCGCGAGCCGGTTCGAGGCCCGCAGCGCGTGGAAGAGCACCGTGTAGAAGTAGATGTTCGTGAAGTCGACGCCCTCTTCGGACCCGTAGTGCACGTGCTCGCGCGCCAGGTAGCCGTGCAGGTTCATCTGGCCGAGGCCGATCGCGTGGGAACGGTCGTTGCCGTCCTCGATCGAGCGGACCGACGAGATGTGGCTCTGGTCGCTCACGGCGGTGAGCGCGCGGATCGACGTCTCGACCGTCTTGCCCAGGTCCTTGCCGTCCATCGCGAGCGCGATGTTCATCGAGCCCAGGTTGCACGAGATGTCCTTGCCGATGTTCTGGTACGACAGGTCCTCGTTGTACGTCGTGGGCGTGTTGACCTGGAGGATCTCGGAGCACAGGTTCGACATGTTGATCCGGCCCTTGATCGGGTTGGCGTCGTTCACCGTGTCCTCGAACATGATGTACGGGTAGCCCGACTCGAACTGGATCTCGGCGAGGGTCTGGAAGAAGTCGCGCGCGTTGATCTTGGTCTTCTTGATGCGCGCGTCGTCGACCATCTCGCGGTACTTCTCGGTGACCGAGATGTCGCCGAACGGCACGCCGTAGACGCGCTCGACGTCGTACGGCGAGAAGAGGTACATGTCCTCGCCGTTCTTGGCGAGTTCGAACGTGATGTCGGGGATCACGACGCCCAGCGACAGCGTCTTGATCCGGATCTTCTCGTCGGCGTTCTCGCGCTTGGTGTCGAGGAACTTCATGATGTCGGGGTGGTGGGCGCTGAGGTACACCGCGCCGGCGCCCTGACGCGCACCCAGCTGGTTGGCGTAGCTGAACGAGTCCTCGAGCAGCTTCATGACGGGGATGATGCCGCTGGACTGGTTCTCGATCTGCTTGATCGGGGCGCCCGCCTCGCGGATGTTCGACAGCAGCAGGGCGACGCCGCCGCCGCGCTTGGACAGCTGGAGGGCGGAGTTGATGCCGCGTGCGATCGACTCCATGTTGTCCTCGATGCGCAGCAGGAAGCACGAGACGAGCTCGCCGCGCTGCGCCTTGCCGGTGTTGAGGAAGGTGGGGGTGGCGGGCTGGAAGCGGCCGGCGATGATCTCCTCGACCAGCTCGACCGCGAGGTCCTGATCGCCGTCGGCGAGGCCCAGCGCGGTCATGACGACGCGGTCCTCGAAGCGCTCGAGGTAGCGCTTGCCGTCGAAGGTCTTGAGCGTGTAGCTGGTGTAGTACTTGAACGCGCCGAGGAACGTCTCGAAGCGGAAGCGCTTCGCGTACGCCAGGTCGTTGAGCTTCTGGATGAACTCGAAGGGGTACTTCTCGAGCACGGCGCCCTCGTAGTACTGCTTCTCGACGAGGTAGTCCAGTCGCTCCCGGAGCGAGTGAAAGAACACCGTGTTCTGGTTCACGTGCTGCAGGAAGTACTCGCGCGCCGCACGCTTGTCGGCGTCGAACTGGATCTTCCCGTCCGCGTCGTACAGGTTCAGCATCGCGTTGAGGGCGTGGTAGTCCATTCCCTCGAACCGGGGGTCCGTCTTGAACCCGCGCTCGGTCACTGCTGATTCCACCATCGTTCCAATCCGTCGCTTACGCGATCCACGTCGTCCGGCGTGCCGAAGAGTTCGAGCCTGTACAAGTGCGGCACGCGGCACTTGCGGCTGATGACGTCACCGGCGAAGCAGAAGTGCTCGCCGAAGTTGGTGTTCCCCGCCGAGATCACGCCGCGGATGAGACCGCGGTTGCGTTCGTCGTTGAGGAATCGGATGACCTGCTTGGGGACGGCGCCCTTCTCGACCCCGCGCCCCTGGCCGCCGCCATAGGTGGGTGTGACGAGGACGTAGGGTTCGTCGACCCGGAGCAGGGGCTCCGTGGAGTGGAGCGGGATGCGCACCGCGCGCAGACCGAGCTTGTCGACGAAGCGCGCGGTGTTCCCGGAGATGCTGGAGAAGTAGACCAGGAGCGGGACCGCGGCGGCCCCGTCGGCAACCGCGCTGCGCCGAGCGATCGCGGTTGCCATGCCGGTCACACCAGACGAGATGCGAGTTCGTCGATCTTGTCGGGGCGGAAGCCCGACCAGTGATCCTCGTCGGTGATGACGACGGGCGCCTGCAGGTAGCCGAGCGACTTCACGCGCTCGAGCGCCGCCGGGTCCTCCGAAACGTCGAGGACCTCGTATTCAATGCCCTTCGAGTCGAGCGCGCGATACGTCGCGTTGCACTGGACACAGGCCGGCTTCGTGTAGACCGTGATCGACATATGGATCCGTCTCTCCCCTCATTACGTCCGGCAGACCCCCCGCCGGGACACCAATACTACATATGGGGACAGACATTGGGGTGCACCACAAGGGGTAGTAGTTACATCCGTGTAGTTTTCCACCGCCATCCCCAGGGACAGCACAGGTTCTCCACCGCTTCATCCACAGCCGCGCGGCCTGCGCGACCCGGCGAAAACCCCCGGATCACGCGTCTTTCGCGACGACTGCTTCGATCTGTCCACAGAACGAGACGGTAGAGGCATCCACCGACATCGATTCGCCTGTGGAAAGCGCCCTTCGGCGTGTCGTCGGCGTGTCGTCCGGGGCCGGCCCCGGACGCCCGACGCCACGCTCGCCTGTAACGTTGATCCGTGGCGGGCTATCGGGACCTTCTGCGCACTCCGGGAGTCGGGCGCATCATCGCCGCGCAGCTGACGGCGCGCTTCCCCGGCGGCATGCTCAGCCTCGCGGTGCTCCTCCACATCGAGCAGGTCACCGGGTCGTACGCGGCCGCCGGCATCGTGCTGGCGGCGACGTCCATCGGGCAGGCCGTCGCGGGGCCGGTCACCAGTCGCTGGATGGGGCTGTGGGGCATGCGCAAGGTGCTCACCGTGACCCTCGTGATCTGCGCCGCGTCGATCACGGCCCTCGCGCTCGGCGACATGGTCCTGCCCGCCTACACGGCACTCGGCCTGATCGCGGGACTGTCGACACCGCCGGTCCAGTCGGCGGTGCGCACGATCTACCCGAAGATGGTGAACTCCTCGCAGCTGACGCCGCTGTTCTCGCTCGACGCCTCGCTCCAGGAGCTCATCTGGGTCGCCGCGCCCGTGCTCGTGACGTTCGTCGCGACGCAGATCGGCACCGTCGAAGCGCTCCTCATGGTCGTGGCCGTGCTCATCGGGGGCGGCGCGTGGTTCATCCTCTCCCCCGAGGTCGGTCGCGTGCGCATCCCGCGCAGCAGGCGACGGCTCGGGCGCGTCCTGCTCAAGCCGCCGGTGATCCTGGCGACCGTCGTCGGGTTCCTCCTCATCGGCGCGTGCGCGGCGGTCGAGGCCGGAGTCGTGGCGACGTTCGGCCACGACGGCTTCGAGGCCGGCATCGTGCTCGCCCTCTTCGCCGTCGGCAGCCTCGGCGGCGGGCTGGCGTTCGGGCACCTGCCGATCGGCCCCTGGGCGATGGCCCGGCGCATGGCCATCGTCGCGGCCGGTCTGACGCTGGCGATGGTGTCGCTGAACGCGTGGTGGCTGGGCGGCACGCTGCTGGTGGCCGGCATCGGCATCGCCCCGGCGTTCGCCGTCATGTTCTCGATGACCTCGGTGAGCGTGAAGTTCAGCGAGACCGCCGAGGCGTACGGCTGGATCAACACCGGACAGCTCATCGGCGCCGCGGCGGGCTCCGCCGTCGCGGGGTTCCTCATCGACGGCGTCGGCGCCGGCGGCGCCTACCTGGCGGCGGCGGCGTTCTGCATCGCCGGCGTCCTGGTCTCGATCGTCTTCGTGCGCGGCTTCCCCGATCTGCGCGGGCGCGACGCGAGCCCCATCCCCGACACCGAGCCGGTCGACCTCGTCACCTGACGTCGGCCGCGGCGCCGCGCGCGGCTCCTCACGCGATGCGCCGCAACAGCTCCCGCACCGCCATCGCGTACGCGTCCGCCGGCTCGGGGTGCTCGAAGACGAGCACCTCCTCGCTCTCGCCCCCGCGGCCCAGCACGATCTCGACCTCGTGCGTGTCGGCAAGGCGCCGCAGCGCCCGGAAGCTCCCCCGCAGCAGCTCCCGCAGCTGGTGCTCGTGCGGCAGCCACAGCGCGTCCTCGAGCGCCACCGAGTCGAGGGCCCACTCGGTCGTGCCGTTGAAGGCGAGGATGCGCCCGGTCGGATACTCGCGCGGCTCGATCGTCATCTCGCTGACCGTGAACACGTCGGCCTCGAACTCCGGCTCGTCGAGCTGGAACCGGTCGCCCGAGCGCGGATGCCAGATGAGGCCGGACTCGCGCAGCTCGAGGGCCCATTCCGTCGAGATCATCTCCCCATCTTCACCCGGATGACGCCCGGGCGGGGCCGCGGGCGCCCCCGGGACGGCCGTTCAGGAGCCGCCGTAGACGACGTGGCTGGTCGCCGGAGTGACGTGGATCGTCACGGTGACCCAGTCGGGCAGCTCGGTCAGCGACGATTCGAGCTTCGACTGGTCGCCGAGCGAACCATCCTCGGTCGAGACCTCGACGTTCGCGTTGCGGTTCGTCCAGGTGATCGAGCCGATGTCGTAGTCGATGTCGGCGTCGTCGAGCCAGGCTCCGGTCGCCTCGTGGATGGCGTACGTCATGCGGGCGTAGTAGATCGTGATGACGCTGTTGACCGCGAGCGGCACGGCGATCAGGATCGCCAGCACGCCGACGATCGAGTAGGCCCGCTTGCGGTTCGTCGTGGGCGAGGCGTGGGGGTTGCGCGCGTAGCCGGCCATCGTGAACACGATGCTGCCGGCGATCACCAGCGCGAAGACGTTGCAGAGGAACAGGATGAGCGCGCCCAGCGCCTCGTTCCAGGCCCCCTGCCCGGCGCACACGCCGACGACGCCGAGGGGCGGCACGAGCGAGATGGCGATGGCCACGCCGGGAAGGACGGCGCTGAGGTCCTTGCGGCTCATCGCGAACGCGCCCGCCGTCCCGGTGGCCAGCGCCGCCGCCAGATCCACCATCCTCGGCGATGTGCGTCCGGTGATCTGGCCGTTCGTGGTGAGCACGTCCGGATCCGCGATGAACACCGACAGCAGCACGCCGATGACGACGACGATGCCCAGGCCCGACAGCACCCACATCACCGAGCGGGCGACGAGCCCCGGATGCCCGGTGACGATTCCGGCCGCGATGCCGAGGATCGGGGTGCCCAGCGGCGCGATGATCATCGCGCCGATGACCGTCGCCGTGGAGTCGGCGAGCACACCGGCGACCGCGATCACACCCGAAAGCACGAGCATGATGAGGAACCCGGTGCGTTTGCTCAGCGCATCGCCGTGCGACAGATCGAGCAGGTCGAGCAGTCCGTCGATCGAGTACCGCTGCGAGGGCGGGATGAGCGTGCGTGTCAGCTTCGACATGCGCACATTCTCGTGTCGCCGCCCGCAGACCGCCAGGACCTTGGCCCCGCGACGTGCCGCGCAGCGCGACGCCCGCGGCGCCGGCGGCGAGCAGAATGGGCATGTGACGGCATCATCGTTCGACCCCAGCATCCATCTGCCGGCGGACCTCCTCGAGCGCATGCGTGCGCGCGCGGCCGACTACGACCGCGACAACGTCTTCCCCGAGGCCGATCTGGAGGACCTGCGGGCGGCGGGGTATCTCGCGATCCTCGTGCCCGAGGCGCTCGGCGGCGCGGGCCTCAGCCTCGTCCAGGCGGCGGAGCTGCAGCAGCGCCTCGCCGGGGCGGCCCCCGCGACCGCGCTCGCGGTCAACATGCATCTGGTGTGGACCGGGGTCGCGAAGGTGCTCTCGGACCGCGGCATCGAGGCGCTCCGCTTCGTGCAGGAGGGCGCCGCGGCGGGCGAGGTGTTCGCCTTCGGCATCAGCGAGGCCGGCAACGACCTGGTGCTGTTCGGCAGCGATACGGATGCCGCGCCGCAGGACGACGGGGGCTACGCGTTCACCGGCACCAAGATCTTCACGTCCCTCGCGCCGGTGTGGACGCAGCTGGGACTGCACGGTCTCGACACCACGAGCCCCGATGCGCCGCAGATGGTCTACGCGTTCGTGCCGCGCTCGGATGCCGTGCGCATGCGCGACGACTGGGACACGCTCGGCATGCGCGGCACGCAGTCGCGCACCACCGAGCTGCACGGAGCCGTGGCCCCGCCGGAACGCGTCGTGCGCCGCATCGCGCCGGGGCCGAATCCGGATCCCATCGTGTTCGGCATCTTCAGCGTCTTCGAGATCCTGCTGGCCTCGGTCTACACCGGCATCGCCCGCCGTGCGCTGGACGTCGCCGTCGACACCGCGGCGCGGCGCACCTCCAAGCGCACCGGCCGGACGTACGGCCAGGATCCCGACATCCGCTGGCGCATCGCCGACATGGCGCTCGCCTACGACGCCCTTCCCCCGCAGATCGCCGCGATCGCCCGGGACGTCGACGAGCGCGCCGACCACGGCCCCCGCTGGTTCTCGCTGCTGAGCGGTCTGAAGCACCGTGCCGTGACGGCCGCCAAGCAGATCGTCGATGAGGCCGTGCTCGTCGCCGGCGGTTCGTCGTACTTCGCCTCCAGCGAGCTCAGCCGCCTGTATCGCGACGTCCTGGCGGGACTGTTCCATCCATCCGACCCCGAGTCGGCGCATTCGACCGTCGCCACCGCGTGGCTCGGCCCGCTCGAGCCGTGAAGCGCACGGCGCCGCACCTGCTGAGCCCGGCCGACCGCGAGCGGCTCCGCGGCCTGCGGGTCATGAAGGCGGTGGCGCTCGGAGCGCTCATCGGCATGGCGGTCGTGTTCGCCGTCGCGTTCGCGTTCGAGCGCAGCGTCCCGTGGCTGGCCTATGTGCGCGCCGCCGCCGAGGGAGGCATGGTGGGGGCGCTCGCGGACTGGTTCGCCGTGACGGCGCTGTTCCGGCATCCGTTCGGCATCCCCATCCCCCACACCGCGATCATCCCGCGGCGCAAGGACGAGATCGGCCAGACGCTGGGCGACTTCGTCGAGACCGAGTTCCTGCGCGGCGACGTCGTGCGCCGGCGGCTCGAGGCGACGCCGATCGCGGCACGGCTCGGCGAATGGCTCACCGAGCCCGAGCACGCCGAGCGCGTCGTCGTCGAGGGGTCGGCCGTCGCGGCCGGGGTGCTGCGCGCCCTCAGCGACGACGACGTGCAGGGGATCATCGAGCAGCTGGCCCGCGAGCACCTCATCGCGCCGGAGTGGGGGCCGCCGCTGGGCGAGTGGCTCTCGCGCATCCTCGCCTCGGGCGCCCACCACGAGGCGGTGGACCTCGGCGTCGACACGATCGCGGCGTGGCTGAACGCCAACCGCGCCGCCTTCGCGGGGCTGGTCTCGCGCCGCCTGCCGGCGTGGGTCCCCTCGATCGCCGCGCGGCTCGTGGACGAGACCGTCTACACCGAGGCGGTCCGCTTCGTCGCCGCGGTGCAGGCCGACCCGCGGCACCCCGCCCGCCTCGCGCTCGACGGCTACCTCGAGCGACTCGCCACGAACCTGCAGCACGACCCGTCGACGATCGGGCGCTTCGAGGACGCCAAGGAGTCGGTGTTCGACAGCCCGCGCGTGCGCGAGCTCGCCGCCGAGGCGTGGAACACCGCCAAGTCGGGCCTGCTGTCGGCTCTCGAGGATCCGGGCAGCGCGCTGCGGGCCCGTGCGGCCGATGCGGTGTCGGATCTCGGCGTGCGCCTGACGACGGATGCCGCCGCCCAGCACCGCGTCGACACGTGGGTCGTCGACGCCGCGGTGTTCCTCGTCGAGCGCTACCGGCACGACATCGCGTCGCTCATCACCGACACCGTCGAACGGTGGGACCCCGACGAGACGACGGAGAAGATCGAGCTCATGGTGGGCCGCGACCTGCAGTACATCCGGCTCAACGGCACGATCGTCGGGGCGCTCGCGGGTCTGGCGGTGTTCTCGATCGCGCACGCGCTGCTGGGCTGAGACTCCCGGCGAAACCTCAGTCCGGACCCCTCCCGGAAACCTCGGTCCGCGTCGTACCCTTTCGCTGTGGGCGAGACCCCCGGAACACTGCTGTTCAGCTGCGACTCCCTGTGCGAGCCGGGCGTGCAGCTCGACACGCTCGGGCACGTCGTGCCGGGCGAGGACGATGTGCTCGCCGGCTACACGGTCGACGTCGTGGCGTTCGAAGACCATCGCGACCTCGACGACGCCACGCCGTCGAGGCATCCGTTCGTCCGCGCCACCGGCAACCCGCGCGACAAGGTCATCGGGCGCGTGCTGCCGCTCACCGATGACGAGCTCGACGCATGCGACGAGCACGAGGCACCCCTGTTCCACCGCGTCCCCGTCACCCTCGCGAGCGGTCGCGGAGCGTGGGTCTTCGTCGGCGACGCGCTCCCGCGGCGGTAGCGTCGAGGAGTGACCCTCTCACACGACGACGGAAAGGCGGTGGCGTCGTGATCCGCCTCGCACTGGTGCGTCACGCCAAGTCCGATTGGGGCGACCCGCACCTCGACGACCACGATCGGCCGCTCAACCCCCGCGGGCGTCGCGACGCCCCGCGCATGGCCCGGATGCTGGCCGACACAGGCTTCCGGCCCGGCATGATCCTCTCGAGCACGGCGGTGCGCGCCCGCACCACCGCCGAGGCCTTCTCGGAGGCGCTCGCCACGCCCGTCACCGAGGCGGCGGGGCTCTACGGCGCGAGCGCGCCGACGCTGCTCGCGTTCGCGGCGGACAGCGGCCACAGCTCGGTGCTGCTGGTCGCGCACGATCCGGGCATGACCGTGCTCGCGGGGCATCTGTCCCGCGAGCGCATCGGGCACATGCCGACGTGCGCGGTGGCGACCTTCACGTGGGACGCCGACGACTGGGCGGTCGTGGACGCGATCGACCCCGTCGACTGGACCTTCGACACCCCGCGCTGACGCGCGCGCTCAGAGCCAGCCGCGCCGGACGGCGGCGACGCCCAGCTGCAGTCGCGTGTCGACGTCGGCGCGGTCCATGAGGTCGCGCACGCGCCGCTGCACGGTGCGCACCGACATGCCGGTGCGCAGCCCGATGGCGCGGTCGGTGAGGCCGGCGTCGAGGAGCGCGAGCACCTCTCGCTCTTCGTCGTCGAGCTCGACCTCGTCGATCGCGCCGTCGCCGGCGGCGACCAGGTGCGACGCCGACGCCCAGGTGCGCTCGAACAGGCTCAGCGCGAGGTCGACGAGTCCGCCCGCGTGCAGCAGCAGGGCTCCCGACGACTGGTCCTCGCCGCCCGTGGCCAGCGGCACCATCGCCACCGTGCGGTCGACGACGAGCATGCGGGTGGGCAGCTCACCGGCGACGCGCACGTCGAGGCCCGCCGCGATCGCCTCGCGCGCCGCCTCGATGACTCCCGGCGCCTCGAGCCGCGCGCGCTCGAGCACGTAGCGATAGCGGATGCCGCGGGCGATCGCGACCTCCTCCTCGACGTTCTCGTCGCGGTCGACGGCCACGGCGTCGCCCTTGACGAACAGCAGGACCTCGTGGCGCGCGCCGCGCTGCAGCTGGTTGAACCGATGACGGACGGCCTCGGTGCCGCGCACGACGTCGACGACATCCGCCTCGCCCGAACCCGCGTCGCGATAGAGCCGTTCGAGCAGCAGCATCTCGGACTCCGCCTGACGGAGGCGATCCTCGTGCTGCAGGATCAGGGCGCCGAGCCCCACGTCCGGCGGGGCGGCGACGAGCCGTTCGGAGTCGACGCCGTCGCGGGCGACGAGCCCGAGCGCCGTCAGCGCCGAGACCGCGGCTCCGACGTCGGTCGCGCGCAGCCCGAGATCGGCGGCGAGCCGGTCCGCCGGGGTGGCCCGGTGGCGCACCAGGTGCTCGTAGACGCGATGCTCGATCACGCCGAGTCCCAGCACGTCCAGTCCCATCACGTCCTCCACTATCGGCGAGCACGGCGCGCGAATCCGACCGATCCGGCGACGAGAAGTAGCCATGTCGTCTTTACGTCAGGGTACCCCTCCCGGTGGTTTGGCACTGTTATGCCAGCACCACCGTCCCCGCTCGTCTCAACACGAAGGTCCCTCCATGTCCTCACCCTCCTCCCCGCGCCGCGCCGGCCGCCGGGCAGCCGTCTGCACGGCCGTCGCCGCGACGCTCGTCGGCTCGCTGCTCGTGCCGGCTCCCGCGCTGGCCGCGCAGGCGGCCGACGCCGAAGGCGTGATCGCCGGCACCTCCGCCGCCGAGCGTCAGGCCCTCGCGTCGGCCATCTCGCTGACCGCACCCGACGAGGTGCACGTCGCCGACGGTGTCGACCTCGACTCGAGCGCGGCGCAGGACGTCATCGTCGTGCTGCGCCAGCCGGTCGCCCAGACCGCACGGGCGATCGCGGCCGCCGCCGGCGAGAGCCTGTCGGCATCCGACGCCGAGAAGGCCGTCAGCGCGTCGCAGTCTCGCTTCGAGACGTTCGCGAAGGCGCAGGGTCTGGCGAAGGGCATCGAGAAGCGCTTCGGCGGCTCGATCAACGCCGTGGCGATGACCGTCGCGGGCACCGACATCGCCGCGCTGCTGGACTCCCCCGATGTCGCGTCGGTGTGGCCGAACGAGGTCATCGTGCTCACCGAGCCCGAGACCGGCGAGGACGCCCCGCTGACCGGCGGCGGCGTCACCTACGACGAGGTCGCCGCTCTGCACGAGGCGGGCATCACCGGCGCCGGCATCAAGATCGGCGTCCTCGACACGGGCATCGACTACAACCACCCGGCCCTCGCAGACGTCTACGCCGGCGGCTACGACGCCGTCGACGGCGACGACGACCCGATGGAGACGACGTACGCCGACTGGAAGGCCAGCGGCAAGAGCGAGAAGTACTCCGGCTCGACCTACTACACCAGCCACGGCACGCACGTGGCCGGCATCATCGCCGGTCAGGACGAGTTCGGCGGACGCGCCGCGTGGGGTGTCGCCCCCGAGGCCGACATCTACGGCTACCGCGTGCTCGGGCCCTACGGCTCGGGCTTCACCGAGGACATCCTCGAGGGCATGGAGCACGCGCTCGCCGACGGCATGGACGTGGTGAACATGTCGCTCGGCGGCTCGTACAACGACCACCTGTCGCCGCTGAGCATCGCGGCCGACAACCTCACGCTCGCGGGCGTGACGACCGTCATCGCCGCCGGCAACGACGGCGACGGGGGCGCGGCGACGCTGGGCTCCCCCGGCACGTCGGCCCTGGCCATCACCGTCGGCGCGAACGACAGCCCGCTGCAGCTGGCGACGACCGATGCGACCGTCGGCGAGTCTGCCGCGGACCTGCGCCTGCTCGCGCAGAAGCGCGACGACGCGTCTGTCACCGACCTCGCGGGCAGCACCCACCCGCTCGTCGACGTGGGCGACGGCACATGGCGCGGCTACAGCGGCAAGAACCCGAAGGGGGCGATCGTCGTCATCGAGCGCGGCGCCGTGACCTTCACCGAGATGATCTCGTACGCGCGTCAGCGCGGCGCGATCGGCGCGATCGTCGTCAACAACCGCCCCGAGGGCCACATCCAGTACTACCTGGGCGAGGATGACCTCTATGTCCCCGCGTTCAGCGTGAGCGCCCCCGACGGCGCCGCGCTGCGCGAGGCGATGTCCGCCGGCGCCGCCGAGGTGACGTTCGGCGAGTTCGTCACGGCCACCACCGAGGCCGACACCCTCGCGAGCTTCAGCTCGCGCGGCCCCGCCAACGGAACGACCGACATCAAGCCCGAGGTCACCGCCCCCGGCGTCTCGGTGATGTCGAGCGTCCCCACGTGGGAGATCGACCCGAAGGCCGACATCTCGTACGACGAGGCCTACGCGCGGATGTCGGGCACCTCGATGGCGACGCCGTTCGTCGCGGGCCTGGCCGCCCTCATCCTCGAGCACGACCCGTCGCTCGCGCCGGCCGACGTCAAGACGCGTCTGATGAACACCGCCGACGAACTGCGCGACGACTCGGGCGTCTTCGAGTCAGGGGCCGGTCAGGTCGACCCGCGCCAGGCCGTCCACGGCACCGTCGACGCCCAGGTGATGGACGACCTGTGGGTCGCCGAGCAGCGCGGACAGAGCACGCAGATCGATGACATCACCGGTGCGCTGTCGATGGGGATGATCCCCTCGACCGAGACCACGACCGTCACCAAGACGGTCGCGATCACCAACCGCGCCGCGAAGTCCGCGACGTACACGCTGGCCCTCGACACCGAGCACGGCGCCGGCACCGCGGACTTCGCCGCATCCGGCGCCGAGGTGAAGGTGCAGGACGTCGTCAAGGTCGCCCCCGGCGCCACCAAGAAGGTCAAGCTGACCCTCACCGTGCCCGCCGGCGCCGCCGACGGCACCTACGGGGCCTTCGTCACGGTGTCGCAGGACGACGAGGAGGCGCTGCGCCTGCCGCTGGGCTTCCGCGTCGACGACGCCGAGATCTCGGACTTCACGATGATCAAGCCCGTCATGTCGACCTCGGCCGACGCCTACGACCCGGCTCTGAAGTTCTCGCTGGGCGTGGCCACGCCCTCGCGCACGCTCGACCTGTTCCTCGTGGACGCCGAGTCCGGTGAGGACATCGGCTACCTCGGCGGCATCGATGCGACGCTCATGAAGGACGGGCTGCGCTACGGCGCGTTCGCGTGGTACGGCGACTACCTGCCCCTGACCGGCGACAAGGACTTCCCCGTCGGCCACAAGGCGGCCACCGTCGAGCCGGGTCTTCACGCGCTGCGCGCGGTCGGCACCGACGACGCGGGCACGACCTTCTCGTCGGCCGTCGAGCGCTTCTACGTCGACAACACCGCCCCGGTGTTCACGACGAACTTCGGCGAGGGCACCGTCACCGGCACCGACAGCGTCAACGAGTTCGCGAACGGGCAGTCGTCGTTCGAACTGTCCGGAACCGTCGTCGACGGCGAGGTGGACGAGATCCGCGCCGCCGGGATCGACATCGACCAGTCCGACAACAGCGTCCAGTTCTTCTCGTTCTCGATCAACCCGATCAAGGCGATCAGCCCGGACGCGTCGGGCGCGTTCACCGAGCCCGTCTCGCTGAACTTCAGCCCCGTGCAGTCGCACCGCTTCCTGGGAATGGACGCCGCCGGCAACATCGGCGATCGCGTCGAGACCTGGTGGTTCAAGGACACGCAGTCGTACGTCGTCGGCACTGCCGATCAGAAGACCGCGCGCCCCGGCGACACCGTGACGACGTCGTTCTCGACGAACAACGCCTCGCAGTTCGCCACGATGACGATCCAGGCGTATTTCAACGAGCGCGACACGACGGACATCCGCGCCGTGGCGCAGGAGGCGTTCGCCGAGTACGGCCGCCTCGACGGCGAGCCCACGGTGACGCAGACGAGCGCGAACGCGTGGCGCTGGGAGCAGAAGGTCGTCTTCGACGGCGAGAAGGAGTACACCGGAGACGACCTGCCGCTGGTGGACCTGGTCTTCGACGTGCCCGACACCGTCGCCGCCGAGAGCACCGGCTTCCTCAACGTGAGCACGTACGTCAAGAACGACCTCGGTCGCGGCGTCTCGATGCAGCGCGCGTTCGACACCGTGGCGGTGCTGGCATCGCACGGCATCGCTTCGGGCGGGTTCTACGCGCAGGGCCTGCTGACGGCGGCGGGCCAGCCCGACCCCGAGCTCGACCACTCGACGGTCGGGGCCGAGGCCACGCTGACCGCCCCGGACGGCACGGTCGAGACCGTGCAGGTCGGTGCGCGCGGCGGGATCGAAGCCGGCGGACTCGAGCTGTTCGACGATGCGTGGCAGCTCGAGGTTTCGGTGCCCGGTCACCTCACGTGGCACCAGCCGCTCATGCTGTCGACGGAAGGATCCGACGGCGAGCCCATCGGAGCCGTCGCGACCTTCGTCGCCCAGCTGGCCGCCGGTGACGTCAACGGCGATGACGTGGTCGACATCCTCGACGCGATCGCGATCCGCGACGCGAAGGGAACCGACACCCGCGCCGCCGACATCAACGCCGACGGCACCGTCGACGCCGCCGACCTCGCGTTCGTGGAGCTGAACTTCCTCGTGCGCAACCCGACGGCCGACACCGTGCCCACCCCGAAGGTGAAGCACAAGGGCATCACGCTCGACGAGGTGCTCGCGGCCTTCGCCGGCTGACGCGCTGACCGACTCGACGGGGTCCGGGCTCTCGCCCGGGCCCCGTCGTCGTCTGTCAGTCGACCTTCGCGACGGTGCCGCCGGTGACGCGCACGAGTTCCTCGAACGTGAGCGCGAAGACCGTGTGCGGGGTGCCTCCGGCTGCCCAGATCTCGGGGTGACCGGCGAGGTCCTCGTCGACGATCGTGACCAGCGGCGCCGGATGCCCCGTGGGCGCGACCCCGCCGATCGCCTGTCCGGTCGCCTCGCGGACCTGGTCGGCGCTCGCCCGCTTGATGCTCTCTCGCCCGAGGCGCGCCGCGAGCGCGGCGGTGTCGACGCGGTGCGCGCCGCTGGTCATGACCAGCAGCGGTGCGCCGTCGGACCAGAAGACGAGGCTGTTCGCGATCGCGCCGACCTCGACCCCCAGCGCCTGGGCCGCGAGGGCGGCCGTCGAGGCGGCATCCGGGAGAACGACGATGTCGCCCGCGATCCCTGCGGCGCGGAGGGAGTCGTGGACGAGGCGGCTGCGGGCGGGAAGATGCGCGGTCACGCGTCCACGATATCGACGGGACCTTCGCCGGTTGGCACGGCGCCGCGCCCGCGGCAGGGTGGGGTGCGTGAACAGAGCGCTCCGCGCGATCGCGCGGTATCCGGTGATCGGCGCGACGGTCCTGGTCGGGATCGTCGTGTTCTCGCTGCAGGCGGCCGACATGCCCACGGCGAGCACGTGGCTCGCCGTGGTGTACGTCGCGGGGTTCGTCGTGTGGACGATCATCGGGATGGTGCGCGACGTCGTACGCGGGCATGTGGGGCTGGACGTCCTCGCGGTGATCGCGATGGTGTCGACCCTTGCGGTCGGCGAGTACATCGCATCGCTCATCATCGTGCTGATGCTGTCGGGCGGCGAGGCGCTGGAGGACTACGCCGGCCGCCGCGCGACGCGCGAGCTCACGGCGCTGCTCGACCGCTCGCCGCGCATCGCCCACGTCATCGAGCACCCGGACGCGGTGGACTCCGATCAGGTTCGCGACGTCCCCGCCGACGACGTCGCTGTCGGCGACGTCCTGCTCGTGCGCCCCGCCGAGATCGTCCCCGTGGACGCCGAGCTGCTCACCGAGGCGGGGAGCTTCGACGAGTCGTCGATCACGGGAGAGAGCATGCCCGTGACGCGCACCGCGGGCGAGGAGGTGCTGTCGGGAGCCGTCAACGGCCAGCGCGCGGTGCGCGTGCGCGCCCTGCGCCGCAGCGCCGACAGCCAGTACCAGCAGATCGTCGCTCTGGTGCGCGAAGCGCAGGAGTCCCGCGCACCGGTCGTGCGCCTGGCCGACCGGTTCGCGATCCCCTTCACCGCCGCGTCGCTGGCGATCGCCGGCGCCGCCTGGGGTCTGTCGGGCGACCCGACGCGCTTCGCCGAGGTGCTCGTGCTCGCCACGCCCTGCCCGCTGCTGATCGCCGCGCCCGTGGCTTTCCTCGGCGGGCTCTCGCGCGCCGCGAAGGCGGGCGTCATCATCAAGGGCGGCGCCGTCATCGAACAGCTCGCGCGGGTGAGGTCGGCGGCGTTCGACAAGACCGGCACGCTCACCGAGGGGCGCCCGGACCTCGTCGACGTGCGCCCCGCCGACGGCTTCGACCCCGATGAGGTGCTCGGTCTCGCCGCGGCCGCCGAGCAGTACTCCAGTCACGTGCTCGCCGAGGGCATCCGCCGCGCGGCCGCCGATCGCGGCATCGTCGTCTCGGCCGCGACCGAAGCGCGAGAAGCGGCCACCAACGGCGTCACGGCCGTCATCGACGGGCGCACGGTCGTCGTGGGAAAGCCCGCCTACGTCGCCTCTCTCGCCCCCGACACCGAGCGGCTGAGCCTCGAGCCCGGGCAGGCGGCGGCGTACGTCGCCGTCGACGGGCGCTTCGCCGGCGCGCTCGTCCTCGCGGACGATCCGCGGCCGGAGACGGCGTCGGTCGTGGCGTGGCTGCGCGAGCACGACGTCGAGCGCGTCACGATGCTCACCGGCGACGCGCACCCGACCGCCGAGGCGATCGGTCGCTCCGTCGGCATCGACGACGT